>NZ_JACSJX010000001.1:1695718-2034862 GCF_018617345.1 Exiguobacterium sp. s131 | reverse complement strand
CCAGGCAAGATCGTTCCGCAATAGCTCAGTGGTAGAGCAACCGGCTGTTAACCGGTAGGTCGTAGGTTCAAATCCTACTTGCGGAGCCACTTTCTCTTTTGGAGAGCTGTCCGAGTGGCCGAAGGAGCACGATTGGAATTCGTGTAGGCGGCAAAACCGTCTCAAGGGTTCGAATCCCTTGCTCTCCGCCAGTTTTTCAAATATGTAATGGCCCGTTGGTCAAGCGGTTAAGACACCGCCCTTTCACGGCGGTAACACGGGTTCGAATCCCGTACGGGTCACCATTTAACTTTATATCGTCGCGGGGTGGAGCAGTCTGGTAGCTCGTCGGGCTCATAACCCGAAGGTCGTCGGTTCAAATCCGGCCCCCGCAATTAAGTCCGGTCTCGTGGTGTAGGGGTTAACATGTCTGCCTGTCACGCAGAAGATCGCGGGTTCGAATCCCGTCGAGACCGCCATTTTTATTTTGAAATCAATCATACTACATATGGCTTTGTAGCTCAGTTGGTAGAGCAAAGGACTGAAAATCCTTGTGTCGGCGGTTCGATTCCGTCCAAAGCCACCATATGTGGGGGGGTAGCGAAGTGGCTAAACGCGGCGGACTGTAAATCCGCTCCCTCGGGTTCGGCGGTTCGAATCCGCCCCCCCCCACCACTTAGGGGCATAGTTTAGCGGTAGAACTACGGTCTCCAAAACCGTCAGCGCGGGTTCGATTCCTGCTGCCCCTGTTTTAATTTCATCATGGCGATTGTGGCGAAGTGGTTAACGCACCGGATTGTGATTCCGGCATTCGAGGGTTCAATTCCCTTCAGTCGCCCCATTATTATTGGGCTGTAGCCAAGTGGTAAGGCATCGGATTTTGATTCCGACATGCGAAGGTTCGATCCCTTCCAGCCCAGCCATTTTGCGGAAGTAGTTCAGTGGTAGAATACGACCTTGCCAAGGTCGGGGTCGCGGGTTCGAATCCCGTCTTCCGCTCCAATGACTTTTGGCGCCATAGCCAAGTGGTAAGGCAGAGGACTGCAACTCCTTTATCGTCGGTTCGATTCCGACTGGCGCCTCCAACATAATATGCCGGTGTGGCGGAATTGGTAGACGCGCACGACTCAAAATCGTGTTCCTCTGGAGTGTCGGTTCGACTCCGACCACCGGTATCCGTATGACTCTAACTGAGGTTAGGGTCTTTTTTCTGTTCGCTATTTTTTTTGAGAAGGAAGGACATTCATTCAGCTCGAATGTTTTAAACAAGAAGAAACGAGGTGGATGATATTCAATATACAGAACAATCGAATCGGTTCATCCCCGATTTGCTGACAACGAATGTGTGGGTTCTAGTCACTTATACGAAGTGCTAGCTCGAGAAGTGGCCCAGCATGAATGGCTCTTATCTTTGTGTGAAGACATACCAAAGGGACAACCTGCTCCAAATCTATTGTTTGCATCTGTTCATGAACTGGTAATTCAACACTCTGCTGATGAGTTGGCCACCTATTATCCTAGCGTGACAAAATATCCAAAACAAGCTGAAGATGTATTTCCCTCTTTTTTAGCTTTTTGCCATACATACGAAAGTGAGATCCGTCATCGATTGAGGACCCGTCGTGTGCAAACGAACGAGGTTCAACGATGCGCCTACTTGTATCCGATATTTTCGAAGATTCAACAACAGACGAAGCAATCACTCGCACTGCTCGAAATCGGAACGAGTGCAGGGCTTCAACTATTTGTTGACCAGTACGCTTATGAATATAATGGCGTCCCAATCAACCCGATAAGCATCTCATCAGTAAACATCTCAGCGACCGTCGAATCGAACGAATCATTCCATCTCGAGGCTAAGACGCTATTAGACATCGGAACGCGTATTGGTGTCGATTTGAACATTGTGGACTTGACAGATCAAGCAGAGCGGTCATGGTTGAATGCGTTAATCTGGCCAGAGCATGAGACACGACGGCAACTGCTTCAGGCTGCCATGAATGAAATCAATTTTAATATGGTGACGCTCATTGAAGGGGATGGTGTGACGATGTTACAAGATCTCGTGTCGCGTGTGTGGGAGACAGAGACGTTATGTATCTTCCATACACACGTTGCAAATCAGATGTCACGTCCCGTCAAAGAAGAACTTTTGAAGCAAGTCGAGCGAATTGGATAAACACGAGACGTCTTCCATATCTATAAAAATATCCAAGATCGTTTCCTTCATGTAGATTTGTATCAGGACGGTCAACTTACAGCGTTTACGTTTGCAGAAACAGAGGGGCACGGCCGTCAATTTCAAATCCTGACGCCACTCGATTCTTTGTTTCATCCATGATCTTTTGAATGATTAAGATATATTAACATATTGATTTCATTGAATTTAGAAAACTTACGAATACCTGTTGACAGATTAATAGTATAGGTGTATATTAACTATAGTCGCTTGAACGACAACAATATTTCATGCGGGTGTAGTTTAATGGTAAAACCTCAGCCTTCCAAGCTGATGACGAGAGTTCGATTCTCTTCACCCGCTTCATATCTCTCTGCCGAGTGGCGGAGAGATTTTTTGTATGCGAAAATATATAGAGGAGGTGAACGGAATGGACCCGTACACATTAAAACAACAAATCTTAGCGTATGCCGAAACCATCGGGATTGATGAGTTGAAAGTGACGACAGCTGATCCGTTCATCGTCATGAAACAACGACTCATTCGACAACAGGAGAAAGGATATGCCTCTGGATTCGAAGAACCGGATTTAGAGAAACGCACAAATCCTGAACTTCTGCTTGAAGAGGCACAGTCGATCATTGCGATCGCCATCGCCTATCCAAGTAAATTAAAAGATGCGCCCCGTAGTGTCGCCGGGGAGAGACGAGGGTTGTTTGCTCGTGCTTCGTGGGGACTCGATTACCATCGGGCGGTCGGCGATCGATTGGCCAAACTTCAAGCGTACATTGAAGAATTGGTTCCAAACGTGCGAACGCGTTCGATGGTCGATACGGGTGAGCTCGTCGATCGTGCTGTCGCAGAACGTGCGGGGATTGGATTTAGTGGGAAAAACTGTTCCATCATCTCTCCTGAGAAAGGATCCTATCTTTATTTGGGCGAAATGATTTTAGATGTATACTTACCACCGGATGAAGCAATTGAAGACGGATGTGGGGATTGCGATAAATGTATGACAGCTTGTCCGACGACGGCCCTTGTTGAACCAGGTGTCCTCGATGCGAAGCGCTGTATCGCCTATCTCACGCAGATGAAGACGTTGATGCCACGAGAGTTTCGGTCGAAACTTGGTGGTCGATTATATGGATGTGACACGTGTCAGCAAGTCTGTCCATATAATCGCAAAAAGGACTGGCGCCACCATGAAGAATTGTTACCGGAAGCTGAGGTTGTCAAACCGCTCTTAGAGCCTCTTCTGACATTGAGCAACCGGGAGTTCAAACAAAAGTTCGGACATTTATCAGGCGCATGGCGCGGGAAGAAACCGATTCAACGAAATGCGATTTTAGCGCTCGCGCACTACCGTGAACTTTCAGCGATTCCAATCTTAAGGGAATTTATTAAACAGGATGAACGCGAAGATATGCGCGCGACGGCTGTTTGGGCAATCGGTGCGATTCTTGGACCTGATGCCGATTCGATATTTGAAGAGATTGAACGGAATGAAACGTCTGATATGGTTCATGAAGAGATTCGCATATATCGAGAGGAGTGGGCACATGAAGATCGTGTCGTCTAAGTGGGGACCGCTAATGTACGAGATAAATGGATCAGGTAAGTTGACCGAATTGGAGTTCACAACACATGAACCGACAGAAGAAGCACCTGAATGGTTGCGGAATCTTATGACGCGAGTCGAGCGGACAGGGTTTCAAGAAACAGATCGTGCCTACGTTGAAATGAACGGGACACCGTTTCAACAGGAGGTGTGGGATGCGCTTTTGACCATTCCTTATGGCGAGACACGCACATATAAGCAAATTGCTGAACAAATCGGTCGCCCGAAAGCCGTTCGCGCCGTCGGTCAGGCGCTCAATCGAAATCCGTTGCCGATTCTATTTCCGTGTCACCGTGTCATTGGAAGTAGTGGGAAGCTTGTCGGTTTTGCGGGAGGATTGGCTGAGAAACAACGCCTTCTAGAATTTGAAATGAAAAAGTGAGGGAAATCAACCATGGCAATTCATGTCGTAATGTTTCAACCAGAAATACCAGCAAATACAGGGAACGTCTCACGTACGTGTGCGGCGACGAATTCGGTCCTTCATTTGATTCGTCCGCTCGGATTCTCGACGGATGATAAGATGTTAAAGCGTGCCGGTCTCGACTATTGGCAATTCGTCGATGTACGCTATCATGACTCGTTAGAAGAGCTGTGGGAGAAGCATCCGGATGGTCAGTTCTTTTATATTACGAAGTACGGGGAACAATACCCGAGTGATTTAGACGTTTCAGATGTAGACGGTGACTACTTCTTCGTCTTTGGTCGTGAGACGAAAGGGTTGCCGATGGAAGTCATCGAGAACAATTTGGATCGCTGCATCCGCCTACCACAATCGAACCTCGTTCGTTCATTGAACGTATCGAATACAGCAGCCATCATCGTATATGAGGCGCTTCGCCAACAGGGATATGCAGGATTGAAATAAAAAAGAGCCGGATTCGTAAGAATCCCGGCTCTTATTCGTTACCCTCAGGTTTACGGTTATATCCAGCTGTCAAAATCGCTGCGAGGAAGACGACGCTGATTCCAACCATCAATAATAGGCCCATCCAAAAATCCCCCTTTTATTCTCCATAACTATAAATAGTATAATATACTTGGTAGGTGAATTGCACTGAATATAAGAAATTACTGTGAAATTGGAGAAGGAACATGAAAACGAATGTGTACTTACTGAGCTATGCCCCACTCATCGGAATTATTTTGTTTTCGATGTCACTTGCGATTGCGACCTCCGAGTACGTAATCCAATGGCTGAATCAAATTGGCGTATATAGTGAAATTATCGAACTGTTATCCGTGCAAGAGACGAAAGTGCTCGTGCTCGTCGTATTCTTTACGATTTTCTTTATGTTGTTTAGCGCATTCAAATTGGTAGCCGATACGTTCAATCAACTCGGTTTCGCTTTTTTTGCGCGAGAGACAAATGGCACGTCGCTTCATCGGCTCAAACCTGGTGCCATCATCTTTCTCATCGGGTCCGGAATCAGCTTTCTCTTTTTGAACACATTGCTCGCCGTTATCGCCGTGCTCGTTGGCACGCTCTTGATGTATCTCTTTTACTATGTCTGGCAAGTAAGCCAATCGATGTCCGTCCCACGTGCCATCGGCTTATTACTGATGCAGGTCGTCATGTGGGCGACGTTGGTCAGCGGGTTAGGTTGGTCGGTCCTTCGCTTGTTTAACTCTGTCGGAGATATCATCTTATGAAGCATTCTTTTGGACCAACCTCTGATGTGATCGAAGCGTGGTGTCTATCATTTGTCCCGGAGGAAACCTTGTATTGGATTGATTCTTCGTTTCTTGAGGATATACCGAGTTCCTGTCTCGTGATTCCGAGGCAGGAGTTTTTCAATCATCCGCTTTACCGCAGACCCGACATCACGAATCCGTATGTGACGTGGCAGATGGGTCAAGACGTGACTTATGTCATCCATGCGTTCTCTAGCTTTTTGAAGGAGTTACAGGAGCACGTCAAAACACGTTTATTGGAATTTCAAGTGACGACCCATCGTGGTCTTGTTTTGCCGATATCAGTCGAGCAGATGAAACGTCTATCGAATGAGATGATTATAGAGAAGGATGGCGCGTGTGTCATCGTTTTGCATCCGCAAAATTGGAATGAGCTCGACATCGAGATGCGTCATTCTCTCCTGCTCGACTATGCGAAGGAGTGGGATCGTTGGGAAGGGGAACCCTGTGATGACTCGATTGCTTCGCATATTGCGGATTATGCAAATCGGTTTCCGATCCAGGATGGAAGTAACTGTCTCGCGGCGACGTTGTTTGCGGTCACGGGAAACGAACAGGTCGTTCACCGATGGGTTCATCCAGAGACGTTCCTTCAGACATTAAAGCGAAGTAGGTACGAAACTGTGAAGGATGATACACTGAGGCCGAATGACGTCCTGACGTTTTGGAGCGAACAAGGGCAACTGGTCCATGCGAGTTACTGTGTGCGACAAGGACTCTATTTCAATAAACATGGTCAAGTCCGTTTCAATCCATGGAAACTAATCAATCACGACGAGTTAATGGAGCATTGGGGAGCATATCGACTTCAAATCGAACGTCGATTATAAAGCAAAAGGAGTCAGTCCACTTTTCAGTGGCTGACTCCTTTTATTGATGTGCCTGTGTCCAGACAATCGCCGGATACGCACGGTTGGCGAGTTCCGGGAATGGGCGAGGTGTATCGGCACCGAGCCAGATGGCGGTGATGGTGCGATCGGTCAGTCCGACATACCACATATCTTTGTTGTCGTTCGTTGTTCCGGTCTTTCCTCCGAGATACTCAAACTCACGTTTCAGCTGATTCGCATAGCGACCTGTACCGTATGAGGTGACGGTCGATAACGCTTTTTTCATCTCACTAATCGTTTCCGGAGACCAGACTGTCTCTTCCGTTAAGATCGGGGTCAGTGTTGGTTCACCGGACTTGAATGTGATTTGTTTGATTGTATGTCCGGATGTATACTCGCCTTTATTTAAGAACGGGGTATAGGCGGCGGCGAGTTCTTTTGGGGAGACCCCTTGTGTGAGACCGCCAAGGGCACTCGCTAAGTTCTCGTCCTGTTCATCCCATTGACTGAACATCATATCAGCTGTCTTATACGCGCGTTCCTGATCGATTGCTGAGAAGGCGGCGAGCGCAGGTGTGTTATACGAGAAAGCGACCGCATCTTTCAATAAGACATCGCCTAACACACGGTTGTGACTATTTCCGGGACAATAAGAACCGTAACAAGCCGGACGACCGTCAAGTACCGTGTCAAGTTTCGCTCCTGTCTCTTCGATAAATGGGGCGAAAACGAGGATTGGTTTGATTGCGGAACCTGGTTGGCGGTACGCCTGGGTCGCTCGGTTGAACTCACCGACCTGCGTCATCTCAGAGTCGACCATGGCCACGATTCTCCCTTGAGGTGTCAGTTCCGTATAGCCACCGTTCACACCGGGAGGGAGTTGACTCATCACCTGTTTTGCTTGTTTCTGCTTCCCGGTTGATAAGTAAGTCTCGATCGTCGCTTCATGCGTGGACAAATATTCTCTCGCCTCGGTATCATCTAAGTCGTAACGTGTCCGTACCAATTGAATCGCTTCACGGACGGCTGTATCCATATAGTCCGGGTATTGAATCGTTTGACTGCGAAACGATGCTTGGAGCTTGACGCCATGATACTGATCGTAAGCACTCTTCGAGAGAACACCCGCTTCAAACAGTTGCGTCAAGATTCGGTCCTTACGCTCAAAAAAAGCATCAGATGGATTGAGCGGATCATAAAGTGACGGATTATTCGGTACTGTCAACAAGTAAGCGAGTTGATTCCAATTCAGATCGTGGAGCGGTCTTGAAAAGTATGTATCGGCTGCCGATTGAATCCCATATACATTATGTCCAAAAAAAATAACGTTGCTATAAGCTGTTAAAATTTCTTTCTTGCTATATTTTTTTTCTAGTGCTCGAGCAAGCAATAACTCTTTCACTTTTCGTTCATATGTCCGTTCATGTGTGAGGTACACGTTCCGTGCCAACTGTTGCGTGATTGTACTCCCACCTTGGACAGATGTCTCGTTCGCGTTATTGATAAATGCTCGGGCAATCCCGCTCAAATCATAACCGGGATGAGCATTGAACTTACGGTCTTCGATGGTTGTAATCGCATCTTGGATATGTTCGGGTAACGCTTTCGGGGACACGTCATTTCTGCGGCCCGTCAAGTAGATTTGCTGTTCTCCCCCGTTGTATGCGAGTGTGACGGCATGCATTGACGAGAGTGGTTGTGCCGATACCAGCTCTTGTCCCCAAGATAGAATTTCATCTGCCTGATCAATCTCTTCTTTCAATGCAGTGGCAAGTGACAAGGAAGCAGCCAAAAGTCCAGCAAAAAATAAGGTTCCAATCCAAGCTCTCATCTATTTCACCTCTCTCTATACATTATATCGTCCAATTTACAAAAAAATAAAAATGTAAACGTTATCATATAATAATTCGAGAAGGAATACTTTAGGAAAGGACGAAAAAGGGTAAAAGAGGTTGTATATCACGATTTTGAGGAGGCTTATTATTTATGAAGCAAGAAATGGTTGCGATGCTCCTTGCGGGAGGAGAAGGAAAGCGATTGGGGCCTCTCACGCGAAAAACGGCGAAACCGGCCGTGAATTTCGGCGGAAAGTACCGCATTATCGATTTCCCATTGTCAAACTGCACGAACTCGGGAATTACAACAGTCGGGGTATTGACGCAATACGAGCCACTTGAATTGAATCGTTACTTAGGAATCGGGACGGCGTGGGATTTAGATCGTCGCAATGGGGGGTTAGCCATTCTCCCACCTTACCAAGCACAGTCGGGGAAAAACTGGTACGAAGGGACGGCCAATGCTATCTATCGTAACTTGAGTTACATCGATGATTACGATCCGGATTATGTGTTGATTCTTTCGGGGGACCACATCTATAAAATGGACTACGAGAAAATGCTCGAAGCCCATAAAGAAAAACAAGCCGATGTGACCATCTCTGTCATGGAAGTGCCGTGGGACGAAGCGCCGCGTTTCGGAATTTTGAACACAGCGGATGACCTCCGTATCAATGAGTTCGAAGAGAAGCCAGAAGAACCGAAGAGCAACTTGGCTTCGATGGGGATTTACATCTTCAACTGGAGCGTCTTGCGCGAACATTTGATTAAAGATGCTGAAGACGAAACGTCTAGCTTTGACTTCGGGAAGAATATCATTCCGAACACGCTTCTTCAAGGACTCGACGTCTTCGCTTATAAATTCAAAGGCTATTGGAAAGACGTCGGTACGATCCAGTCTCTTTGGGAAGCGAACATGGACCTCTTGGAAGATGAACCACCATTCGATTTATATGACCCGGAGTGGAAAATCTATTCGGTCAACCCGAACCAGACTCCTCAGTATATTGGAAAAGACGCTTGTGTCGAACAGTCTGTGATTAACGAAGGGTGTCATATCGAAGGCGAAGTCCAACATTCAGTGCTATTTTACGATGTCCGTGTTGGAGAAGGTTCACTCGTTAAAGACTCGGTGATTATGCCAGGAGCTAGAATCGGGAAGGATGTAACAATTCACAGAGCCATTGTCGCTAGCTGTGCAGTCATTGAAGACGGCGCGACAGTAGGTGAGCCGGGTGGTGAAATCGTTGTTATTGAACCACACGAAAACATTGAAAGTGGAACCGTCTTCAAACAAAGAGTTTGATACGAGTAAAGAGACACGCAAGGAGGCGTTACTGTTGACGAACGATTTATTAGGGGTCATTAACTTAGGAACGGAACAAGGTCTGTTTCCGGAATTTACTGGACATCGTAATCTGGCATCAGTCCCATTCTCAGGACGCTATCGCCTGATAGACTTCACCTTGACGAATATGATCACACAAAATATTAATCAAGTCGGGATCTTTACGTTAGATAAGTATCGCTCATTGATGGATCATCTCGGTTCAGGGAAAGAGTGGGATTTGGACCGTTCGCAAGGCGGTCTCCACATCTTCCCACCAGCGTTGAAACCGGACGGAGAAGCGTATCTTGGCGACTTGGCCAACTTCTCGATGCACCGTGAACACTTCATTCGCAGCAAGCAGCCGTATGTGGTCATCACAGGTTCGAATGTATTGACGACGATTGACTACAACGACATGCTCGCACATCATAAATCGATGGGCGCGGACATCACGCTTGCCTATACGACCCATGAACAGAAATGTGGCTATTGCCGTCCGATACGCCTTGGGGAGAATGACCGCGTCGTCGGCATCTCTGAGCGCGGATTCTCACCGGATGATGAGTACACGTACACAGAAACGATCATTATGTCGAAGAATCTCTTCATGCGTCTCGTTGATGAAGCGACCTCTAAAGGCGAATATGACCTGTTGGATGGCGTCATTCGTCCCCAGCTTCATCGTTTACACGTGCACGGGTACCATTATGTCGGGAAAATGCAGGTCATTCACTCGGTGCTTTCTTACTATAATGAAAGCATGCGATTACTCCGTGGCGAAGGCATCATTTATGACTTCCCGCATATCTACACGAAAATCAAACATGAGCCACCGACTCGTTATTTGAAAGGATCAAAGGTAAACGAGGCGCTCGTGGCAAATGGATGTAAGATTCATGGCGAGGTGCAAAATAGTATTCTCTTCCGTGGTGTTGAAGTCAGTAAACACGCACGCGTGAAAAACTCAATCATTTCATCAAAATCGATCATTGAAGAAGGAGCTGTCGTTGAAAATGCGATTTTGGATAAAGAAGTTGTTGTAAAACGAGGACAGGTCATCCGAGGCACAATCGACGAACCGATTGTCATCGCGAAACGAACAGTGGTATGAGGAGGATTTTATGAAAATTTGGTATGTTGCTTCAGAAGCGGCACCGTTCATGAAAACGGGGGGGCTGGCCGACGTTGTCGGTTCGCTCCCTCAAGCGGTGGCGGGCCTAGGAGAAGAAGTCAGTGTTGTCATGCCGAAATATGGCTCGATCGCTGAAGAGTATGTGGACGAGATGGAGTATTTATTCGACCTGATTGTTCCGGTTGGGTGGCGCAAACAGTTCGGGGCAGTCTTGAAGTTAGAGCGGGACGGCATCACGTATTACTTCATCGACAACGAGTATTACTTTAAACGTGACGGTGTCTTATATGGACACTTTGATGATGCTGAACGATTCGCCTTCTTCTCTCGCGCTGTACTCGAAATGATTGGGAAGATGGAAGACGTACCCGATGTCCTGCATTGTCATGACTGGCAGACAGGTATTTTACCGGCCTTCTTACGAATCCATTATCAACATATTGAAGCGTATCAACGCATTCGCACCGTGTATACCATCCATAACCTACAATACCAGGGGATTTTTCCAGAAGAGATTCTTGGAGAATTGCTACAGTTCGGTCCTGAACATTTCACGGCCGAAGGAATTCAACATAACGGTCTCGTCAATTACATGAAAGCCGGCATCGTCCATTCCGATCAAATCACGACCGTCAGCCCATCGTATCGCGACGAAATCATGGAACCCTATTACGGTGAAGGATTAGACGGGGCGTTACGTCATCGCGCGGTCGATGTCCGAGGGATCTTAAACGGCATCGACTTGGCAACGAACGATCCAAACACAGACGCACGAATCGAACAGTCGTATAACCTTGATACGTACAAAGAAGGAAAGCTTGCGAATAAACGAGCGTTACAAGAGCGACTTGGGCTTGAAGTACGTGACGATGTCATGCTCATCGGTTTTGTCAGCCGACTCGTTGACCAAAAGGGGCTCGATTTAATTAACGGTGTCCGTGAAGAACTTGGACAGCTCCCTTGCCAGTTCGCGTTCCTCGGTTCGGGACAACCGGAATATGAAGGAATCGTTCACGAGATGACAGCCGCTCACCCGGGGAAAGTCGGGTCATATATCGGTTTTGACATCGAACTCGCACACTTGATTTATGCGGGATCGGATGCCTTTTTAATGCCGTCACGTTTTGAGCCTTGTGGTCTCAGTCAATTGATCTCCATGCGATATGGCACCTTGCCGATCGTACGTGAGACAGGTGGACTCCGGGATACCGTGAAGCCGTACAACGAGTTCACGCAAGAAGGGACCGGTTTTGGATTCATGAACTACAATGCTCATGAGATGTTGGCGACGATTGAAAAAGCGATTCGTGTCTTCTATGAAAAAGAAAACTGGCATGCCCTCGTCCATCAAGCGATGACCGCGGACTATAGCTGGAAACAATCCGCCAAGCAATATCGTGAGTTATATCATTTATTCGCATGAGTGGAAGGAGCTAACTTAATTTATGTTCACAGATAAACAAAGCTTTGTCGACGCATTTAAAGAACGGTTCATTGCATTGAACGGGAAGTCGATCGAGGATGGGACAGAGCAGGAAGTGTATCAAACATTGGCAACGATGGTACGCGAGCAGGCCATGCCCAAATGGATTCACACGCGCGACCGTCAAGAAGAAAAACACAGTAAGCAAGTCATCTATTTCTCGCTAGAATTTTTATTAGGTCGCTTCTTATACAACAACTTGCTTAGTTTAGACGTATTGGAGCTCGTTAGAGACGGACTGCAAGATCTCGGATACGACTTCACAGACATTACCGAGTTGGAACCAGAGCCGGGTCTTGGGAATGGAGGGCTCGGGCGCCTGGCCGCCTGCTTCCTCGATTCGTTGGCTGCACTCAGTTTACCTGGGCATGGAAACGGGATCCGCTATCGTTATGGACTCTTCAAACAGAAAATTGTAGACGGCTATCAAGTCGAGTTGCCGGATAACTGGCTCCGTGACGGGAACATGTGGGAAACGAGACGTCAGGATAAAGCGGTCGAGATTAATTTCGGTGGCTGGATTGAGATGAAACAAATCGGAGATCGATTGCGTGTCGTCCATCATCCAGACGAGGTTGTTCTTGCCGTTCCGTATGATATGCCGATTATCGGTTATAAGAATGATGTCGTGAATACGTTACGTCTTTGGAACGCCGAATCACCACTTGACGACGAGGCGTATTTAGAGAAGACGAAAGGGACGTATAAAGACTTGTTGAAACATAAACAGTCGATTGCGACAATTTCGGAATTCTTGTATCCAGATGATACGACGTATGAAGGAAAAGTATTACGTTTGAAACAACAATACTTTTTTGTATCTGCAGGCATTCAATCGATGCTTGTTTCCTATTTGAAGCGAAATAAATCACTTAAGCAGTTAGGCGACCATTACGCGATTCATATCAATGATACGCATCCGGTCGTCGCAATCCCTGAATTGATGCGCATCTTGATGGATGAGCATGGATACGGTTGGGACGAGGCGTGGCGGATTACAAAGAGCGTCATGTCGTTCACGAACCATACGCTACTCGCAGAAGCGCTTGAGAAATGGCCGGTCGAGATGTACCAACGCCTCCTGCCGCGCGTGTATCAAATCATCGAAGAAATCAATCGACGTTTCTGTCGAGACGTACTCGTCAACTATCCGCACCTCGAATCCCATATGGGAGAGATTGCAATTGTGTCAAACGAACAGATCAATATGGCCAATCTCGCTGTCGTCGGTTCTCATTCAACGAACGGCGTAGCGCAAATTCATACGGATATTTTAAAACAGCGCGAGATGCGTTACTTATATGAGATGTTCCCGCTTCGCTTCAACAACAAGACGAACGGGATCACACACCGTCGCTGGCTCTTGAAGTCGAACCCGGGATTATCCGACGCCATTACGGAAGCAATCGGCCCGTCATGGATTGAACATCCGAACGACTTGGAAAAGTTGATGGATGTTTCGAAAGACCGGAGCTTCCAAGAAAAAGTCATGGACGTGAAGCAACAAAACAAATTGGACTTAGCGGCATACATTCAAGAAGAAACGGGAGAGACAGTGGACCCTCATTCCATCTTTGACGTACAAGTCAAACGCTTGCACGCCTATAAGCGACAATTGCTGAATGCCCTTCACATCCATGCGCTTTACTTGAAGATTCAAGCGGACCCGACGTTTACGATGGTGCCTCGCACGTTTATCTTTGGCGCCAAGGCGGCACCGGGATACTACTATGCGAAAGAGATCATTCGCTATATCAATGCCCTTGCCACGCTCATCAATAAGGACAAGCGGGCGAGTCAATTCATTAAAGTCATCTTCCTTGAAAACTATCGTGTCTCCATGGCCGAACGGATTTTCCCAGGGTCTGACTTGAGCGAACAAATCTCGACTGCGAGCTATGAAGCATCCGGTACCGGAAACATGAAATTCATGATGAACGGAGCCTTGACGATTGGAACGTTAGACGGGGCCAATATCGAAATTCGTGACGCCGTCGGTGATGATCACATCTTTATCTTTGGATTATCTCCGCAAGAAGTCATGAACTATAAGAAGTTCGGAGGCTATCATGCGGCAGAGATGTATCACGCACATCAGGAAATCAAAGATGTGGTCGATGGTCTTGTCAACGGAACGTTCGATAAAGTGGGCGAATATCAATTCCAATCCATCTTCGATTCTCTCCTCGTCTATAACGATGACTTCCTCGTCTTGAAAGACTTTGTCTCGTATATGCGGGCACAGCGACGAGTCGATGAGGTGTTCAGTGACCAATCACGTTGGGCTGAAAGCTCAATCGTCAATACGGCGAAGTCAGGAATCTTCTCGAGTGACCGTACCATCACGGAATACGCAAACGCGGTCTGGAATATCAAACCGACGAGCGTAAAATAAAAAGGATCCACCCTTAGGGGTGGACCTCGTTTTCTGGATAGCTGATCCAATCGGAATAGGATCCCGGATAGAGTCGGACATCATCTTTTCCGAGAGCGTGAAGCGCCAAAATATTGACGCAGGCGGTCACACCGCTACCACAGTAAAAGATGGGGTTCTCAACGGGAAGAACATCTTTATACAGTTCTTTTAAGTCGTGGAAGTCTTCTAACGTCCCGAGTTCTGTGATGGCCTCGGCATAGGAGCAGAGCAATGCATTCGGAATATGACCTGCTTTTGAGTCGATTGGTTCATGTGACCCGTTGAAGCGATCTTCGGTTCGTGAATCATAGAGTGAGCCGCTCGCAGCAGCTTTCACTTCATCGAGTGTCGCAATCATATGGTCTTGGAAGTCTGGCGTATAGTCGCTTGTCGGATAGTGTGGAACGTCCGTAGTGGTCTCACCGCAATAAGTGATGCCAGATTGGATACCGCCTTCTAACACAACGACCCG
Organism: Exiguobacterium sp. s131; assembly: GCF_018617345.1. Classification (GTDB taxonomy): domain Bacteria; phylum Bacillota; class Bacilli; order Exiguobacteriales; family Exiguobacteriaceae; genus Exiguobacterium; species Exiguobacterium profundum. Next base: position 2,019,893 of record NZ_JACSJX010000001.1, on the reverse strand, counting down.
TTCGTGACCGGCCCATTTGAAGAGCCACCATGCACGGGCTGCGAATGGGAAGCCGTCATCGTAAATGATGACCAAATCTTCTTTTTTCAAGCCGATGCGACGAAGTGTTGCCGTCCATGCTTCTTTCGAAGGGAGCGGATGCCGTCCGCCGTGTTCGCCGAGCGGACCGGACAAGTCTTCCATCAAATCGAGAAAGACAGCGTTCGGAAGATGTCCCTTTCGGTAGACATATTTACCATAGGACGCGTCGTTTAGCGAATATCGGCAATCGATGAAACGAATCGAGTTCGTATGCACGATTTGTTTTAATTCTTGGGCACGCATTGTTGGAAACATTAATATCACCTCGAGGTTTCGTTACTCTCATCGTATACAAGATGGAAGCAATTGGCGAGTACTTCGATTGAATTTTTTGAGGGTGAAAGGGGAATGAATCATGACATGGCAACAAACGTATGACCGTTGGAATCAATTCGAAGGGCTCGAGCCGCATTTACGTGCGGAACTTGAAGAACTCGCAAAAAATGAAACCACATTAGAAGATGCATTTTATAAGACGCTCGAGTTTGGAACAGGCGGGATGCGTGGAGAAATCGGACCAGGTGCGAACCGGATGAACGTCTATACGATTCGAAAAGCGTCACAAGGATTTGCTGATTTTATCTCAGCATCAGGGGAAGAGGCGAAACGTCACGGCGTCGTCATCGCCCATGACTCACGTCATTTTTCGCCTGAGTTTGCATTAGAAGCGGCGCGGACATTGGCATCAAACGGAATCAAGACGTATTTGTTCCCAAGTTTGCGTGCCACACCTGAACTGTCGTTTGCCGTTCGTCATTTAAATGCGTTCGGTGGCATCGTGATCACGGCGAGCCACAATCCACCGGAATATAACGGATTCAAGGTATATGGGGCAGACGGAGGACAGCTTCCACCAGCGGAAGCGGATGAACTCGTTACGTACGTCAATGCGATTGAAGACGAGCTGAAAATTCAGATTGAAGATGAAGCGGCGCTCCGACAAACGGGGCTACTCCTTACAGTTGACTCATCAGTCGATGAAGCCTATATGGAGGCGCTCCAGTCGATTCGGATTCATCATGACGTACAGGACAGCCCGCTTCGGATTGTCTATTCACCACTCCATGGGACGGGACGCCGTCCGGTTATGGAAGGGTTGAAGGCGTACGGATTTGAGCACGTGACAATTGTAGAGGAGCAGGCAGAGCCAGATGGTGCGTTCCCGACTGTCAGTTATCCGAACCCGGAAGAAAAGGCTGCATTTAAATTAGCAATGGAATACGGGGACCGTGTCGATGCTGATTTACTTATGGCGACGGACCCGGATGCGGACCGTGTGGGCTTGACCGTGCGCGGACGGGACGGGGAGTGGTTCGTCTTGACTGGGAACCAGACAGGCGCGCTCCTAATGGAATACATCCTCTCACAAAAGAGTGAGACAGGTACGTTGCCGTCTAATGGATTTGTCGCTAAGACGATCGTCACGTCTGAACTCGGTGCTGCGATTGCAAAAGCGTACGGTGTACATCTTGAGAACACGTTGACTGGATTCAAGTTCATTGGGGAGAAGATCAAACAATATGAGGAATCAGGCGAATATGAATTCCTCTTCGGGTATGAAGAAAGCTACGGCTATTTGATTGGAGACTTCTGTCGTGATAAAGATGCTGTTCAGGCTTGCCTACTCGCAGCCGAGATGGCAGCTTATCATAAGCAACACGGTCGGACGCTTTATGATGCGCTGCAGTCGATTTACGAGAAGTATGGATTCTATGAAGAGTCCTTGCAGTCGATGACGTTAAAAGGAAAAGCTGGTCTCGAGCAAATCGGACGTATGATGGAGGCGTTTCGTGCCAATCCGCCAAAAGAAGTCGGTGGATATGAGGTCGCCCGTTTCGAAGACTATAAGAAACAAGTGGCGATCGATTTACAGTCCGGTAAATCGGAAACGATTGAATTGCCATCATCAAACGTCTTGAAATTCGTCTTTGCGGACGGTTCGTGGTTCTGTCTTCGTCCATCTGGAACCGAGCCGAAAATCAAGTTTTATTTCAGTGTGCATGCGGATCGTGCCGAGAAGACGACCGCAAAACGTGAAGCGATTGAAGCGGATGTTATGAAACAAGCGAAAGCGATTGATTGATAAGGAACATCACTCTAGAAATAGGGTGATGTTTTTTGTTTGACATGAAGACATCGCGCCAGTATGATGAGGATATTGTTTAAAACCGTGTAATCATATAAGGATTATAGGAAAGGCGGAATTATTATGAAAAAGACATTAACGAGCGTACTCGCAATCGGAGCTTCAGTCGGGCTTCTCGCAGCATGCGGTAACGAAACAGACAGTGGAGCGGACGAAGCGGTCATCACGGTCGGAACAGAAGCGACATACCCACCATTCACGTACAAAGAAAAAGGTGAATTGACTGGATATGACATCGACGTCTTGAACGAAGCGGCAGAACGTGCCGGTTATAAAGTGGAATACGAAGCAATGGACTTCAAAGGACTTGTCCCGGCACTCGACGCTGAACGCATCGACATGATTGCTAACCAAATGAGCATCACAAAGGAACGTAAAGAGAACTATGCATTCTCTGACCCGTACGCGGTGTCAGGAGCTCAAGTCATCGTTGGTTCAGACAACAATGACATCCAAGGGATCGACGATCTTGACGGAAAAGTAGTCGGATCGACACAAGGTTCTGCTTATGCACAAATGGCTGAAGAAGCTGGCGCTGAAGTGAAATTCTACAAAGGGGCGAACCAAGTCCTTCAAGACCTCGAAGTCGGTCGTTTGGACGCGGCCCTCAACGACCGTCTCTTCATCTTGACGGAACTTGAAAAAACAGGTTATGACGTCAAAGCAGTCGGTGATATCTTCAACACAAGTGAAGCTGGATTCATGACACGTCAAGATAGCGACGTGCTTGACAAGTTGAACGACGCGCTCACAGAGATGAAAGAAGACGGCACGATGAAAGAAATCGGTGAGAAGTACTTCGGTGAGGATATCAGTCAATGAATGAACTGATCACGACCGTCATAGAGAACCGCTCGGCCTATCTTGAAGCCATCCAGCTCACGTTGATCGCCAGTGTCCTGTCGATTCTTCTCGCCTTGGCGCTCGGTCTGATCATCGCTTTACTTCATAGTAGTCCGATTAAAATTGTACGATTGTTCACACGGACGTACATTTCGTTCTTCCGTGGAACACCGCTCTTACTTCAACTGTTGATCTTATATGTTGGGCTCACCGGGTTCGTTCAACTCAGTGGGATGCAGTCGCTCATCTTTGGATTAGGCTTCCACTTCGCTGCCTATATCTCAGAAGCGTTCCGAGCAGCCATCAACTCGGTCGACAAAGGACAAGTGGAGGCAAGTGTCGCACTCGGCATTCCGAAAATGAAACGTTTCAAAGACATCATTTTCCCACAGGCACTCTCACGTGCCATCCCACCTGTCTCGAACTCGGTCATCGACATCATCAAGTCGACATCCCTCGGGACGGTCATCGCGGTACAGGAGTTGACGTACGTGTCTGACCAGATTGCGGCCACGACGTATTTGGTCATGCCGTTGCTCTTGTTCTCGGCGTCGATTTACTGGATTTTATCGACCTTGATCCAAGCCGGTCAACACAAACTCGAACAGCGTTACGCGATTCGATAAGAAAAACCTCGATTCAGACGAATCGAGGTTTTTTGTATACCTTAACGGATGACTGCTTCAGTTTCTCCGTCGAAGAAGTGTGCTTTTGTCATATCGAGTGCGAGTTCGACGTCGTCACCCATGTGGATGTTCGAGCGACCGTCAACGCGTGCTGTGAACTGTTGTCCACCGAGTTCAGCGTAGAGGTAAGACTCAGACCCCATGAGCTCAGCGACATCGATGTGCGCTTTGAACGTGTGTGTCGTTGGTGAGTCGATGTAGATTGGTTCATCGTGGATTGATTCCGGACGAATTCCGAGGACGAGCTCTTTTCCGACATAGCCACGATCACGAAGCGTCTTCATTTTCCCTTCTGGTACGTTGACTTCTTCACCGTTCGTGATGAATTTGCCTTCTGCGAGTGTACCGCGGAAGAAGTTCATCGATGGTGAACCGATGAAGCCGGCGACGAAGATGTTGTCTGGATGATCATATACTTCTTTCGGCGAACCGACTTGTTGAATGATTCCGTCTTTCAAGATGACGATCCGTGTAGCGAGTGTCATCGCTTCCGTTTGGTCATGGGTAACGTAAATCGTCGTTGTGTCCAAGCGGTTGTGGAGTTGAATGATCTCTTTACGCATTTGTACACGGAGTTTCGCATCCAAGTTTGAGAGTGGCTCATCCATCAAGAAGACTTTTGCGTCACGGACGATTGCACGACCGATGGCAACACGCTGACGTTGTCCACCTGAGAGCGCTTTTGGTTTACGCTCGAGGTATTCTTCCAAACCGAGAATGCGGGCAGCGTCTTTTACGCGACGATCGATCTCGTCTTTCGGGAACTTACGGAGCTTCAACCCGAACGCCATGTTGTCGTAGACGCTCATATGCGGATAAAGTGCGTAGTTTTGGAAGACCATGGCGATATCACGATCTTTAGGAGCGACATCGTTCATTCGTTTCCCATCAATGATAAAGTCACCGTTTGAAATCTCTTCAAGTCCTGCGATCATACGAAGTGTCGTCGATTTTCCGCAACCAGACGGTCCGACGAAGACGATGAACTCACGGTCTTTGATATGCAAGTTGAAATCGCTGACGGCTTTTACGCCACCATCGTAAATTTTATCAATGTGTTCTAAACGAATTTCTGCCATGTCGTTAGCCTCCTAAAGAATCTATGTGTATATAATAGCGCTTACAAGAACGATTATATGATGAAACCGCTTGCATTGAATATGGACAAGTTGCACAAAAACCGTCAATCGGATTTGTGCAACATGATCATGAGTTGAAGAAGGCTAGCGTCATAGAACGTTCGAGCATCGTAACCCGTCGTCTCAAATAGGCGATCGAGCCGATAATTTAGCGTGTTTCGATGCATGAACAGTGCTTTGGCGGTATGCGAGACATTCAACGAGTGACGAAACAACGCCTCTAATAATTCGATTGTCGATAAATCGAGCATTTGCATTAACGGGGCAGTGATATGCATCCGCTCTTTTGAGTCCTGTTGTAGTAAATAATGGTATAATAATTGACTAGCAGGGTAAGTTTTAGTAGACATAGGTGCGTATGGCATGAGCAATTGATGTTGACGATACACATGGGCAAGCGAACCTTGTGGACGTTCGCTATAGACAGCATGTGCCTCGATGAAACAGTCACTCGCAATGGCCCGCAATACGTCCTCAAACTCCTGAAGATCGACGAATGGGCTTTGCTCAATTAGCTCGATATGTCTTGTCGACATCAAGATGACCTTGGCATGCGGCATAAAGTCACGGACGATATTGACGAAGGATTCGAACGATTCTTCTTCTGCTTCTTGGAGAGAAAGAGAGATGAGCCGAAACGGTTGCTCAAAACGAAACGTCTCATCTTGAAGTGTTGCTTGCCATTTTCGTTGATGGGGGTCTGATTGAAGGATTGGCGTCGCCCACATCGCCAACAGCTTTTGTTCGCGTTCGCTCAATTCGAATGCGGGGAGTCCGAATAGGGTACCATCTTGCGTCTCGAACCAATCAAGGTCACCAGATGCATCTTCCGACCGATGGACAGCAGTCGGAAAAATCGATTTAATACGATCAAACGTATTCAATACTATCACCTCAACAACAATGTATCATATTTCAGATCGGAGGCTTGCAGTTTGGACGGGTTATTAAAGATTTTACTCATGATATTGATCGGGGCGACCATCGGGGGCGTGACCAACTTTCTCGCCATCAAGATGTTATTCCGACCACACGAACCGAAATACATCGGTTCATTCCGGATTCCTTTTACACCAGGACTTATTCCGAAACGTCGAGATGAACTGGCATCTAGTTTAGGGAAGACGGTCGTCAAACATTTATTGACACCAGAGGGTATGCGGAAGCGATTGCTAGATGACCAAGTGACGACGCATATTACGCACTTTGCGCAACAAGAGGTCCAGACGATGTTACGCTCGGATAAGACGGTTCGCGAGCTATTGGAACCCCTCTATCCGAACGCAGAGGCACGATTCCTCACGCTAGCAGATGAAAAACTACGTGACGAGCTATCGAACGTCATGGCTGAAGTGAAAGAACGAAAGCTGTTTGAGTTACTTGGAGAAGAAGGGATGGACCGTGTACGAGTGGTCATTCCTGAAGTCGTAGAGGCGCTTCTCGTCAAATCAGAGGAATATTTCTATTCTCCTGAAGGTGAGGCGCAACTTCGTCACATGGTTGACTCGTTCGTCCAGCGTCGTCTCGGATTTATCGCAGGGTTCATTCAAAACATGAACTTTGTCGAGATGGTTCGACCAGAAATCGTCAACATCTTACGTGGTCAATCGACCCGTGACGGAATGACGACGATGATCACGCGTGAATTTGAGCGATTCAGTGAGAAGACGGTCGATACACTGATCGATGACCGACTCGAAGCACGACTCATCGATGGCATCACAGACCAAGTTGTATCTCGTTTGCCAATCGGACAATTATTGGATCGTCCGGTCTCGTCGTATACACAGTCCGTCGAATCCCGCATTGTCGACGAACTCGTTCCACAAGGTGTCGCGCTTGTCATTGAGCGCTTCACGAACCAAATGGAGACAATCATGGACCGATTGAAGATTGATAAGATTGTGCAAGAGCAGGTCCAATCACTCGACACGTCGTACCTCGAAGAGATCGTCTTATCGATCTCGAAACGAGAGTTCCGGGCAATAACATGGCTTGGTGCGCTGTTAGGTGGTATGATTGGGTTGATTCAAGGGTTGATTGCCATCTTGTGATGGCTTAACCCTAATAGCATTTAGGAGGACGTTACATGTCACAAACAAACTTGTACGACCAAGCTTACCAATTGGAGAAAGCACTTCGCGATTCTGAAGAGTTCACAACACTCTCTTCTTTATACGATCGTGTCAATGCGGATGCGGAAGCGAACCAGTTGTTCGCTGACTTCCGTAACATCCAAATGACGCTTCAACAAAAGCAGATGCAAGGAGAGGAAATCTCTGAGCAGGAAATGATGGATGCGCAAACGAAAATGATGAACGTTCAACAGAACGAATTGATCATGGAGCTCATGCAAGAAGAGCAACGCATGCACCAACTCGTTACAGAAGTGACGAAGATCATCATGAAACCACTCGAGGAGCTTTATGCCCCGATGGTGAACGAAAACGAAGTTCAATAACAAATGATGAGCGGATGGCTATTGAGCCATCCGTTTTTTTGTTGATGAGATTGTCACACGCATTAAGTAAGCGCTTACATAAAGTGGGTTATAATGAAGTTGTGACAATAGTGAAAGGGTGAATCAGCATGATCACGGTGATAATCCTTTTTGGGATGATTTTCTTTTTCATAGCAGGATGGTTACGGGCGGACTTAGTGGCATTGATTGGACTCGTTTGCCTCGTGCTCACACAACAATTGACCCCAGGTGAGGCGATGGCTGGTTTCTCCAATCCGGTCGTCTTGATGATTGCTGGACTGTTCGTGGTCGGAGCGGGATTGTTTCATTCTGGTCTGGCGGAACGGTTGGCTTCTTTGCTTATTCCATACGCGGGAGGGAATGCGACGCGTTTATTCTATCTGTTTATGTTGACGGTGACGCTCTTGTCGAGTGTCATGTCCAATACGGGGACCGTCGCTTTGCTCATTCCTGTTGTGATGGTAATGGCACGAAAAATCCAACAATCTACGGATTCTTATCTCATGCCACTCGCCTTTTTTTCAAGCATCGGTGGAACGATGACACTGATTGGGACACCTCCCAATCTCGTTGCGGCAGAAGCACTCCGCGGCCTCGTGGATGAACCGCTCGGATTCTTTTCATTGTTTCCAATTGGTCTGGTCGTGATGGTGATTGGATTGATCTATTTCCGTCTAATCGGGAATCGCTTACTCCATCAAGAAGGGGCGAAACAGTGGTTGAAGACGGAGATAAGTGAGCCATTGCGTCCAAACGTCTATGTGATGTCGATTGCAAAGAGTCATCCGTTAATTGGGAAACAGTTACGTGACCTTTCATGGTCTCATGAAGGGGTTATAGTCTTGAAGGAACGAGTTCATGGACGGCACCATCATGAGACGGCTCATGCGGACACCGTACTACGTGCGGGGGAATTACTTGTCAGCGGCGAGGAACGGCACGTTCGGAACTTTTCCGAAAAAGAACAGATTCCATTTGAACCGATTGAGGCCACCCGTGTAGATGATCAAACCGGAGGGGTTCTCCTGTTCACGGTCCCAGGGGTGAGTCGATTAATCGGGAAGCGTATCGGTGAGAGTCAGTTACGTAATCAGTTTCATGTCAATGTCTTAAAAGTCATACGACCACAAGAAGAGATTGCACACGTGCGATTGAAAGACACCCCACTGAAACAAGGAGACATGTTGATGGTACAAGGGACATGGGATGATTTAGAGCGGATGGAGCAAGCGACACATGACCTGTTATCGAATGAACGGGTGACCGAGGTGGCCAATCGAGTCGTATCCGGGCGTCATCAGCTCGCAGCAGGCATCATCATGCTCACGTTGTTGCTCCTGTTCATGTTGGAATGGGTCGACCCGACCGTTGCCGTATGGATGGCTGCGCTAGCGATGGTGTTGAGTGGGGCTGTCCGACAGATGGACGTCGCCTATCAATCCATTCAATGGTCCTCGCTCGTCTTGATTGCGGCCATGATCCCGGTAGGAACGGCGCTTGAAAAGGCGGGAATCATGGCATGGGTCGTTGCATGGATTGAAAGGACGTTTGCCGACTTTGGTCCTATATGGGTACTCGTCGTCTTATTCGTCTCCAGCATGATTCTTAGTCAAATCATCTCGAATACAGCGACCGCTATTTTGTTCGTCCCCCTTGCGATTGCACTCGCCGAATCGATGTCTGTCAGTCCGGTTCCATTCGTCGTTGCGGTCGCCATCTCGGCGTCACTCGCTTTTATGACCCCGTTCGGATCTCCGACAAATGCGATGGTCTTTAGTATCGGCAACTATCGATTTATGGATTTTGTCAAAGTCGGTGTGCCGTTGCAACTCATCACGGGCATTATAGGAATTCTGATGATTCTCATCCTTTTCCCATTTTGAATAGGAGGTTTGGGGACGAGTATCGAAAATAGAGGAATCAGCAGATGAAAGGGGGGACGATGATGAAAAAATGGATGATTGTATTCTTCTGCCTGTTTCTTGTTGCGTGTGGGAAAGAGATGGAAACTGAATCAGAACCGGAGATGACGGAGAACGGGCAGGTGGCCGAAGCGTATCTCGAGGAACAACAGTACTCGATCGTTTCTTTTGAAGGAGAGCATACGAGTACCTTGACCTTAGAGGAACTGGCAGAGGATCGTGAACGGAACGTTTGGGGACTACAATCGGTATCACCGGATGAATACGTGGGTAAGACCATCTACTACGAAAACTTTACGGTGAAAGATCACCCGATTGGTGAGCAATCTCCCGAAGGACAGACTGCTGTCTCGGTAATGATTGTGGATGGAAAGGTCATCGGCGGGACATCATTCCCCGTGACAGACGGATCAGGTTCAGGGAACGGGTATAGTTTGAGCGGAGAATCGCTTGAAGATATTCACCCCGATCTTCAAGAATGGCAGGATGCGTGGAATAAAAAATATGGTGAATGAAAAAGTAGACCAAGACAATCATTGTCCTGGTCTACTTTTGTTAAGATGCCGTCCCTTTCAGTTTCCCCGGTAATTTGCAACGCTCGAAGTAGATGAGTTGCCCCCGTCGTACGATACGCGCCCCTTTATGCTCATGTCCAGCAGCACGAAGCATGTCGAGCCCTTTTTGTTTGGCCGACTGATCGTCGCTCGCTTCGAACATTTCATTCAATACGAGCGTGCCATCATTTTCAAATCCTGTCACCGTGTATGTTTCCATTCACACGACCCCCTTTTCTTCATTTTAATGAATGGTCATTCATTCTTCAAGAGAAGGTTTTGTCAGTTCGTCGAATGTCAGCTGTCGTGTCGATTCAGTTCGGGGAATCAAATCGGATACGGTCAGTCCGATCAAGCGGACGGGCTCGATGACGTTCATCTCGTCGAAAAGACGTCTGGCAAGTCGTCTAATCTCATCATGGTCATGCGTCGGGTGGTTTAATTTGATTTGATGACTCCGAGCCTGAAACTCGCTCGTCTTTATTTTGATGGTGACCGTTTGACAGCTCAAGTCGCGGCGATCGAGCTGACGCAATACGTCCTCCATCTCTGGGATGACCCGTTCGAACACTTCTTCCGGGTCATCGATATCAAATGCAAACGTCGTTTCTGACCCAATCGACTTACGCTCTCGCGTGGCCACGACAGGACGCGTATCACGTCCGTGTGCCAGTTCATATAGTTGGTGCCCACGATCATGTCCAAAGATGGCTTTCAGTTGCTCAGGACGAGTTTGTTGAAGGTCACCGATCGTATGATAACCACTTTTATAAAGCGTTTGGGCGGTCACTTTTCCGACTCCATGCATGGCTTCGATGGAGAGGGGAGCCAGAAAGGTTGCCACTTCATCGAGCGGAACGACCGTGAGTCCATTTGGTTTCTCAAATCCTGAAGCGATTTTCGCGACAAACTTTGACGGTGCGACTCCGGCAGATGCAGTGAGGCCGGTGCGACGCTTAATCTCGCCTAATATATACCGGGCGATAAAGGGTCCGGATGTACTCAATAACGAATTCTCCGTCACATCGAGGTAAGCCTCATCGAGCGAGAGTGGTTCGACGAGCGGTGTGACCGACTTAAAAATCTCCATCACTTGTGCGCTGACTTGTCGATAGGCCTGAAACCGTGGTTTGACAAACGTCGCATGGGGACACAAGGCAAAAGCGCGACGTGATGACATCGCGCTGTGTACGCCGTATTTCCTCGCCTCATAGGAACATGTCGCGACGACCCCACGGCTGTGGGGTGGGCCTCCTACGATGACGGGCTTTCCTCGTAAGTTAGGACGGTCACGCTGTTCGACAGAGGCATAAAATGCGTCCATGTCCACATGAATGATGAGTCGTTCCATAACATCACCTTTCTTGTGTGAATCACTTTTCTTTCATTATACCGAACTTTTGTTCGTTTTTTGAGATTTTTGTTTTGATCGATGTTTCGTTGAAGTCGTCTGATTCGGAAACTGTAGCAATGACCCGATCCAATTCTTCCGTTTCAGCCACACTTGGATGATGAGCGTGAAGAGAAGAATCATGAGCCAGGCGAATCCATATCCAAGCGGCCATTCCAGTTCAGGCATGTTTTTAAAGTTCATTCCCCAAACCGCACCGAATGCAACGACGGGAGTCGTCAGCGCGGTGAAGACGGTTAGTGCCTTCATGATTTCGTTCCCTCGGAAGTTTGACAGGGTGGAGGCGAGGTCTGTCATCGCAATCACGTCTTCTTGATAATGATTGATGAGTGTCAGCAATCGACTGACTCGATAATCGGCAAGCTGATACGACTTCAACTGCTGCAAATCGATCGTTAAAAAAGCCTCTCGTCCCGCCATGACAAGCTCCTTATATGGGGTGACCGTATCGGACCACCGTTCGATCTCACTGCGAAGACCAAAAATCTCATTCATGAACGTAGCGGGAACTTGTCCCGTCATTTCACGCTGAGCGGCCATCAATCGTTCTTCAAATTCATCGATGCCATGAAAGTAGTTGTTCATCCGTTCGGCAAGCAACTCATAAAACGCCTCGATCGGAGAATCACATTGTTTGGCAAGAACGGACTCATGGTGCAAATCATCAAAGCCGATTGTCCACAAAAAATCAGGTCCAATGAAGTAGTGTCCAATTTTTTGTGGCTCCCGTTCTAACTGTTCATAGTCGAGCGTGAGTGAACCATACATATATCCATTTTCGACGACAATCTTCGTCACATTCGAAGTCGTCAATTGTTCAAGCCAATACGTATATGCTTGAGCATATAGCTGATCAACATGCACATAATCTTCCGGTCGTGTATACCAATCCCATTCCATCATCCATTCCTCCAATTCACTATATTGATAGTATTCCCAAATTTTCAGGAATGTTGGCATCTGTCGCAAACTTTCGTTAAGATGAAAGTACTGAACAAGAGAGAGGTGCTTTCATTGACGACAAAAATCGGTCAGCTCAAAGTGGGCGACACGCTAGACCAATATGTCATGATCAAACAATCGTATAAGGGACTTGCCGGGAACGGAAAACCTTATTTAACATTAATCCTTTGCGACGAGAGTGGTGAAATCGAAACGAAATTATGGGATAGTGCCGATACTGAGAAGTATGCGACGAAAAAAATCGTCCATGCGGCCGGTGAAGTGATGGACTATCGCGGGCGCACCCAGTTGAAACTAAAACAAATTTCGATCATCGAGCAGGAAGTGGATATCGCACCGTACGTCCGCTCAGCTCCCATTCCGAAGTCAGAGCTCGAGACGACGATTCGTGGATTCATTACGTCACTTCAACACGATGAGATTCGCCGTCTTGTCGAGGAAGTCGTCAATCGTCACGAAGAGGCATACTTTACGTACCCGGCTGCCGTTCGACATCATCATGCGGTCTATTCAGGACTAGCATTTCATGTGATGTCGATGTTGAAGCTCGCGGATACGATGTGTGAACTGTATCCATCCTTGAATCGTGATCTTTTGATTGCAGGTGTCATTTTGCATGATTTAGCGAAAGTCATCGAATTGTCTGATGCGATTACGCCAGAATACACACTTGAAGGAAAATTACTCGGTCATTTGTCACTCATGGCATCGGAGCTTGAAGTCGTGTCACGGGAACTTGGAACGGACCGCGAAGTGACGACCTTGTTGCAACATCTCGTCTTAAGCCATCACGGGAAGCCGGAATGGGGATCTGCGAATACGCCACAGTTGCCTGAAGCGGAGATGTTATTCTTTATTGATAACATTGATGCGCGCATGAATATGTTTGAGAAAGCGTATGAAGGGGTCGAGCCGGGGACATTCACGGAGCGTGTCATGGCACTCGATAACCGTGCCTTCTATCGCCCGAATCTATAATAGATGATCAACGAAAAAGGGGTACTCCATTGCTGGAGTGCCCCTTTGTGATTACTGTTCAGTTGATTCGGCTGCAGGTTCTTCTGAAGACTCGTCTGCGTTTTTAATCGCTTCTTTAACAGCGTCAAATTGTTGTTCTGCTTTTGCATCTTTTACGTCAACGTTGTATTTTTCAATCAACTCAGCGTAAATTTTGTTCGCATCGACAGAAGCTGATTTTTCAGCTGCCAATTCTTCACGAATGCGATCTTTCTCGTCTTCGAGTTTCAAGTCTTTCTCTTTACGGTCTGTCACTTTGATGACATGGAAACCGAACTGAGATTGAACCGGTTCAGAGATTTTACCAACGACATCTTCTTTGAATGCGTACTCTTCGAATTCAGGTACCATCTTACCAGCAGAGAAGAAACCGAGTTCTCCACCTTGTTCTCCTGAACCAGTATCCGTTGATTTTTCTTTCGCAAGTTCAGCGAAGTCTGCACCGTCATTCAACTCTTTGATGATGTCTTGTGCTTCTTCTTCAGTTTCAACGAGGATGTGGCTAGCTTCCACTTCCACGTTCTCTTTTGCGAATTGTGCTTCGATTTCTTCATCGGTCACATCGACAAGTTTCGATTTCGCAGCGTCAACGAGCATTTGTCCGCGAAGCGCTTCTTTAAACTCTTCCGTACCGCTCATACCGGCTTGTTGAATCGCTTGTTCGAACTCTTCTTCTGAGTTGAACTGTTCTTCTGTCTTGCTGAACTCTTCATCTACTTTTTCTTGGTCGACTTGGTCACCGTATTCTTTTTCAAGAAGTGCATTCATCGTCTCTTGGAATGCGAGTTGTGGCACCATGCGGTCGTAGCTCATATCCGCGATTTCACCGCGTGTGATTTCGCCGCCTTTGTATGTGACGACTGCTGAATTATCTGACTCTCCGCCGCCTGCGTTCGTTGCCGCATACGTACCGCCAGCACCGATGATGAGTGCGATTGCAGATGCACCCACGAGTGCGCCAGTTGAGAATTTTTTATCTTGCTTTTTTGGTTCGTTCGTCATTCCGTTTGACATGTATTCCACCCCTAATAATTCTTTAAAGTTTCTAAGTCCGACTATATCACATTTTCCTAATCATGACAGCTGTTCTCTTGTCTGTACAGTATCATAGCATACAATCCTGTCGTATAATGATGAAATAGAATGTGAAATGATGGGGTGAGGGAAGTGTCACTAGAGGAGAAGGTCGAGCATTTAGCCTATCAGATGAAGATCTTACTCGAGATTGTCGATTGGACAGACCGTCCGTTCGAATATGAAGTGATTCGAGCGAATTTGACGAAACAAGAAGTCGAGTCATTTTATCAATTGCTTGAGGAGATTCGGGCGCAGCAAAACGAGCAATTGCGCTACGGATATACGTCCATAGAACCATTGCTCGTCCATTTTGCAGGTATGTTAGATGTGAGACTTGACGTCAAAACGATTCTCGAGGCATGCGTCCGACAAGGAATCGAGTTAGACGTCACAGAACCACTTTATCGGCAGGTCAGGCTTCTTGACTGAGTTCATCTTCATCAGGGCGTCTGCCTGCCTCTTCTGTGATCATTTTTGACGTTTCCGCAAAGATATCCATAAAGTTATCCCCGTACAAGCGACGTACGATAGCCGTCATATCTGTTAAGTCAGGGAACTTTCCATATAGTTCTTGAAGCGGAAGGGAAGCGCGGAATACGCCGTTCCCTTCTGGATCGAATGCGTGAATCGTTTCGAGTAATAACGATTCGCCTTCAGGTGTCAATTGAACGTACGTGTTTCGTTTGTCCGTCTCTTTTTTAGAAAACGTAAGTAATCCACGATCTTCTAACTTCTTCGAGAAGTTGAAAGCAGTCGAGACGTGCATGACGCCATATTTCGCAATTTCTGAAATCG
Source organism: Exiguobacterium sp. s131 (assembly GCF_018617345.1). Lineage (GTDB taxonomy): Bacteria > Bacillota > Bacilli > Exiguobacteriales > Exiguobacteriaceae > Exiguobacterium > Exiguobacterium profundum. The sequence goes on along the minus strand of NZ_JACSJX010000001.1, from coordinate 2,004,777 downwards.
ATGCACCGCCTAAAGCGTGGGCAATCCATAAGATGTGATGTTCATTGATATTTAAGTCGAACGGTTTGATCCAGTTTTGCCAGTCTTTTTCGACGGTTTTCCACAAAGCCTTACTCAATTGAATGATTTTGTGGCTATAGAGCATGGCCTCAGGGCCAGTGAATTCTTTTTCGTGTTCCATCTCGATCCATCCTTTCCGGATATAAAGTCAAATGTAATCGACGGACGATGACCTCAAACACTCACTGTGTTTGATTGACGGTTTTGTCAGTCATAGCAGACTGTACGTTCGAGAGTTCCTGAAGGTTCCCTTGGATGCGCTCGACTGAAGGCTGAATGTCTTGTTGATAGCGTTCGACTTCGGCTTTCACTTGGTCAGTCAATTCTTTTCCTTGCAGTTTTCCTGCGGCGGCAACCTGCGATGCATGTTTCGCCACATTCCCAAATTGTTCTTTTAGCGTAGTGATTGTGGATGCTCGATGTTGTTGAGCAGCGGCATCATTTGCAGTTCCTCGCGCCAATTTCTTCACTGTGGCGACTCCTAAAAATGCTAAAACAAAGCCGAAAGCAATCCAATCTCGACGTTGACGACTCGACAATTCATTCCCCTCCTCAAGCTCGGATAATCAGAATTACATTCTTTTCATATTATTTTACCAAAAAAGAGTGCTTAAAAACCTATATCGCAAATAAAATTTTTCAGAACATTCATTTTTGACCGAAAAATCATTTTATTTTAAAATACAGGTAAAGGAAGGTGATCCTCAGTGGAGAAAGCGAAGCGTTGGGTAGATGACATGCTTGACCTGTATCTCGCTGCGAAACGACTGGGAGATGACACTTGGGCCGAATCCATTATGAATACACTAGAGGCGGGATACGAGGCGTCGAAGCAAACGGAACAGGCACGTGAAGAATCGATGCGAGAAAAGCGGATGCTTGAAATAGATGCCCGTCTAACGAAATTACGAAAAGAATTTGAGCAAGCGACATCTGTCAAGACGCGTCAACAGCTATACGAAGTGGCAATTAAGCTTCAGGTCGAGCGTGCGCAACTAGAAGAGGAACGAAAACGCCACCGTGATTCAATCAATCAATCATAAATGAGACCCGTCGTCGACGGGTCTCTGTCTGTTTATACGTGGGCATGAATGTTCGATGCAAGGGTAGTGAGTTCTTCCGACGTGAAGGCGTCGTTTTGCGTGATCCACTTCGCACCAAATCCATCCTCGTGTCCAAAGCGCGGAATCAAATGGATATGGAAGTGGTACACCGTTTGTCCGGCAACTTCTTCGGCATTCGATAAGACGTTCATTCCGATGGCACCCGTTTCACGTTGAATCGCTTTGGCGATGGTCGGGACGCGTTTAAAGACACTTGCCGCCACGTCTTCCGGCAATTCATATACGTTTTTCGCATGATGTTTTGGGATGACGAGCGTGTGTCCTTTCGTCACTTGAGAAAGGTCGAGGAAAGCGACGACCGCTTCGTCTTCATATACACGATAGGATGGGATTTCTTGTTTTGCAATTTTACAAAAGATACAGGTCGGATCTGTATGCATCTTCATTCCTCCATTCTTAAATGTCGTTTCTGTTCCATCATAACACGGAAGTTCGGGCGCAAGAACGATAGGAAGCGAGATGGATTCCTTCTATAATGAAGATAAGTGAGCGCAAAGGAGGTGAGCACATGCCTTATACGAGAAGTAGAAAAAAAGAGCGGAGTCTGAAAGTCTTTCTTTTGATCTCTAGTTTCACGATTCTAGTTGGAGCCATTGTTTTCTATATATATGCATACAAGCCGGCGGCAGAACAAGATAAAATTCACGTCGCATTCAAAGAGGCCTTATTAGAAGAAGACCGTACCTTTTTTGAGGAGAAAGTCGAATATCTTGGAGAACCTTTATCGAGAGCGGAGGCTCTACGATTCATGGGGTGGTTGAACGATGAAAAGTCCATTCGAGGAGAGGCTATCGCAGAAGTTGCGAAAGACCGAGCCAACCGAACGTCGGGTATGGAGGCGGACGGATTATTTCGTTTGATCGACACGGGGGAAGGACGGTATGGCTTTTCTGACTATCGAATTGAACTACTCCCACAACGGATTGATGTGACCTCGGATGTACCATTGACGAATATTTGGATTGATGGACAACAGGTAGGACGGATTGATGAAGCCGATGATACGTTATCGTTTGAACAGATGCCGGGACAATATGATGTCAAAGCGGTAGCGGTGACAAATGGAGAGACGGTCACGGAAACCGAAACGATTCAATTGATATCTTCTAAATCCATTGAGTATGCCCTTATGCCTGAATCGAACGAAGCCATTGCCGGACAATTTGATTTGAAGCGGGCTGAGTTGATTGAAATTGAAGTGGAGGCTCAAACGGGTCACTCACTCGAAACGGTCGATTCTTTAATTGGGCAGTCGAGTCAGCAAGTTCAAGAAACGCTTGGTGAACCGGCTGGAAAGCGTGAAGGAAAATGGGACTATGAGCGATTGGCTGTCACGTTTAAAGATGAGGAAGTGGAATCGATTCGGGTCGACCTCGATAAACGACCAGATGATTTGATTGCCCTCCTCGGTGAACCGAAAGCGAAGTCGGAACACCCACTCGGAACAGAGTGGGATTACGGTCAATCGTTCTTCGAATCATTCTTTACGTTCTTTGGTCTTGAGACCGAGAAACAGTTTATCGAAAAGAACGAGGCAATATATTTACTGATCCAATGAAAAAAGAGGGACATTCCACAATGGAAGCCCCTCCGATACATAATCTTATTTTTTACGCATTGATTTCATAACGAACGATACAATCAAGATCAAAATAATCGCACCGATTAGAGCCGGGATAATCGCGATATCCGCAACGATTGGTCCGAAGTCACCAAAGATAAGTCCACCCAACCATGCACCGATAATCCCCGCGATGATGTTACCAATGATTCCACCTGGTACGTCCTTACCTAAAATCAATCCTGCTAACCAACCGATGATACCCCCGATAATCAAATAAAGAATAAACCCCATAAATCATTCTCCTTCCTCTGTTTTCCCATTGTTCTTTACAACGATTTTGTGGAACAATGGAAGTATTGATGTTTTATTTTAAAATGCCTTACAGTTCAGATTATTCCCATGTGACAACATTTAAAACATATACCACGAAAAAAAGATGAAAATGAAAGGTGTGGTTTTCATGCTGCACGTCGATCGATTGAACGGCGGATATCTCGGTAAACAAGTTTTGCATGACATTTCGTTTGAAGTAAAAAAAGGGGAGCTCGTCGGTTTGATAGGGCTAAACGGAGCTGGAAAATCGACGACGATCAAACACATTTTGGGGTTATTGTCACCCCTCTCCGGAAAAATCGAAATTGATGGTGAGACATTAAATTCCTCTGAAAAGAACTATCGTAAAAAAGTAAGTTACATACCGGAAACACCGATATTGTATGAGACGCTAACCTTGCAAGAACATATTGAATTGATGGGGAAGGCGTACGATGTGAATCCGGACGAGTTGGCTGCGCGCACGAAACGTTTGGCGAAAGAGATGCGAATGGAAAAACAACTCGCCTGGTTCCCTTCCGTCTTTTCAAAAGGGATGCGTCAAAAAGCGATGATCTTGTGTGCGCTTGTGACGAAAACGCCGCTCTTGATTGTTGATGAACCATTTGTCGGTCTCGACCCACTAGCGATTCGTCAATTGCTTCAGTTGTTTGATGAATATAAACAAGACTGTGCGATTTTAATGTCCACCCATATCCTCGAGACGGCAGAGCGGCACTGCGACCGATTCGTCTTCCTCCATCAAGGAGTCGTCATCGCAAGCGGAACAGCGGCCGAGTTGCGCAACGTGTATCGATTGTCGCCTGATGCGACACTTGATGACATATATGTAGAAGCAATCGCTTCGGAGGAACGGTCGTCATGAATCGATTTACAGCAAGGCTCGGGACCTGGATGGAAGAGGTCGTCAAGTACAGTCGCTACGTTGCAAACGGAGGACTGCTGTTCACGCTCTATTTCACCTTGATTTACGGGGCGTTCGTCTACAATAGCTTCTTAGAACGAATCGATGGGACATTCCCCGGGACGTGGATTGCTGCGGCGGTCCTTTTAATCATGCCGCTCGGTCATCGCCCGCGAACATTCGTCCAGGAGGCGGATCAAGTATTTTTGCTTCCGGAGTTAGGGGATATTCGTTCCTATATGGTGGGGGTACGTTTATTTAATCTCGTGTTTGCTGCACTGCGTGGATTGCTCGTCCTTCTCGTTTTACTACCGCTCCTCGTACGGACAGAGAGTTATTCGAGTATCGAAGTGTTATCCGTCGTCGTGACGATGGTCATGTTGTCAGCTGCAGGCCGTTTGGCAAAAGTGGAAGGTGTGCGTGAATGGACAATCCTACCGTTTGCGCTCGTGAGCGGTGCTTGTCTTCTAATGGATTGGACAGCGTGGGCATGGGTGCCCGCGTTCATGCCGTTCGTTTTCTTACATGTGAAACGAAACGAGCGCATCCCGCTCTTACACTGGTTGGTGCTTGAGGAGAAGAGTCGGGCTCAGTTTGAACGAGTCATCAGCTGGTTCGTCGATTTGCCGACCTTGAAAGAAGAGGTTCGAGAGCGCCGCGTGTTGACGCGGCTTCTAGAAAATCGGGTCCTACGGCGCGTAGATGCATCGCGTTACGTGTACGGACTTCGTATTCTCCGTTCGAACGACTCACTTGATTTGATTCTTCGCTTGACCGTAGTGGCGCTCATTGTTATGTGGATGTCAGGAGGATGGTACGTCGGATTGGTCACGCCGCTCTTCGTAGGCTTGACCGCGTTACAGCTCGTTCCGCTATTTAAACGGTTAGAGGCAATTTCCATCGTTTCCTGGCTCCCAATCACACGCGATGAGCGGATCGCAGGGTATTCGTGGTGGGCGATGCGATTGCTCGTCATCCAGTCCGTCGTTCTTGTGATTGCATCCGTCGCTTTTGGTGCCACATGGGATGCGGCGGTCGGATTGGTCTTGTCTGTCATGGTCACACGCTATTACTTGAGTCGATTGAATTAAAAAGAAGGACATCCTGTGCGGGATGTCCTTCTCACGTGAGTAGATTATTTTTTAGGTGACATGACCGATACGCTCGAACCGAGAATCTTCGGGAGGCGTCCTGGTTTCTCAGTTGTTTCTTCGACTTCACCGTATGCTGATACACCATGTTCTGCGATGTCGAGGCCGACATCTTCTTGTTCTTCTGTGACACGGAGTCCGATTGTGACATCGAGAAGTTTCAAGAAGGCATAACTTCCACCGCCGGCGATGACCATCGCGATCAACACACCGAGTGTCTGTACACCGAGCTGTGTCAATCCGCCACCGTAGAAGAGTCCGGCAGAACCGATCCCTGTGATCTCAACGAGTCGTGGAGATGCGAAGAAGCCGAGTGCGAGTGTTCCGATGATTCCAGCGACTCCGTGTACGGAGAAGGCGCAGAGCGGGTCATCCACATACTTCGCCATCAAGATGCTCGTTCCATATGTTGCAACTGATGCGAGTGCCCCGATGACGACGGCTGCCCACGGTTCGACGAACGCACATGCTGCCGTGATGGCGACGAGCGCCCCGAGTACTCCGTTGACGATTGTCGGGATATCTGCCGTCTTCCGATGGAGCATGACGATGGCCAGAGCACCGAGCGCACCAGCTGCTGTGGCGAGCATTGTTGTCAATGCGACGTAACCGAAGAATCCGTCAGCGACCGACATTGTCGAACCGGCGTTAAAGCCGAACCAGCAAAGCCAGAGGACGAGACCACCCACGACTGTTAACACATGGTTATGACCGGCGAGTGATTCCGTCTTACGACGTGGTTTCAAAATGATTGTTGCCATGAGAGCCGCCATCCCACCTTGAAGGTGAACGACCGCCGAACCTGCGAAGTCTTGCATCCCCATTGATCCGAGCATTCCACCAGCCCATACTGAGCGAGCGACGATTGGATAGAGGATAGCAACGAAGAAGATACCGAACAGAACGTAGGCAGAAAGCTTAGCCCGTTCCGCAAATCCACCCCACGCGATGGCGAGAGAAACTGCAACGAATGATAACTGGAATAAGAATTTGACGTCGATGGAGACGTTCGCCCAGTCGAGGCTTGTGAACGATCCGCTTAAGAAGAATCCTTCTGTCCCAAACCAAGTTGTCCCGTCACCGAATGAGAGACCGAACCCGACCGCCCAAAAAGCGAGTGCCGCCACAGAGAGGCTAATAATTTGTTTGACCGCGACGTGACCGGCGTTCTTCGCCCGAAGCGTCCCTGTCTCGAGTAATCCGAAACCTAATTGCATCGTCAATACGAGCAATGCAGCGATGAGTACATACAGCGTGTCCATATAATAGAGAATGTCTTCCATGTTCATGCCCTCCTTTTTCTTAGGTGCTTTCCAAAAGTTGACTTCAGTGTAAAACGAAAATTTCATGCTGGATTGCATTTTGTCAGATTATCTGACATAGTTTTTTTATTAAGGAGGCGAGGCTGAATGGACTATAAATCGAAGAAAGTGATCGGGATGGGCGTCGTGACTGAATTGACGGGACTTTCAGAGCGTCAAATTCGGTATTATGAAGAAAAAGGTCTCGTCTTTCCGGAACGGACAAAAGGTGGTTCACGTAAATATTCTTTCCATGACGTGGAACGTTTAGTCGAAGTGGCGACCAAACTAGAGGATGGATGGCGAATTCAAGATATTAAAGAACGAGAACGACGATTGTCGGCGAAACAGCGGGATGATTTGATTCGAGGTCAATTGAATTCTGCCTTCCGAACATTTCCGACAAAAAAATGACACAAAGAAAACACAATGAAAATGCTTCACATTAGCATAATTCTAATTAATTTCTGTATAATGTTTTTGAGTTCACAAACACGAGAATAAAGAGTGTAGGAGAAATTTAGAGGGGAATGACGCGACGTATGAACGATACTATTTTAAAAGCGTTTAAAGGAGAGGCGACAGATTATGTACCTGTGTGGTATATGCGCCAAGCCGGACGCTACCAACCGGAATATCGAGAGATTAAAAAGACGAGGTCACTATTCGAGATCACGCATGATCCTGAACTTTGTGCATATGTGACGGAACTTCCGGTGAAACAACTCGGAGTCGACGCGGCCATTCTATATAAGGACATCATGACGCCACTTCCGTCTATGGGAGTCGATGTCGAGATCAAGAGCGGGATTGGACCGGTCATCGACAATCCATATCGAACGATGGAAGATGTGGAACGTTTGAAACCGTTAAACCCGGAAGATATCTCATACGTCTTTGACACGATTCGTCTACTGCGGGAACGATTAGAAGTTCCGCTTATCGGCTTCTCAGGCGCACCGTTCACATTGGCGAGCTATATGATCGAAGGGGGACCGTCGCGGAACTACCATCGTACGAAAGCACTCATGTATGCAGAACCGGATGTATGGAATGCATTGATGGAAAAACTCGGCGACATGGTCATCACGTATGCGAAGGCGCAAGCGGATGCCGGCATTCAAGCGTTCCAATTGTTTGATTCGTGGGTCGGGACGCTCAGCCGCAAAGATTATGCACGTTACATCAAACCGACGACGGAGCGTATCTTTAAAGAACTACGTTCACTCGACATTCCACTCATCATGCATGGTGTCGGAGCGAGCCATCAAATCGAAGAATGGCACGACCTTCCCCTTGATGTGGTCGGGCTTGACTGGCGCCTGTCGGTACAGGAAGCACGGGACCGTGGCATCACAAAGGCGGTTCAAGGAAACTTAGACCCGTCGTTCTTGTTAGCTCCATGGCCGGTCATCGAAGAGAAGGTTAAGGAGATTTTAGATGAAGGAATGAAAAAGCCAGGATACGTCTTCAACTTGGGACATGGGGTGTTCCCTGAAGTCGACCCGGCCGTCCTTGTCAAATTGACGGCATTCATTCACGACTACTCACGCGAAAAAATGGGAGGCAACGAATCATGAAAACAGTCGGACTACTTGTCATGGCGTACGGCACACCGTACAAACCAGAAGATATCGAGCGGTATTACACGCACATTCGCTACGGACGCAAACCGTCACCGGAAGCACTTCAAGATTTGACGGAACGTTACGAAGCGATTGGTGGAGTATCTCCACTCGCAAAAATCACGATCGATCAAGCGGAGACGCTTCGTGACATCTTGAACGAGCGTCATGTAGGTGAAATCGAGTTCAAACTGTATATCGGATTGAAGCATATCGAACCGTTCGTGGAAGACGCGGTCGCACAAATGGCGAACGACGGCATCAAAGAGGCGGTATCGGTTGTCTTAGCACCTCATTACTCGTCATATAGCGTCAAATCATACAACGGACGTGCTCATGAAGAAGCAGCGAAGTATGGCATCGACATTCGTTCGGTAGAGTCGTGGTATGATGAGCCGAAGTTTATCAAATGGTGGGCGAATGCGATTAACGATACGTATGCGTCATTGCCTGTACCGGCTGAAAAGACATGTCTCATCGTTTCAGCGCATAGTCTCCCTGAGAAGATCTTGGCTGGTGGCGACCCGTATCCGGATCAGTTGAAAGAAACAGCTGATAAAATTGCCATTGAAACAGGCGTCCCGCATTATGAGATTGGTTGGCAGTCAGAAGGAAACACGCCGGACCCATGGATCGGACCAGACGTCCAAGACCTAACGGCTGAACTTTATGAAAAGCATGGCTACGAGGCGTTCGTCTATACGCCGGTTGGCTTTGTTGCAGACCATCTCGAAGTATTGTTCGATAACGACGTCGAGTGTAAGGTTGTCTGTGACCGCCTCGGTGTTCACTACGCACGTCCGGCTATGCCAAATGCAGAGCGAAGCTTCATCGAAGCCATCGCGGATCGAATGGAAAGCGTGATTGTGCATCATGCGTAAATTCACGATTGTCGGTGGTGGGATCACAGGTCTCACCGCCGCTTTTTATGCGGAGCGTTATTTGCCGGAAGACGTGACCATCACGTTGCTCGAGGCGACGGATCGCCTCGGAGGAAAGATTGATACGTATGAGACGGGCGAGTTTGCGGTGGAGCGTGGTCCGGACTCGTATGTCTTTCGAAAGACTGCGATGACGGAATTGATTGAAGACGTCGGTTTAGGCGATGAACTTGTCCGCAATGGAGTCGGTCAGGCTTACGTCCTTCATCATGACGGGCTCCATCCGATTCCGAAGCAGACGGTGATGGGGATCCCGCTCGACGTCAATGCGTTTCGTGAGACGACGTTGCTTTCGGAAGAAGAGCACGAGGACTTAAAGCAGATGTTGCTGTCCCCTCCAGATGTAAAAGCGCCAGACTCGGACGTCTCACTCGGCCTCTACCTTCGTGAGCGTGTCGGGGACCCAATCGTCGACCGATTGATTGAACCGTTACTCTCTGGTATCTATGCCGGAGACATCGATCAAATGAGTGCGATGTCGACATTCCCACAGTTCATCGAGGGAGAAAAGAAATACGGCAACTTGTATGAAGGGATGCGACACTTACGTCCTGAGCAACGAGTCGCGGAAGTCGGGGCGAAGAAGGTTGGTCAGTTCGCCTCGTTGAAACGTGGACTCAAATCACTGACGGACCGCTTGGCAGAACGGTTGGACCGAACTGAAATCGTATTAAACTGTTCCGTTGAACAAGTATCCGAGCGTGAGGACGGGTACCGCCTCTTCACGAATCGCGGAGATATCGACACGGACCATCTCGTGTTGACGGTCCCACCGCGTCTCATACGTCAGTTCCTCCCGAAAGTCGATAGTGACTTCTTAGCGGATATGAAGCCGCATGCGACGGCGACGTGCTCACTTGTCTTCAAAGAAGAAGATATTGAGCTTCCGTTCGTCGGTACAGGGTTCGTGACGAGTCAAGAAGCGGATGTGACGATCACAGCATGTACGTTCATCGACCAGAAATGGCCACATGCCGTGCCGGAAGGATATCATGTCCTTCGCGTCTTTTTAGGTCGCCCGGGGGCAGATGAGATTGTCGAAGCATCCGATGAAGAAATCATCGAGACAGCGTTACATGATCTTCGTGGTCTCATGAAAATTCACCGTGATCCGATTCAGACAGTCGTCAGTCGACTTCGTGATGGACTGCCTCCTTATGCGGTCTTTCATGCGGACCGTGTCAAAGCACTCCGGGCCGAGATGAGCCGGGTATACCCAGGCGTCATTCTCGCCGGAATCGCCTATGACGGGATTGGGATGCCGGACTGTGTGAAGAGTGTGCGGGAACAAGTGAAAGCATTGCGTGAAAAAAATTGAGATTTGATGAAGGGAGGGTTCGGATTGTTCCGAATCCCTCTCTTTTTGTTATAGTAAGAAGCGAAAGAGAAAAAGGAGTGATGGAAGATGGCAACGTATAAACTTTTTGTATCAGACATGGACGGTACGATTTTGCACAACCACACCAAAATCGCGGATGAGACAGCAGAGATTGTTCGTGAAGCAGAGGCAGCAGGGATTCGCTTTGCGATTGCGACGGGGCGCAACTATGTGAATGCGAAACAGATTTTAGACGAGGTCGGACTTTCTTGCCCGATTGTCTCGTCGAATGGGGGACGTGTGCTCGACACGTCGGGAGAAGTCCTTCACGAAATCGATTTGACGATTGAAGAGGCGCTTCAAGTCATCGATGTCCTTCATCAAGATGACAAGTATGCGGACGTTTTTTACGAAATGTACACAGAAGCGGGACTCGTGGCGAGCCGAGGCGATTTGATTGAAGCATCGATGAAAAACTTGAAAGCGAATGGTGACGACCGCTCGCTCGAGATGTACGAATTCTTTAAGAATCGCTACTACGTCAATGAAGATGTCAAAATTGTTGATGACATTGAGAACTTTATCCGAGAAGAAGCTGGACGTGTCTACAAGTTCATCGCTTTCTCGAGCCACCTTGAGAAAATGAACGGACTTTGGAAAGAAATCGAAGACCAAGTCGAAGGGGTGTATGTCACGTCTTCAGGCAATGATAACATCGAAGTGATGGCACACGGTGCAGATAAAGGGAACGGTGTGACAAAACTTGCCGAACATTATGGTATCGATTTATCCGAAGTCGTCGTGATCGGGGATAACTTGAACGACGTTCCGATGTTCAAAGTAGCCGGTAAAGGGATTGCGATGGCCAATAGCCACGAAGACTTGATTGCTATCAGCGACCACGTCACCGAACGCCATGATGAGTATGGTGTGGCGAACGCATTGAAGCGCGTGATGACAGGTGAGTGGAAGTAAAAGATTTGTCGAGGACTCGTCTCGTTTCGTATAATACGAGTAACGAACATTCGACTAGGAGGAAATAAACTGTGAAATTTATTTTTAATCCGGATATCCGCGACCCGAAGATTAACTTGGCGGTTGAAGAGTATATCCTTAAACATCTGAACGTCGATCATGAAGATTACTTCCTGTTCTATATTAACGGTCCGTCCATCATCATCGGGAAGAACCAAAACACATCAGAAGAAGTCAACTTGAAGTACATCGAAGAGAATGGCATCGATGTCGTTCGACGTCTCTCTGGTGGCGGTGCTGTCTATCACGATGAAGGAAACTTGAACTTCAGCTTCATCACAAAAGACGATGGCAACTCGTTCAACAACTATAAGAAGTTCACACAACCGATTGTGGATGCGCTTCGTAACCTCGGTGTCGAGGCAGAGCTGACGGGTCGTAACGACATTCAGGTCGGTGAGCGTAAAATTAGCGGGAACGCCCAATTCACGACGCGTGGACGCATGTTCAGCCACGGGACGCTCATGTTCAATTCGAACATCGAAGAGGTCGTGAACTCGCTTAACGTCTCGGAAGAGAAAATGCGTTCAAAAGGAATCAAGTCCGTTCGTAGCCGTGTGGCGAACATTACTGAATTTTTAGAGCGTGAGATGGAGATGGAACATTTCGTCGAGGCGCTCCTCCATTCGATTTATGATGGAGAACAACCGGAACGCTATGTGCTTCGTGACGAGGATTGGGAAATCGTCCATGATATCTCGAAAGAACGCTATGCGAACTGGGACTGGAACTTTGGTAAGTCGCCGAAGTTCGATGTTGAGTCGAAACGTCGTTTCCCAATCGGGACGATCGATGTCCGCTTGAACGTCAACAAAGGAACGATCACAGAAGCGAAAATTTATGGAGATTTCTTTGGTGTCGGTGACATCCAAGACGTCGAGCAAGCGCTCGTTGGGACGCGTTTCGAACGTGCGGCCATCCGTGAGCAATTGATGCAACTCGATTTGAAACATTACTTCGGAAATGTAGAGCTCGAGGAATTAGTCGATTTGATTAGTTAAGTTAGTCATGGCGGTCTCTACGGAGGTCGCCTTTTTTTGGCATTTTCGTGAACGTTGATCATACGGATTGCACCTCGATGGGAGAAGGCGTATCATAATTTGTGCAAGCGCTTTCGTAACGGCTGATTAAAAATAGGAGGAATCACTATGTATCGAAGGCTCAGTGAATGGATGGACCCGAGTCGGATGTGGGTGACAGAACAATCGACATTTGAACGTGCGATGATGGCGGTAGGTCTTGAATTAGAACGAAAAGGCATGGTCAGTTCTTCATTTACGCGAGTCGTTCTCGATCAAGAATCGATTATTCCTTCCGGGGTAAGTGATGTCGCTGTGCCGGTTGCGGTCATTGATGTTCCAATCTCTATAGCGAAACGAGATGGCATTTCCCTGCTTCACCTGTTGAACTCGTGTGAAGTAAAAACCATCACGGGAGAAACGATTCAAGCGAAAGCGATTTTATTGATTACGGCTACGAATGAATCAAAAAAACAGAGCTATCATAAACTGATTGATGATTTGCTCATGGATGATGAATCTCTTCAAGCGCTCGTCCATGTAAAAAGTCGAGCCGGATTGTTCCACTTGCAGACGAACTTTTTGGAAGCGTTTTCTTATTGAAACATTTCATGTACAATAGAAGTAATTGAAAAGAGCGCGGACAACGTGCTCTTTTTTATGGCTCAAAAGTGAATCATCATTCATTTAAAGGGGGATTACCATGGCAAACTTAGTCAAGTCACTACAAGAAGTAGTGATTGCTCACCCGCAGAAAGCAGCGTATGTGTTTGGGGAAGACACGGTGAGTTACGGACAGTTTTATGGGCAAGTCAAGGCGATGGCGTCGACGCTTGAGCAAAAAGGGATTGGACAAGGCGATCACGTCGCTCTCGTTCTCGGAAACAGCCCTGCGTTCCTGATTGCATATTTCGCAGTGTTGTCACGTGGAGGGGTCGTCATTCCGATCAACCCTACATACACGCCTGATGAAATGGCCTACATTCTACTTGATGGGGATGTAAAGGGAATCGTTGGCTTATCACCGCTCGTCGCGCAGGCGGAAGCGGCACTCACGAAGTTGCCTCACTTAAAACTCGTGATTTCCGTTCCATATGCCGATGTTCCAGCATTGAAGCGGGAAGGGGCGATTGAATTCATCCCATTCGTAGAAGCGTTTGCCGAAGCAGAAGGGACGTTCATCGAAGTCGACGAGGATGAAGTTGCCGTCATCCTCTATACGAGTGGGACGACCGGAAAACCGAAAGGGGCTCTGCTCACGCATCGAAACTTGTTCTCAAACGCACATTCAATCGGAGAGTATTTAGACATCACTCCAGAGGATAAGGCATTGGCGGCATTGCCGATGTTCCACGTTTTCTGTTTGACGGTCATCGTCAATGCACCACTCCTTCGAGGGGCGACGATTGTCATCTTACCGAAGTTCTCACCACAAGATGTGTTCGACCTAGTACCAAAGCACCGTGTGACGTTATTTGCCGGTGTGCCGACGATGTACAATTTCTTGTTACAGACGGCGATGAAAGTACCGGCCTACACGTCTGCATTGAAGCATGTCCGCGTGTTCGTCTCAGGAGGGGCAAGCTTACCGGTTCAGTTGCTCGAGTCGTTTGAGCAGATGTTCGAGTGCAAGATTCTTGAAGGATACGGTCTGTCGGAGGCGTCACCGGTTACCTGCTTCAACCCGCTCCATGGCGAGCGAAAAGCCGGATCAATCGGCCCTTCCATCGTTCACGTCGAAAATAAAGTCGTCGACGAGCTTGGGGAAGAAGTCGGCGTCGGTGAAGTCGGGGAATTGATTGTACGTGGACCGAACGTCATGAAAGGGTATTACAAGTTACCGGAAGAGACGATGATGACACTTCGGGACGGATGGCTCTATACGGGCGATTTGGCGAGACGTGACGAAGATGGTTACTTCTATATCGTCGACCGGAAGAAGGATATGGTCATCGTCGGGGGCTATAACGTATACCCTCGTGAGGTAGAGGAAGTATTGTATCAACATCCGGATATCGTCGAAGCTGCCGTCATCGGTGTGCCGGATGCGGAACAAGGAGAAGCGGTGAAGGCATTCGTCGTCACGAAACATGAAAATGTGACGAAAGAGGACATTCGTGCTTACACACAAACAAAGTTGGCGAAATATAAGCAACCGACTTATATTGAGATCATCGAGGAACTTCCGCGAAACACGACCGGAAAGATTTTACGAACGGTCTTGAAGAGCGAAGCATTTCAAAATAGTTGAGTAGAGAAGGGCGACTTAGTTCGCTCTTTTATTTTTCTTTTTGTTTGACACTATTACGGGGTAGGGGTATATTAATGGTGAGGTGATCAACATGGGTGAATTTATGCATGACCAACCACTCGTTCCGCGTGATGATGCCGAACGGGAGGCGCTCGGGAAACGTCTAAAACGAATCGAAGGACAAGTCCGAGGGATTCAAAAGATGGTCGAGAACGACCGCTATTGTGTCGATATTTTGACTCAGACGTCAGCCATTCAGGCCGCTCTGAAGCAAGTCGAGATGCAACTGTTAGAGCGTCATATGCGCAAGTGTTTGGTTCACGCAAGCGAGACGGAAAACATGGAACCTTACATTGATGAGTTGATGACGATCGTCAGCCGCATCAAAAAATAAGGAGGGATGTCATGAAAACCGTTGAGTTATCCATACAAGGAATGACCTGTGCGGCTTGTTCGGCACGAATTGAAAAAGTATTGAATAAGATGGACGGAGTGGAAGCGACGGTCAACCTTCCGCTTGAGACGGCGACCATTCGTGTCGATGAAGGCATTACAGAAGAAGAGCTGATCGCGCGGATTGAGAAAATCGGATACGGGGCCGAGCCGAAAGTAGAGATGGCGCCGCCGCATGACTTACGTCCATTACAGCGGAAGGTCATCATCTCTGCACTGTTGTCGGCCCCATTACTCCTCGTCATGTTGACGCATATCCCGGGACTCGGATTTCATGCACCATGGCTGATGAACCCATGGTGGCAATTCGCCCTGGCGACCCCCGTTCAGTTTTGGATTGGGGCGCAGTTTTATCAAGGGGCATATAAGAGCTTGAAGAGCGGTTCGGCGAACATGGACGTGCTCGTCGCGACGGGGACATCGGCCGCATACTTCTATTCCATTTTTGAAATGATTGTGCACCCGATGAATCCACATCTCTATTTTGAGACGAGTGCCGTCCTCATCACGCTCGTCTTACTTGGGAAGTGGTTAGAAGGACGAGCGAAAGAGAAGACGACCGATGCGTTGAAATCACTCTTGTCGCTTCAGGCGAAAGAAGCCATCCTGTTCGTTGATGGTGAAGAACGGTCTGTCGCTGTCGAACTCGTCAAAGTAGGAGACGTCCTCGTCGTGCGTCCGGGAGAGAAAATTCCAGTCGATGGACGAATCATCGAGGGAGAGACAGTCATCGATGAGTCGATGTTGACAGGAGAATCGATTCCAGCGGAGAAGACGGTCGACACCGAAGTCGTCGGCGGAACGATCAATCAGTCCCATCGCATTCTCATGCGGGCGGAACGAGTCGGGAAAGAGACGATGCTCGCTCAAATCGTACGTGTCGTCGAACAGGCACAAACAGATAAGGCGCCGATTCAACGTCAGGCTGACCGCATCTCGGGTGTCTTCGTGCCGATTGTCGTAGCCATCAGTGCCCTCACATTCGCGGTCTGGGCATTCCTATTAAATGATATCGATACGGCCATTCGAGCATCGATTGCCGTACTTGTCATCGCTTGTCCGTGTGCCCTTGGTTTGGCAACGCCGACATCGATTATGGTCGGAACGGGACGAGCGGCAGAGCAAGGTGTGTTGTTCAAAGGTGGGGGACAACTCGAGTCACTCAATGAATCAAACATCGTTGTTTTTGATAAGACAGGGACATTGACGAATGGGACACCGGAAGTGGTGGAAACGTTCGGAGATGAAGCGATGCTCCGCCGTGCCGTCATGGCAGAACGGCAATCGACGCATCCTTTGGCAGCTGCCATCGGTCGGAAAGTCGGCGACGGTGTCGTGACGAAAGTGGAAGAGTTGGCCGGACGAGGAGTTAAAGCGGTCGTTGATGGGAAAGAACTCATCATCGGGTCTGTTCGAATGATGGAAGAGCTCGGATACAACTTGCCAGATTGGTCGATGGGGGCGATGACCCCGGTCTACGTTGCGGATGAGAGCGGGATTGTCGCGGCGTTCGGACTACAAGATCAATTGAAACCGAAAAGTCGTGAAGTCGTGCAAGCCCTTAGTCAAACGCGTGACGTGTACGTCTTGACGGGTGACCGGAAGGAAGTCGCCTACGCGATTGCCGACGAACTTGGCATCCCTCATCATCAAGTCATTGCCGAAGTCCTTCCTGTCGAGAAGGCGGAGCAGATTGAGCGATTGAAACAATCCGGTCGCGTCGCCATGGTAGGGGACGGCATGAACGATGCCCCGGCGCTTGCGGTGGCGGACGTCGGGATTGCATTCGGAAGTGGTACGGATGTCGCGCTCGAGGCAGCGGATGTTACAATTGTAGGGCAAGACATTGAAGGCGTGAGTCGAGCGATGAATATGAGCCGGTTGACGATGAAGAACATTCGTCAAAACTTGTTCTGGGCACTCGCCTATAATAGTCTTGGCATCCCGGTCGCTGCAGCGGGGTTA
Organism: Exiguobacterium sp. s131; assembly: GCF_018617345.1. Lineage (GTDB taxonomy): Bacteria > Bacillota > Bacilli > Exiguobacteriales > Exiguobacteriaceae > Exiguobacterium > Exiguobacterium profundum. Next base: position 1,987,733 of record NZ_JACSJX010000001.1, on the reverse strand, counting down.
CTTGCCCCATGGATTGCTGGAGCAGCGATGGCGTTCAGTTCGGTGTCTGTCGTCTTGAACGCATTACGATTAAAAACACAAGGAGGATCATCATCATGAAAGAAACAACGTTAACCGTAGAAGGTATGACATGTAATCATTGCAAAGCTGCCGTTGAAGGAGCATTAAATGAATTGAATGGTGTCGAATCAGCGACGGTATCGCTTCAAGAGCATCGAGTCGACGTGATCCATCAAGATTCTGTCTCACTTGAGACGATGGTGGAGGCAGTCGAGGAACAAGGATATGACGTAAAAGCATAATCATCAAAAGTCTCGAGTGAAATCGGGACTTTTTTTGTGGTATTCAACGAAAAGGATGTGTGCTATATTTAAGTTGATAATGAGAATCGGTATCAACGGGAGGCGGACATCATGGAATTGATCATGATCAGTGGAGTGTTGGCGATGATTAGTGGGGGCGCGGCATTTTTGACGCAACAGTTACGAACAAATTCAGTACGCTGAAGAAGGTGCGATTTCGTTGCCTTCTTTTTTCTTTGACTTCATTTCTTTCCCATCATTTCACGACAATTGTTTGATATGATGAGAAAAAACGTGTTGAGGTGACTTGAATGTATACAATCTACTTAGTCGACGATGAAGCAAACTTAAATAAAATGCTCGTCACGTATCTAGAACAGGAAGGATACAACGTTCGCTCATTTGCGGATGGGACATCTGCACAAGAAGCGATTCCAGATCAACCGGATTTGTGGGTGCTCGATATCATGTTGCCAGACCTGGATGGCTTTCAATTGTTGAAACAAATCAAAGCCGTCAATGCGAATACGCCGACGATTTTCATCTCGGCGCGCGATGAGGATATCGACAAAATCATCGGACTCGAGATGGGTTCGGATGACTACATCGCCAAACCGTTCCTTCCAAGGGAACTTGTCATCCGTGTCAAAAAATTGATTGATCGTGTCTACGGTTCGAAGTCGAACGAGCATATCGAATACGGAGAGTACACCATTTATCCGGATAAACGTCTGATCAAGCACGGAGATGAAGAGATCGATTTGACTTCGAAAGAATTCGATTTACTGCTACTCTTCCTTGAACATCCGGGCTCCGCGTTGTCGCGTGAGCAAATTTTAGAAGGTGTTTGGGGGAACGACTACTTCGGATCGGACCGCGTCGTCGATGACTTGGTGCGTCGTGTCCGAAAGAAATTGCATCGCCTTGAGCTCGAAACGCTTTACGGTATCGGCTACCGTCTCGTCAGACCATGATGGACGCCCTTAAACCGAAGCGGCTCATGTGGAAGATTTGGGTGCTCATCTTACTCATTATCGTGACGCTCGCGCTCATGATTTTGATTACGGTCCGTTCATCCATCACCCAGTTCATCGATGAACAAGTATATGAGACGTTACGAGATGTGGACTATTATTTAGGGAACACGAATGAGTTAGAGAATTATCCCCAAAACCCGATTGAGTATGATCGACGCCAACAAGAGTCCCGTTCGGTCAACCAATTGATCTTTCTCCCGAACGGACGGATCATCTACGGATCGGCACCGCTTGAATTGACGAACCGCATGTATCAGGAAGCGTTAAATCAAAGTGGTCAGGTCGAACGGTATCAGACTACGATTGACGGAGAGGACGTCTATTACATCATTCGTCAAAATGAATACGATGGAACGATTGTGTATCAAGCCTCTTACGCATGGGATGCCTATCGTCGTGAGTTGGTGTCGACATTATATTTGCGAATATCGATTCTGATAGGTATCATCAGCCTCTTATCGCTTATCCCCGCCTTATTGATGTCGCGGCAATTGACTAAACCGATCGTGGAGATGGAACGGGCCGTTGAGAAGATTTCGAATCGACAGTGGGAGACCGCTTTACCATTAGATCGTCAAGATGAACTCGGTCAGTTGGCCCATTCGATTGATGCCATGCGTAAGGAATTAAAAGAGCAGGATTTGGCACAACAAGCGTTGCTTCAAAACATATCGCATGACTTAAAGACACCGATCATGGTCATTCGTGGATATGCCCAGTCGATTGGGGATGGGATTTATCCGACAGGAGATTTGAAAGGTTCTGCCGAGGTCATTGATGAGGAAGCGTCTCGACTCGAGAAGAAAGTCGTCGATTTGTTGTACGTTACAAAACTTGAATATTTCAAAGGACAAGAAATGAAACTCGAACCAATCAATCTCGACAAGTTGATGGAACTGCTCGTCGCGCGCTTCAAACTCAGAGGCCAGCTCGATTGGGAAATCAATGGAGAAGGCGGCGAGATGCTTGGCGATGGTGAACAGATTCGGGTCGCGTTTGAGAACGTGCTCGACAATGCACTCCGTTACGCGGAATCCTGCATCCGCATCGACCTCCACCAAGATGACGCTGGCGTTGAAATCACCATCTTTAACGACGGACCGCCAGTTGATGAGAGTTTAGACTTGTTCCACCAATTCTCTCGAGGGAAGCAAGGGAAGTTCGGTCTCGGTCTGTTCATCGTGCAGCGAATTGTGACACTTCACACAGGGGAAGTGTCTCTACGAAATACAGGAGACGGAACAGCAGTGCGATTTTACTTTCCCCGACTCAAGTCGAACCAACCTTTAAATTCGAATGCTTGATTTTCAAAACCAGCCAGGAAACGGCTGGTTTTTTCATGGGAAATAGACAAAAGCCGATTTGCGAGGCGCATCGAATCCTGGTATGAATGACATGTAAGTCATTACATACGTTATGGGGGATGAAAAGATGAGCAGATTGACCAATGAAACGAGAGCTTTAATTCCTGTATTTAACGAGTTTGGCGAAGCGGAAACACTTGTGTATCAACCAGAAGGCGTCATGCGAGTAAAAGGGTCGCCAATCGACTTATTAGAACACGCGTGTCTATACTACGGGTCGAGCATTCAAGGTCGAATCGAGGCAGCGCGACACGTCCTCGGACCACATCGAAAGACACCGGTCGTCATGGATTGGCATGCGGATGCCGTCTTCTTTCCGACGATTGCCAAAGAAAGTCCAGATTGTGCGTGGATCAACTTTCAACACGTGACGGCCATCAAGAAAGACGGAAAAGAGACTCTCATTCAGTTTTTGACGGGGGAATCGGTCAAGGTTCACGTATCTGATCATACCGTGTCGAGACAAAAACAACGGTCAATCGAATTATCGTACGCTTTTCAAAAACGTTTCCATGACAGCACATTGCAACACGCTTAAGGATTGAATTCAATGACAAACCCCTCTATGATGAAGAAGAGATATCATATGTGTATTTGCACATCTTCCGAAAGCGAGGGGTTTTTATGTTTTTTGAAAAAATGATTGAGCGAGGGAAACTGGTTATCGTGTTTCTTCTCGTCGCAATCGTCGTGGGTGTGCTGACGTTCTTCCAGCTCCCTAAACGTGAGATTCCGGAAACCGGGATCAATATCGTACTCGTTCAAACACCGTATCCTGGTGCGACAGCTGAAACGGTTGAACGGAATGTTACCGGCGTGTTAGAAGAGGAACTACGTAGTTTAGAAGGAGTAGAGAACGTGACGTCGATCTCGGCTTCAGAGTTCTCGAACATCACGGTCGAATACGTGGACGGCACCGACCAGGAAGAGTTTCAGGCGAACGTTCGACAAGCGTTGTCGGATGCGACGCCTAAACTTCCTGAAAACGCGCTTGCGCCAACGGTAAATGATTCACTCGGGCAGTTACCTGTCGCATCGTATTTATTGACAGCAGACGATCGTGGATCATTTGAGGATGTTCGATCAGACATCGAACAATTAGATTCGAAACTTTTGCGAACGGATGGCGTGACGGGAGTCACGATCAGAGGGTTACCAGAGCAGGAGTATGTTGTGTCACTTGATTCTGAAGAGCTGAGTTCACGTCAACTTGCCTTTCCTGATGTGTTAACGGCCATTAACGAAGAATACAAAACGACACCGCTCGGACGTCAATCGACTAAAGAGGGGATTTATCAACTAGTAATCGATAACTTGACGAATGTAGACGACATGGAGCAAGTCATCGTCGGCTCATTCAATGGGGCACCTGTCTTACTAGCAGACGTCGGAACGGTCGAAGAGACAGCGAAAAGTGAAACCGATCTCGTTTCATTAGACGGAAAGCCGGCTGTTTCGATTACAGTTCCGATTGAATCAGGCTTGGATATTCCAACGATGCAAGACCGCGTCAATGACGTGGTCGAAACAGAACTTGGAGACTTAGATGGTTTTGAGCTCGTTCCTTATTATGAACAAGCGAAAGCAGTCGATGCGATTTTCTCATCGTTGACTCGTGAATTTATTGTCGCCATTATCGCCGTTATTGCCGTGACGACGATTGGTTTAACATTCTCTGGCTCTATTATCGTCAGTCTGGCAATTCCGTTGTCATTCTTGATCGCCTTGATTCCATTACAGTTTACTGGGGTCGATTTGAACCAAATCTCGATTATCGGGGCAATCATCGCCTTGGGGATTTTGGTTGATGATGCGATTGTCGTCAACGACAACATCTTACGACGGTATCGAAATGGAGACTCGGCGATGCTTGGGGCAGTCCGAGGAACGAAAGAGGTATGGGGCTCGATTGTCACGTCGACACTCGCGGTTGTCTTTGCCTTTTTACCGCTCACCTTGCTATCGGGCGCAAACGGAAACTTTATTCGCGCCTTACCGACGGTGCTAGCCCTCTCTGTCTTGGCCTCGATGGTCATCAGTTTGACGCTCGTACCGATTGCGCAGTATCGTTTGAATCGTAAAGAAGTGAAAGTATCAAAACGTGAACCAGGTTGGCTCGGTGGACCGCTTAACCGACTCAGTAATTTCTACGCCGACCGCCTCTTACCGAGTGTCGCGAAGCGGCCATGGACGTTTGGGATTGTTGGATTTGTTATCACGACGGCATTGTACGGTTTGATCTTACTCACGCCGTTTGAATTCTTCCCGGCCGCGAACCGTCCGGAAGTCGTGACCAGCGTGACCTTCCCCGTTCAAACCGATTTGGACGAGACGGAGGCACGTCTTGAAGAAATTGAAGCGAGATTCAAAGAAGAAGAGGGTGTCGTGGAAACATCCGTCTTCGCAGGTGGAGGTCTTCCTGGTTTATTCACAGGTGGACTCGATCAGTCAGGTGAAAACACGGGACAAGTGGTCGTTCGTGTCGACAACGAGTCAATCGATGCCATCGAATTGATTGATAAGTATACGAACGTGTTGCGTGAAGACTATCCAGATGCCGAAATCTTCCTAGATACGCAACAACAAGGACCGCCGGCATCGGCACCTGTCGAATTCACGATGCGGAGCGAGACGATTGATCAGCTCGTGGCTGCACGTGACCAAGTGAAGGCTGACCTTGAAGAGATTGACGGGGCAATCGTCCTTGATAATATTAAAGAACCGTTCCAAACACTCACATACGAATTGAATCGTGAGGAAATGGCACAGGCCGGCGTGACGGCTAAAACAATCAGTGATCAAATTCGTCTCGTCACAGACGGTGTTCCAATTGGTACATTCGATGACGGGGTAGAGCAGCGTGACGTGAAAATCGTCATTGATGCAGAGGCGAACCGCGAAGCACTTGCCCTTGACGAGATTTTAGTTCCTGTCGAAACAGAAGCAGGTCCACCTGTTGCACCACTCAGTACGTTCGTGACGGAGACGACGACGGAACAAATTCAACAGATTCCTCGTGAGAACGGGGAGCGCTCGGTCACACTCCAAATCTATGCAAGCGAAGGCACGGATGAAGAGGCATTTAAACAAGATGTCGAGCAGGTGTTGGATGACGCGAAGTCGGGGTTAGAAGATGAAGGAATCACGTTCGACCAGTCCGGTGCGAGCGACACGCAGAACGAGTTCTTCTTAGAACTTGCGACATTGTTCGTCGTCGTTTTGTTCTTGATTTACTTGATCATCGCATTCCAGTTCAATTCACTCTCGTTGCCGTTACTCGTCTTGTTCACAATCTATCTCGCGATTGCTGGAGCGGTCGTCGGATTGTTCGTGACACAGACGCCGTTCAGTTTCATGGCATCGATGGGGATGGTCTCACTTGCGGGAATCGTCGTTCGGAACGCAGTCGTCCTGTTCGAGTTTATCGAACAACGCATTCGTGAAGGATTACCGGTCACAACCGCCGTTTACGAAGCAGGGCGCGCTCGGATTCGTCCGATTCTCTTGACGGCGCTCACGGCAGTCGTTGCCCTCTTGCCAGTCGCACTTGGGGAAGACCCGCTCTTCAAACCGCTTGCGATCGGCATCGTATCGGGTATTCTATTCTCAACTGTGTTGACTCTCGTCCTTGTCCCGGCGTACTACCTGATTTTGGCGAAACGTCGTCATAAGGACAAACCATTTACAGAATGATTTAGCTTGAAGATGTGATGCCGTATGGTGTCACATCTTTTTTTGAACCATTTGTCACATGTTTTGGGTGATGTTGTATGGGTATAATTAGAAGAGAGGTTTTGAACAGTATGGGAGGGAATTGAAGATGAACGATTCATATACTTGGCTCAATCGCCGCAAAGTACGACCGGCGTACAGTGTGACTGGGAGCCGATCGTGGTCGAGTGAACGCGTCGTCCGACCAGATCGCGCACGTGGGAAGGTGGTACGTGATGTGAAACGTGTACGTCGTCCGTACGTAGACGAATACGGCAATCGTCGCTGGACAACGGGACGTGTGGTCGTCACGGATGCATCACGCAAAGCGCGGGCGCATGGACATGGCGATACAGCCGTACAATTAGAGTTCTCGACACCAACGCCATATGAACGTGTGAAAGAGATGATTCCAACGAAACGTGTTCTCGTTCCGGTCGTTGCTGGACTCGCGGTCGTCGGTGGGATTGCCGGTGTCGCCTATGCACTTCGCAAAAAGAAGCGGAATAAGAAGAACTAAAAAAATCGCCGAAATTTCGGCGATTTTTTTAGTTGAAGCGTTCAGCGAGGATGCGCTCGAGTTCACGTTGACCGAGTTCACGCATTTCTGCTTCATTCTCTTCATCGTATGCATCATCCGAGAAGCGGCCGACAAATTCAACCTTGCCATTACCGAGTTCACGGAACACTAAGTTTTTGCGATCGTTGTAAAAGACGACACGGTATTCACGACCATTTTCATGATCATAGTTGAAGACGCCTTTGATGTGGTCCATGTTCTTCTCTTCCGGCTGATCCTCATCATCGTCCTCATCTTCTTCTGCTTCAGCAGCTTCGTTAGCTTCATCAAGCGCGTCGGCGAGGACTACCGTTTCTTCTTTTTCTTCCGTCTCTTCCTCAGATGAGACGACTTCTTTTTTTTCTTCTTCTGTCATGTGAAACGACCTCCTTTGCTTACTTTCCTATCATACCCACTTTTTATAGTTGTGACTACTCAAAATGATGCGAACAAACACGGACGACATTCGAAGATGACATGGTCAACCGTTGAAATAACTGACGTTTGATCGATTCTGGGGCATCCACGGTCTTGAGCGCCTGTTCCATACATCCAAGCCAATGGCCGGCATGTGTCTCAGAAATAGGATGCTCATGATGAATCATCGCCAAGTTTCCACCGCCACGACGTTCCGAATACAACTTTGGACCGCCGAGCAACTGTGTTAAAAATTCAAATTGGTGCTGTTTGACTCGATCTTGATCTTCCGGAAATAGTGGAAGTAAAATTGGATCGGCATAGACGAGGTCATAGAACGCGTCAACGAGTTGTTGTACACCACGTTCGCCTCCAAATTGTTCATAGGCACTCACATATATTCCCCCTCATACGTTCAGTCTAATCGATTTCAATCGAAAAAGGGAATGATGTAGGCTGTTACTTTTTTGGACAAGGTATAGAAGAGGTTTCCCTCTACAAATGCTCGGGGATGGTTCATAATGAAGAAAAAAGGGAAGGAGTGTTCGCTAAAATGACAGTGACCTTTCACGTTGGTCGATCGGGGACGGGGAAAAGTGAACAAATGATCCATGAGGTCATTCAAGAACTGAAACAAAACCCGAGCGGGCCGACGATTTATATGATCGTACCGGACCAGATGTCGTTTGAGATGGAAAAGAAAATGGCGACAGTCGATGGTTTGCATGGTTCGACGCGCATTCAAGTCCTTTCGATGCGTCGTCTCGCTTTTTTGATGATGCGAGATGCCGGTGTAGCGACAGATCAATTCTTAGACCAGACGGGGACCCATTTGTTGTTACGAAGGGTCGTCGAGATGAGCGAAGAACGATTGACCTTGTTCCGCCGTACGATGAATCAGTTCGGATTTTATGAAGAATTGAACCAATTAATCTCGATGCTGAAGCGAGGGCTTGTTGAACCGGAGCACTTGTTGCGGTTAAGCGAACAGGCGCAGCACCGTGCTTTGAAGTTACAAGACCTTTCCATCATCTATGAAGGATTTTTAAAGATGACGGAAGGTAAGTCACTTCATGCAGAAGACTATTTCAACGTCATGTTGCAAATTCTTCCGGAAACAGATTTGACGGATGTGCGTGTCTATGTGGACGGATTCAACGAGTTTTCAGAGCAGGAGTTGGCGGTGCTCGTTGCACTCGCAGAGAAGGTTGATGTCGATGTATTGTTGACAATCGATCCTATCTCCTTGTATCGTCTAAATCCATTGTTTGGACCGACGCAGCGGACACTCATGCGTTTCAAAGAACTGTTGACAGAACGGCAGATTCCTTCTCGAGACAAGCTGTATGATACCGTCTATCGTTATACGCATCCGAGTCTCCGTTATCTAGAGGCTACATTCGACCAATTGACGGCGGAACCTTACACTGGTTCAGAGAACCGAATCGATTTACATGCCGCAGTCGACCGAACCGTCGAGGTGGAGGCGGCCGTTCGAGAAGTCATTCGTCTGACACGTGAAGAAGGATATCGTTATCGGGATATCGCACTTGTATCGCGTTCACTCGACGAATATGGTGATTTGGCATCTCAGGCGCTACAAAAGATGGGACTGCCCTATTTCCTTGATGAACGGCAACCGATGCTCGACCATCCGCTCGTCGAACTGTTGAAAGCAACGATTGAAATCGCTCTACGTGGATATCGAGAAGAGTCCGTATTCCGTGCCCTTAAAACAGAACTCGTCGTCCTCGATCCGGTACATCGTCGTACGTCCGTTGACCGGCTTGAAGCGTTCGTTATCGAACGGGGGATCAAACATTATCATTGGCACGACGAATGGCAGTTGCGTCGTCGTTCCGGGGAGGAAGCACGCCTCACGAGCGAAGAACTCGATATTGAGGCTGAGCTGAATCGATCGCGGGAACGTGTCATCGAAACATTTGATCCATTTCTATCAGATTTAAAACAGGCGAAGACGATGCAGGCTTATACGCACGCCATGTATGCCTTTCTAGAGCGTGTCGGTGTATCAGACTGTCTGACGCAATGGCGCGATGAGGCGATTGAAGAGGCGGAACTACTCGAAGCGCGTGAGCATACTCAAGTATGGGACGCGGTTTTGCACTTGCTCGAGCAGCTAGAAGCCGCAGCTCCGGAAGAGACGTTGTCAACGGACTTATTCCTCCAGATGATGGACACCGGACTAGATAGTCTCCGCTATGCCTTGATCCCACCTTCGCTTGATCAATTGACGATAACGGATTATGTGCGTGGTCGATTGATAGATAAGAAAGTCGTCTTCCTGCTCGGAGCGAATGAAGATCAAATTCCTCTTGTCACGACACAGTCGAAACTGTTGACCGATCAAGATTTGGATTTCATGCATGAGAATGGACTTCGTGCCGGTAAGGCGACAGAGCACTTGTTCGATGATGAAACGTATTACCTATACAAAGCTGTGACGGCACCGAGCGAGCGTTTATACATTAGCTACGCACTAGTCGACAGAACGGGGAAAGCCGTTCAGCCGGCGCGGTTTATCGCTGACTTGAAGGCGCGACTTCACCAAAACGTCATCAAGACTCATTTTGCTGAAGCAGGTGAACACCGACCACGTGATCAATTCGCCTTCTTGACGAATGTGAATCAGACGGCGGCGGTGACGGCACTTGAACTTCAGCGGTTGAGTCGTCATTATCCGATTCAAGATATGTGGTTTGCTGTCTATAATGAACTGTTGAAGCATCCGGATGGACGGGAACGTCTCCAGTTGTTGACGAGCGCGCTCTTCTATCAAAACATCCCGGAATCGTTGGATAATCGTGTCGCAAAATCCTTATATACTCCGTCGATTCGGGCGAGTGTCTCACGTCTCGAGACATTCCAAGCCTGTCCGTTCAAACATTTCGCAAGTTTTGGCTTGCGTCTGAAGGAACGACGGTTGTATCGACTCGAGGCCCCGGATATCGGGAATCTGTATCACCGGACCATCGAACATATGTCGCAGACGGTGAAGATGGACGGAAAGGAATGGCGAGATGTCACCCCGGACGAGTGCTCCCATTTAGCGGAGCAGGCGGTCGAGCTCGTGACCCCAGAGATTCAGCATGCCATCTTGATGAGTTCGAATCGTTACGCCTACTTAAAGAAAAAATTGACGGACGTCGTCAGTAAGACGGCAGAAGTGTTGATTGAACAATCAAAACGAGACGGCTTTGACCCGGAAGCGTTTGAACTCGCGTTCGGCAGCGGACAATTTCCACCCGTTTCGTTCACATTATCGAACGGGGCGACATGTGAACTAGTCGGTCGAATCGACCGTGTGGACACTGCGATGGTCCACGACCAGTTATACGTCCGAATCATCGACTATAAGTCGAGTAAACGTGAAGTCGACTTTGCAGAAATTTATTACGGTCTGGCGATGCAGATGCTCATCTATTTGAAGGTATTGATTGAGCAGGCAGAGGTGTGGACAAAAGAGAACGTCGCACCTGCTGCGGCGCTCTATTTCCACGTGCACCGACCACTCGTTCCACCTGCTAGTTCTGAAGAAGAAACGCGTCAAAAAGTATTGGAGTCGTATCAGATGCAAGGGCTATTAGTAGATGATCCGGAAATTTTAGAGATGATGGACCGCTCGGCGAAAGGCTCATCCAAAAAATCAATTGTCATTCCGGTCAAATATAAAAAAGATGGTACGCCTGACGCCAACACTTTGAAGAAAATTGTGACGCCCCCTCAACTTGAGCAGTTGATGGACCATGCGTTCGACGTCGTCAAAGCGAGTGCCGAGGAGATGTACAAAGGAAAAATTGACGTAGAACCTTATGAATATAAAGAACGGCGCCCGTGTCAGACGTGTCCTTATCAAAGTGTCTGTCATTTTGACGAAGCGCTCTCGAATGCGCCTCGTAAATTGAAGAAGCTCGAGAAAGAAGAGGTATTTCAGGAGTTAGGAGGCGATGACCGTGAAATGGACGAATGATCAGTTCGCCGCGATTGAAGCAAGAGGGAGTCACGTGCTCGTCTCGGCTGCGGCAGGGTCCGGAAAGACGGCAGTCCTTGTCGAGCGGTTGTCTAGTCGATTGCTTGATGAAACGGATGAACTCACGGCAGACCGGATGCTCGTCGTCACCTTTACGAATGCGGCAGCGGCAGAGATGAAACGACGAATCGCAAAGGCGCTTGAAGAGGCGTTGCGCGATGACCCGACAAATGAATATGTCCGAAAACAGCGGCAAATGTTGAACCGGGCGCTCATCACGACCATCCATTCATTTTGTCTAGAGGTGATTCGTGAGAACTACTACCTGTTAGATTTGGATCCCGCGTTCAAGATTGCGGAAGAACGAGACCTCGTCCTCTTGCAGGATGACGTCTTAGAAGAAGTGCTTGAGGAAGAGTACGGGAAACAGGATACCGACTTCTTCGCTCTTGTCGATGCGTATACGTCAGACCGTGGTGACAGTGAAATCGAGGATTTGATTCTTGGCTTATATCACTATGCGCGCACTCTCCCAAATCCTGATGCTTATTTAGACAAACTCGTTTCCATGTATGCGTTCGGAGAAGATCCTGATGAGGAAGCAATCCTGATTGAGTTTGGACAGATGCTGTGGCATGACATCGAAAAAGCCGTACGAGATCTTCGGAAACTTGAAGCGGAGCTTCGGGTCGCCGGGTATGAGCCACAGTCTGAAAACATCCGGCAAGCGATTTTTCCGTTCGAACAGCTTGAAGGGGAGACTATTGTCTGGAGTGAACTCGAGACGGCGGCTCGTGCGATGAAGTTTGGCACGATGAAGGCTGTTCCGAAAAAAGAGGAGCACCAGATTTACCACGAGGTCCTTAAACCAGCTTACGACCAAGCGAAGAAAAAATTGACGGCAGCGGTGGAACAGGCTCGAGTCAGCGGGGCGGACTTATTGGAAAGCGTCTCGATGCAACAACCGCTCGTTGAAACCCTCGTTAGAACGGTCCGTGCGTTCGGCCAAGCCTATGAGCAAGCGAAGCGCGACCGTGCTTTTGTCGACTTCAGTGACTTGGAACATTATGCGCTCGCCATTTTACGACAAGATGGGGGACCGTCCGATGTTGCGGCGCTTTATAAAGAACGCTTCGCTGAGGTACTCGTTGATGAATATCAAGATACGAACGAGATTCAAGAAACGATCATCAATCTGGTCGCGAATGAACGAGAAGAAATCGGGAATTTATTTATGGTGGGCGACATCAAACAATCGATTTATCGATTCCGCCATGCAGAACCGGGTCTCTTCATCGATAAGGCGACGCGCTTTAGACAGGCGAACACAGGGAAGCGGATCGACCTCTCTCAAAATTTCCGAAGTCGGGCAGAGGTGCTTCATGGCATCAATGACTTGTTCGTCCAACTCATGGACGAAGAGGTTGGCGAAATCGCATATGATGAGGCGGCCCAACTTGTTCCTGGACGTGAGTATGAACCGATTCCGGCGGACCCTGAGTTTATTTTAGTCGATGGCGCGAGTCGTGAGTTATCGAAGCAAGAAGTAGAAGGACGGGCGATTGCTACTCGCATCTTAGAACTCGTATCGGGAGACGAACCGTTTAAAGTGACGGATGAATCCACTGGTCAACTCCGAAACTGTGAATATCGCGATATCGTGATTCTCGTACGTTCGAAGAAAGAACGTGTGGAGCAATTGATGGACATTTTGACACAGTACAATATTCCGGCCTACACCGACTCGGATGGCGGGTATTTTCAAGCGACCGAGATTCGGATGATCCTGGCACTTTTGAAAGTGATTGATAATCCACTTCAAGACATCCCACTTGCCGGTGCGCTGCGCTCCCCGATGTTCCGTTTTGATGATAGCGAGTTGGCACGGATTCGACTTGAATCAGAAGATTCTTTCTATGAGGCACTCAAGGCGAAAGCGGATGACGATGATGAGCTTGGCGTAAAATGTGGCGACATGCTTGACCGCCTCTCCCGTTGGCGTACTTATGCACGAAATCATAGCCTGTCGGAATTGATTCAACAGTTATTCAATGACACCGGGTTTTATGACTTCTCAGGGGGATTACCTGGAGGAAAAGGGCGGCAGGAAAACTTGAAGGCACTTTATGACCGGGCCCTATCCTATGAGCGTAGTGGCTATCGAGGTCTTTATCGCTTCTTACGTGTGATGGACCGACTACAGGATACTGGTGAAGATTTGTCAGAGGCGCGGTCGCTCGGGGACGAGGAAAACGTCGTTCGTATCATGACCGTGCACAAGTCGAAAGGACTTGAGTTTCCGGTCACGATTGTTGCCCAACTCGGAAAACAATTTAATAAACGCGATCAAATGCAACGTGTCATTTTCCACAAACAGTACGGCATCTCACTCGATGCGATTGACGTCGTGACACGTACGAAATCGGAGACGTTCGTGAAAGAGATGATTCGACGAGATTTAGATGCGACGATGAAAGCAGAAGAGATGCGCGTGCTTTACGTGGCCTTGACACGTGCGAAAGAAAAATTGATTCTCGTGGGAACGGTAGGCGAACCACTCAAACACCTTCAGCAGTGGCTTCAGGTCGGTCAATCTGGAGATCTATTGGCGAGTGAGGCGAGGCGAGAGGCAAAAACGTATCTCGATTGGATTGCACCGGCGCTTTTACGCCTTCCGAGTGCCACTTCGTTTATCGAATCATTCGGCTTCACGGTTCCCTCTACTTTCCAAGAATCGACTTCATGGATTTATCGTGTCATCGGAGAAGCGGACCTTGCGGAGATTGCGACTCTACAAGAGATGATGGCACAGTTGCACCACGTCCAACGATTTGAAGCAATCGATTTTCCGATTCAAAATGAAGAAGAGACGATTCGTGCCGTACAACAAGCTTTGACCTACGAATACCCTGCACAGGATGCGGTACGTACGGCGGCGAAACAGACGGTGACCGAACTGAAGCGGGCGATGCAACTCGAACAGGCCGCTTTCGAAGATCCGGTACGTCCGGTCGATACCCCTTATCGGGAACCGAAATGGCGTCAAGTCAAACAGACCGGTGCGGAACGCGGGACGACGTTACACTTGATTTTCCAACTGGCTGACCCGAACCAACCGATTGTCGACCAAATCAACCAATGGGAAATGCAAGGGATGCTCAGTCCGATCGAGGCAGAGACGGCACGCCTCGCCATCCCGGATATCGAGATGTTTTTCCAAACAGAAGTCGGTCAAGCGCTCGCTGGTGCACTAGAGCGAGGGACGGCATGGCGAGAGCTACCTTTCACCTACACGGTGCCGGCCGAACGCGTCAATCCGGATGGACACTTTACGGATGAGCATGTCTTGATCCAAGGGATTATCGATTGTCTGTATTTCGATGGGGATTCGTATGTGCTTCTCGATTATAAATCGGATGCTGTCACGCATCTATCCGATTCCCGGGAAGAGGCACATGAGCGATTGCGAGATCGATATGCGATTCAACTACAATTATATCGAGAGGCGATTGAGACGATCTGGAATATTCGGGTCGAGCGAACTTTGATTTATTCGCTTGATCTGCAGGAAATCGTGACCATGTCGACTAAATAAATGTGAATAAATGAAGAGCGATGTCAGCTATAGGACATCGCTCTTTTTCTATGTGCAAATTCACATTTGATTTCGTTGACAATCGAGTTGGAGAGGAGTAATTTATTTTATATAAAGAATTGTTCCGTTTAGAACAATTCGATTCGGAACGATAAAGGAGTGAATAAGAATGACCGAGACAAATACAAATCGGGCACGGGAGATGATGCAATCATTTTGGCGTGTGCAGCGTGTCCTGATTCGTCTCATGCATCAGACGGCGCAACAAAACGATCTCACATTACCTCAACTGCACGGTCTGATGATGTTGAATGAACAGGGTGCGATTACGCAAAAGGAACTGGTTCAGCGAACAAGAATGCCAAAGAGCACGTTAAGTCAATCATTAGATGGTCTCGTGGAGAAAGGATTGATTCGTCGGGATATCAACCCGGATAATCGGCGAGAAGTTGTGTTGACCATTGACCAATCAGGTAAACGCTTGATTGAGGAGATTGAGCGACAAGAAGAAGGGACGGAATATCAATTGAATCAAATTTTGTCTCGTCTCGATCAAGATACGTATCATCATATGCTTACAGCCCATCAACATATTGCGGATGGATTGAATGAAGGGCTCACAGATTGTGAAGGAGTGTGTCGACATGATTAAGTTATTGAAACGTCTCGTTACTTATAAATGGGCTGTTCTGATGGTTTTATTGTTTGTGTTCGCGCAGTCGTTAGCAGATTTATTTTTACCGACGTTGATGGCGGACATTATCGATAATGGGGTCGTGACGGGCGATACCGGCTACATTTGGCAAATGGGCGGAATCATGCTTGGTGTGACGGGACTTGGAGCACTTGCTGCTATTGTGGCCAGTTTTTATTCTTCAAAGGCGGCGATGGGATTTGGTCGTGACTTACGAAGACGTGTGTTCAATCATGTGGAACGCTTCTCGCTTGAAGAGTTCGATCGTGTCGGGACGGCTTCGCTCATCACACGGACGACAAACGACATCACGCAAGTGCAACAGGTCATCATCATGATGCTGCGAATGGTTGTGAGTGCGCCGATCATGTTTGTCGGTGGATTGATCATGGCGACCTCGAAGGATGCGACGTTGTCTCTTGTCATTGTTGCCGCAATGCCGGTACTCGTCATTTCAATCTTCCTCATTTTTTGGAAGGCGATGCCGTTGTTTAAAAAGGTACAGAATCGATTGGACCGGCTCAATCTTGTTCTCCGAGAAAATCTGACGGGCATCCGTGTCATCCGAGCTTTCAACCGTGAAAAAGAAGAACAGGTGCGATTGACGAAGGCGAATGAACGGTTGACGGACGTCTCAATCAAAGTGAACCAAATCATGGCGTTCCTCATGCCGGTCATGATGCTCGTGATGAACTTGACGGTTGTCGGCGTCATTTGGTTCGGAGGGATTCGGATTGATAACGGTGCGATGCAAATCGGAGATTTGATGGCGTTCATTCAATACGTCATGCAAATCATGTTCGCGCTCGTCATGGCATCAGTCATGTTCATCATGGTTCCTCGGGCTTCTGTGTCTGCCAACCGGATCAACGAAGTGCTCGAGATGAAACCTTCACTGATTGATGACGGGACAAAGACTGCGGACATTGAGCAAGGGACACTCGTATTTGATCACGTGACCTTCTATTATCCGGGTGCTGAAGAACCAGCGCTATCCGATGTGAGTTTTTCAGCGAATCCAGGTGAGGTCACAGCGGTGATTGGGGGTACGGGGTCAGGTAAATCGACACTCGTCAATCTGATTCCAAGATTTTACGATGTGACGTCGGGGACAATTCGCGTGAATGGTGTTGATGTCCAAGCGGTTCCACAAGAGGCACTTCGTTCGAAGATTGGATTCGTTCCTCAAAAGGCGTTGCTGTTCACAGGTACGATTGCTGAGAACATTCGATATGGGAAGACCGATGCAACAGTGGAAGAAGTCGTTCATGCCGCATCCATCGCGCAGGCAAGTGACTTTATCGAGAAGATGCCAGACCGATATGAGGCTGTGATCGAACAAGGTGGGTCAAACGTGTCGGGTGGTCAAAAACAGCGTCTGTCGATTGCGCGAGCTCTCGTTCGGAAACCGGATTTATATGTGTTCGACGACAGTTTCTCGGCACTTGATTTTAAAACGGATGCCGCCCTTCGCAAAGCGTTAAAAGAAGAAACGAAAGATGCGACGGTACTGATTGTTGCACAACGTGTCAGCACGATCATGGACGCCGACCGAATCATCGTTCTAGAAGAAGGAGCCGTTGCCGGAGTCGGGACACATGAGGAATTATTTGCGACGAATGCGGTCTATCAAGAAATCGTGAAATCGCAATTGTCTGAGGAGGAAATCGCATGAGTGAGAAACAAGCAAATACGCGACAAACTCATGGGGGACACGGCGGTCCAGGAGGTCCGGGCGGTGGAAGTATGATGATGATGGGCGAAAAGCCAAAAGCATTCAAAGTCACGTTCCGTCGTTTGCTTGCCTATTTGAAACCACGGCGAAACACGTTGATTGCTGTGTTTGTCGCGGCGATTTTAAGTACAATCTTTATGATTGCCGGTCCGAAAATCATGGGAATCGCCATCACCGAACTGTTTGAAGGGGCATATGCGAAGTTTACAGGTGTGCCAGGGGCAGAAATTGATTTCACGAGAATCGGACAAATTTTGTCGCTCCTCGCTGGCCTTTACGTCATCAGTAGTCTATTCAACTACGTGCAACAATATTTGATGTCCGGTGTTGCCCAAAAAACGGTCTATGATTTGCGCGAAGACGTGAACAAAAAGTTAGAACGACTTCCGCTCAAATATTATGACGGACGCTCGAATGGGGAGACATTGAGCCGGGTGACGAATGACATCGACTTGATTGGGAGTACGCTACAACAGAGTGTCACGTCATTCATTACTTCCATCGTCACCATCATTGGAATTTTGATTATGATGCTGTCGATCAGTCCTCTGTTGACGGTCATCTCTCTTGTGTCCCTTCCGCTCACGATTTTTGCGATTCGTCCGATTTTGAAACGGTCGCAACAATATTTTTCCGATCAACAGCGTCACCTTGGACGACTGAACGGCCATGTGGAAGAAATGTATACAGGGCACGCGGTCGTCAAAGCGTTTGGTCGGGAAGAGACAGCTGTGCGTGAGTTTGACGATGTGAATGAGGAGCTTTACGATGCAGGACGGAAAGCGCAATTCATTTCCGGAATCATCATGCCGATGACGATGTTCATCGGGAACATCAGCTATGTATTGATTAGTGTCGTCGGCGGTATTTTGGTCACGCAGCGCAGCATCTCCATCGGGGACATTCAAGCGTTTATCACATATACACGTCAGTTCACCCAACCAATCACCCAGACAGCGAATATCGCGAACATCGTCCAGTCGACGGTTGCCGCGGCGGAACGTGTATTTGAACTGCTGGATGAAGAAGAAGAAGTGAAAGATGTGACGACCTATCAATTAGAACGTGCCGAAGGAAATGTCACGTTCCGTCATGTCGATTTCGGATACGGCGACGACCTACTCATTCAAGATATGAATCTCGATGTGTTGACGGGCCAAACGGTGGCCATCGTCGGTCCGACAGGCGCTGGCAAAACGACATTGATTAATCTACTCATGCGTTTTTATGAGTTGAACGGTGGAGAGATATTCATCGATGGGAAAGACTCGCGTAAAATGTCGAGACAAGATTTGCGACATACGTTTGGAATGGTCTTACAGGACACGTGGCTATTCAACGGGACGATTCGTGATAACATCGCCTATGGGAAAACGGGAGCGACTGAGACGGAAGTCGTCAACGCGGCGAAAACGGCGCATGCGGATGCATTCATTCGAACATTGCCAGACGGATACGACACCGTGTTGAATGAAGAGGCCAATAACATTTCACAAGGTCAAAAACAGTTGCTGACGATTGCGCGAGCAGTATTGGCGAACCCACCGATTATGATTTTAGACGAAGCAACGTCGAGTGTGGATACGCGTACTGAGATTTTGATTCAACAGGCGATGAAACGGCTTATGAATGGGCGGACGAGTTTCGTCATCGCTCACCGTTTATCGACCATCAAAGATGCGGATTTGATTTTGGTTATGGACCAAGGTCGGGTCATTGAGCAAGGAACACATGAATCGCTTCTTGAAGCTGGTGGTTTTTATGAAGAACTTTACAATAGTCAGTTCGCTGAAAAAGAAGTCGTATAACTGGAATACAGGTTTTGGGGCAATGTAATTAGGCAAAAGACGTACGAGATGAGTTTCGTACGTCTTTTTATTTTGTGTAACAATTACAAATCCGTTAAAATAAAAAAATGGGATAAAAAATGGAGGAACAATTATGGTTAAAATCTTACTTGCGGAAGACGAAGAAGTGCTACGCATGCTTGTTATGGATACATTAGAAGATGAAGGATATGACATCGACGAGGCACAAGATGGAATTGAGGCCTATCGATTGATTGAAGAAAATGAATATGATTTGGTCATTGTGGATCATATGATGCCCGGCATGACAGGGCTTGAAGTGATTGAAAAAGTACGGAAGTTACCAGGGCGACAAGAGACGAAAGTGATGATGTTGACGGCGAAAAGCCAACAATCTGACCGTGATTGCGCGAACGAGATTGGTGTCGACTACTTCATTTCTAAACCGTTCAGCCCACTTGAACTCGTCAAAATCATAGGAGGCATCGTGAAGTGAAAAGGTGGTTTAAACAAAAACTCGGACGCGACATCATGGTCGTCCTTTATTCCTTCCTCGTCATTGCGTTGGTCGGATCGGCATTGACTTATGTCTATATCGAGAACCGTTTGGAGGCGAACGAGACGAGATTGCGTCAGGTCGATGAACGCGTTAACCGTTTGACTACGCTTTGGGATGAGTGGCAGGCTGACCAATATGATACACGAGGATATCTCTTGTTCGGCGACACAGCATCGCTCGAACGTTCACGTGCGAATGAGGCGAAGTTCCAACAGGAAATCAATTGGTTCAAAACACAAGTTCAGACGCGCCAAGGAGAATTGTTCGCAGAAGATCTTCAGCAGTTCCACGACTTTTACTATGATGTGATCATTCCGGTGACGTATGAATATGCCCAAGCGCAACAAGAGGGGGAAGTCACAGAGACGTTTATCGATGCTCAAACGATTGCCGAGTTGCCGACGGCTCAGCGCTTGATTGATCAAGGACTCGTCCAATTTAATCCGCAACGTGGAATCGACATCCTCGGACCGATTGATGAGGTAGAGTCTGCGCTCGGAGAATATCGTGAGTTGATGGCATCTGAAAAAGAGGCCGTCTACGTTGAATGGCGACAGAACAACAATATGCTTCAATTCTTGTGGATCATGAGCATCGCCTCGTTCGCCGTATTGATCTTATTGTTTGTCCAGCCGTTCCTACGCCGTCAAACACGTTTGATTTCACGACTTTCCATCGCATCGAACCGCTTGTTAAAAGGAGAAATCGTTGATTTGAGCGATCAGATGAAACGAGAAGATGAGATTGGGACGATGTCTCGATCGTTCCATAAGATGGCTGAGACACTTCGTGACAATGAACGACATTTGATTGAAAAAAACCATGAGTTGCAAGCGCAACAAGAAGAATTGATTGCCCAACAAGAAGAATTGCAGGCACAGCAACAAGAACTAGAAGAAATTTTAGAACAGACGCAACAGAACGAGCAACACCTCGCGTATCGGAATGAATTGACGGAGACGTTAGCGTCACGCGATTCGCTTACGGCCTATCCGGAAATCATTGAGAAACTGGTCACGATTACAGATTCAGAGGTCGGTGCACTCGTTTTCGTGGATGAAGCGGGTACGTATCGCGTGACGAGCCACGGCTTGAACGATACGTTGTCTCGTCAGTTGCTCGATAGCGAAAATTCCGTATTGACGCGCGCGATGACATTGAAGACGACGGTACACTCGTCGAAACAAGTCGCGAGCGACCATCCGCTCCCGTATCCGTACTATATGTTTGAGACGGCGGTACCGGTCCATGACCCGACAGATGATTCAATCATTGCCTTCATCTATCTGGTCCGATACAAAGATCGTTTCACCCAAACCCAGATGGGCGACATCATGTCATTCGCTCGTCAGCTCTCGCTTTCTCTCTTACGGATGCGTCTATTTGAAGAGATGAAACGGGAGAAAGGAAAGACGGAGCGAATTCTCGATTCGATTCGAGAAGCGGTCGTCTACATCGACCACTCGACGAATGACGTGTTCGTCAACCGTCCACTCTATGAGATGTTCCCTGAGTTAAGTGACGTCAGTTCACAAGACCTTGAAGAAGAAACGTGGGAAGAATGGCGGAATCGTCTTGTTGAAACGGTCGATCAAGCGGAGGACTTTACGAAGTATACGAATCGCCTGTTCACCGAAGATTTCCCACATGACAGTGTAAGCTTCTCGATTCGTAAGGGCGAAATGAACTTGCAGATGTATGCAGAGCGCATCATTGTCGGCGGACTTTCAAAAGGTACGCTTCTCGTCTTCCGAGATATCACGAGTGAGACAGAGGCGGAGCGATTGAAGAGTGAGTTTATCTCAACCATCTCGCATGAACTGCGTACGCCGCTCTCGTCCATCTATGGATTCACGGAATTGATGGTCAAAAAACAGTTGCCGAATGAAAAACAAGCTAAATACTTGGAGACCATTCACTCCGAGACGGAGCGTCTGACACATCTCGTCAACGACTTCCTCGATGTGCAACGAATGGAATCCGGTAGTCAAATGTATGACCGGGAACAGCTTGATATCGAGCCGGTCGTCCGAGACATGTTGACGTTTTATGAGGCGTCGTCGTTGAAACATGAATTCGAATTGATTGCAGATGATGCACGTCCATATGAATTATTCGTCGATTGCCAGAAGTTCAAACAGTTGATGAGTAATCTATTGTCGAACGCCGTGAAGTATTCTCCAAGAGGTGGAAAAATCACGGTCGAACTTGCGCATCACGAGCAAATCGTGTCCATTAAAGTGAAGGACGAAGGAATCGGGATTCCAAGTGACGCGCTCGATCGCTTATTTGATAAGTTTTATCGTGTCGACAACTCCGACAGTCGTGAAATCGGCGGTACGGGGCTCGGATTACCGATTTGTCAGGAAATCGTCCGTGGTCACAACGGCCAAATCCATGTAGAATCGATTCAGCATGAGGGCTCGACGTTCATCGTTGAAATCCCAAGCTATGAGTACGCTGTCCAAGAGGCAGAGACGACTCCTGTATAATGTATGGGCCATCCCTTGAGGATGGCTCATTTTTTAGAATCGTTCGCTTGACCAATCGGGAGAGAATTCGTGTACAATGAAGACTGTACAACATCATAAAGGGGGGCATTTGAATGCCACTGATTGCATTCTTGCACACGCACGTTACGAGCTGGATTTTGTTACTTATTTTGTTTGCCGTGGCCTATATCGGTTATAAGAACGGCAACAAGAGTGGAAAGATCGCACATATGGCGTTTCGACTCATGTTACTCATCGCATTCGGAACAGGACTTTATCTCTACCTTCAGTTGAATGGTGGCGGGACATTCTATCACGTGAAAATCACGGTCGGTTTATTAACTTTGATCTTCGGTGAGATGACGCTCGTCAAAGTCAAAAAGAAAAAACCGTCAAACGGACTATTTGGCGGGTTTATCGTCTTGGCGCTCATTACGATTTTCATCGGCTATGCATTGCCTTATGGACAATCTTTCTTCAACAGCTTTATTCAATAAGACGTTCCCACTTCGCACACCGAAGTGGGATTTTTTTGTTTGTACACAAATTATTAGGGGAAAATAAAAAAATCAGTAATTACGACGATGAGGTGAAACGATGGATCAACAGATGATGGAATGGACACGAGTTTTACACGCGCGGAAATGGATGAAACAAACTGAATCATTTTTACCCTTATGGCACGGCTATATCGGCTACAAGTTCGGACTATTCGATGCGCTTCAAGGTGGCGCGAGCATGGCGGAGATGAATTTACGTCTAAAACGCCCATTGACACAACTTGCGCTAGAGCGTTGGTTAGAAGTCGGGGTCGCCGTCCGTCATTTGAAAAAGAGAGGCTGGCGCTACTATCCGACGCGTGGATTGAAATATCAATTATCCGGTAACGATGAACGGAGCATCGGGTTCATGCTTCAAGAAATGATGGAGCTTCATATCCCCGCGTTAATCGCTTATCCGGAATTTCTAGAGTCTGGGAAGCAAAAGACGTTTGATGGAGCTGAACACGGTCAAGTCGTCGCGAAGACATCGACACTCGTCGAAACGGTCGCATTTCCAATCGTGCAACAACTTTTACGACAGGCAAATGTCGAATCGATGCTCGATATTGGATGTGGGCACGGCGGCTACTTACGTAAACTCCAAGCGCTCGAACCGAGTTGGGAACTGACAGGCATCGATTTAGAGGAAGAGGTAATCGAAGAGGCACGCTCGCGAGACGAGAGTGGTGACATTCATTTCGAAGTAGCTGACTTCATGAACTGGGAAACAGAAGAGCAATTCGATGCGGTGATGATGAACAATATGCTGTATTACTTCTCACCAGAAGAACGTATCAAGTTGCTTGAGAGACTACGGGAGCGTTTAGAAGAAAAGGGTATCGCCATTCTCGTGACCCCGCTCGCCGAAACAGCGCTCGGTGGACGATTCGCTTCCGCGTTCAATGCGTTTATGACACTCCACGATAATCTGTACCCGCTTCCGACCATTCCACGATTGCGCCGGCAGATGCAAGAAGTAGGTTTTGATCAAATCCGCTTCATCCCATTCATTCCGGAAGGTTCTTGGTATATCGTCATCGCTGAGCGAGGGAAGACGAACCTGCTCAATCAACCGATTCAAAATTGAACTTGTCTCCCGTCATTCCTATAATGATAGAGAAGCATAAGAGACTATTCACATAGGGAGTTGTTGAGTGTGTCGAAACAAAGAGTTGCCGTTATTGGGGCAGGACCAGGTGGATTGGCTACAGCGATGCTACTGGCGCATCGCGGTGTAGACGTCACCGTATTTGAGAAACAACCGTTTGTAGGCGGAAGAACGTCGCGCTTAGAAGTAGGTGAATTTGCGTTCGACCGAGGGCCTACGTTTTTGAATATGCCTTATATTTTAGAAGAAATTTTTGAAGAGACAGGGCGTAATCTGCATGATTATGTCGAGATGAAGCAGTTGGAGCCGATGTATGATTTGTACTTCGACCGTGGGACGCGTCAACTCTCGATGACAACAGATCGTGATCAGATGTATCGCGCCATCGAAGAACAATTTCCAGGGAATGGCGAAGGTTACGAACGGTTCATGAGTGAACAGGCGATCAAACTGTCTAAATTGATGCCTGTGCTTCAGACCGCACATGACAAGCTTACCGACTATGTCTCGTTGCGCGTGCTCAAGGCGCTACCGTTCCTCTCGATCGGTAAATCGCTTTATGACGTCTTGTCCGAGTACTTCACGAGCGAAGAGCTGAAGTATGCGTTCACGTTTCAGGCTAAATATTTGGGGATGTCCGCTTGGGAATGTCCGGGTGGATTCTCCATCTTGTCTTACATGGAACACGCCTACGGAGTGCATCACCCGATTGGCGGAGTGAACCAGCTGTGTCATGCGATGGCGAAAGTGATTGAAGAAGAGGGAGGCGTCATTCGTTTAGGCGAACCGGTAGAGCGTCTTCTCATGGATGATCAAAACGTGACCGGTCTCGTGTCCGGGAGTGTCCATTATGCGTTTGATGAAGTCGTGATTGGTGCTGACTTCGCACATGCGATGACGTCGCTCGTTCCAGACGGTAAACTAACGAAGTGGAGTCCGACTCAACTCAAGAAGAAGCGTTACTCGTGCTCGACATTCATGCTTTATCTCGGGCTCGACCATGTCTACGAAGATGTGGCGCATCACTCGATTCACTTCGCGGACGATTATGAATTGAATGTCAAAGAGATGACACAAGAATTGAAATTGAGCGAGGACTTCTCGTTTTATGTACAGAATGCTTCACGCATCGACCCGACACTTGCGCCTCCTGGCAAGTCATCGCTTTACGTTCTCGTACCGGTGCCGAACAATTTATCTGGCCTCCCGTGGGAGACGTTACAAGCGACCATGACAGAGCGCGTTCTCGACGCGCTTGAGACACGTTCCCCTTACCGAAACATCCGTCAACACATCGAGGTGATGGAGGCGTTGACACCTGAGGACTGGGAAGCGTTTGGTGTATATGAAGGTGCAACGTTCAATCTAGGGCACAACTTATCCCAGATGATGTATTTCCGCCCGCATAACCAATTCGAAGAGCTCGACAACGTCTGGCTCGTCGGGGGTGGGACCCACCCAGGAAGTGGGCTGCCGACCATCTTTGAATCAGCGCGGATCACGACGAACCTTTTGCGTGACCGTGCAGGTGTCGGCCGATGAATATTAGCTTTGTCGGAGCAGGGGTCGGTACACTGTATGCCGCCCTCTTATTGACGAAACGCAATCCGTCACTTCAAATCACTATTTATGAGAAAGAGGACCGGGTCGGTGGACGCTTGAACTACGTTGAATTCGATAATGGGGCGAAAGTCGATGAAGGTCCAACCATCGTCTTATTGCCGAGTAAACTGAAACAACAACTGATTGAGGCGGGTCTTCCTGAACATGAAGTAGAGTTGATTGAAGTCGATCCACTTTACCGCTTGCGGTATCAAGACGGGACATCATTCTATAAATATCGGGAAATCGAGAGACAGGCGGAAGAAATCGAACGAACTTTCGGCGAAGGAGATGCCTTCCGTCAGTACATGTCCCAAAAGAAAGAAGAGTATCGAATTGGCTTCGATACGTTTTTAGATCGTAGTTATGCCTCGAAAGCGGAGTTGTTCGAGCCTAAACTACTTCTCCTTCTCATGCGGTTAAAAGCATATGAGACGGCTCACGCGAATATGAAACGCTTCTTTGAAGACGAACGTTTACGTGTCGCCTATAGTTTACAAACGCTCTATATCGGCGGAAATCCTTATGCCACTCCTTCGTTATATGGACTCATTCCTTATCGTGAACAAGAAGAAGGAGTCTGGTATGTAAAAGGAGGATATTTTTCGCTAGCGACGAAAATGGAACAAGAGTTGAAGCGTCGAGGTGTTCATTTCGAGATGAATGCTACCGTCAATCGTGTCCATGTCACGGACGGGGTGGCCAATGGAGTCACGGTAAATGACGAATATGTACCGTATGATGCAGTCGTCGTGAACGGTGATTTTCCACTCATGGAGCGCCTGATTGATGGTGTGACGCCAAAGACGTATGAACCGTCAAGCGGTACGTTACTTCTTTATTTCGCCGTCAACGGCGAACTCGACTTACCGATTCACCAATTCGATTTACCGAATGATTTTGAAGGATCGATGCGTACGATCTTTGAGGATGGTAAACTAAGTGAGTATCCAGCGATGTACACCTTTAATCCATCGCGAATGGATGTAACCCTCGCGCCAGAAGGAACGAGTGTATTATATGTTCTTGTCCCGGTTCCTCGAAAATTGGAACGAGAAGACTTTGAGGCACAAGGGACAATCGAACACCTATTAGGAAGAATCGAGGCATTCATGCCTGATTTCCGTGAACGCGTCATCGAGATGAAAGTCCGGACACCGATGGATGCTGAGCGATTCGGATTGTTCGAAGGAGGAAGTTTTGGGATTGCACCAAAGTTATCTCAGTCAGCCGCCTTCAAACCACAAGCGAGACCATTCCCGAAAATCGAACGCCTCTATGCGGTGGGCGCATCCGTCCATCCATGCGGTGGCGTCCCCATCGTTATGATTGGGTCGCAATTACTTGTGAAAAAAATGGAAGAAGAAATGGGGGCAATGCATCGTGACGACACAAGAAGCGTATCGTCAATGTGAGGAAATCATGAAGAAGGGCTCGTTAACCTTTTACCGGGCCTTCTCTTTGCTCTCAAAACCAGACCGTCAAGCGGTCATGGCAGTATATACTTTCTGTCGCACCCTCGATGATGCGGTCGATGAATCAGACCGTCCAGAAGAGAGTTTGGCAGCATTTTTGCATGACTTCGACCGCTTTTTAGCTGGTTACGACCAAGATGAAGCACTATGGGTTGCCCTTCGTGATGTGTGGAAACGTTATGACATGGACGTCGAACCATTTTTTGAATTGGCGGAAGGGATGAAATGGGACTTACATAAGTCGCGGTATGAAACGCTCGAAGAGACCGAGCAGTATAGCTATTATGCAGCGAGCACGGTCGGTCTGATGCTGCTCCCGATCCTTGTCCCAAATCAGGACGCTGCGACGACACGTCAGCTAAGGCAAGGCGCCATCGACCTTGGCATTGCGATGCAACTGACCAATATTTTACGTGATGTCGGTGAAGATTTGAATCGAGACCGCATCTATTTACCCCGTACGATGATGCGTCAGTACGGTGTGAGTGAAGCGATGTTACACCAACGAGAAGTGACCCCTGTCTTTATCGATCTATGGGAGGCGTTGGCGAATCGTGCAGAGTTCTTGTATGAACAGGCACGCGAAACCCATCATCTGTATCCACTCGCGAGTCGAAAGCCGGTACAAGCAGCGGCTCTTCTCTATGAAGGGATTCTTGATGCGGCACGTGCGAATCGACATGACGTCTTCACAAAGCGGGCATACGTATCGACCTTACAAAAAGGAAAGTTGTTGGCAAAACTATAAGCGATTCGATTCCCTGTAGACGCTCGATGGCGTCTACAGTTTTTTGTACGCAAAAAAAACCACTTTTGGCGGGGGACCAAAAGTGGCGTAAGCGTTATGTGATTCATTCATCGGGGAAACGAATGAATCGGTTTGTGATGAAGCCCTAAAGATGTGCCGGGATTCATGGGGAATGAATCAGTTGGGACATCTTCGTCGAAACAGGATGCTTGATGGACTAAGGGGGAACATCATACGCAAGCTGTCTCAACTACGGGATACGAGTGGGGAAACTCGCTCATCACTTTTTCTCGGGTGTGACAAGTTCAAAACGCGATGAGGCTCGGGGAAGCCATTCGATCGCTACAGGTGTAACAAACGCTACAGAACTGCTTGAACTCGAATATGATATTATCACGTCTTTCAATTGTCGACAAGTGTCGAAACTCGCGTTCACAAAATGTTCATATTGTCAGAGGTATGTCCTCTAACATCGATCGTGCAGCGAATTGTCCTGAAAGCGTCACCATCGGACTGCCACCGCCAGGATGAGTCGAACCGCCAGCGAACCAGATGTTCGATACATCTGTCGATCGCGGTGCAGGTCTAAAAAATGCCCCTTTTTTCGAGTTGGCCGACGTGCCATAAAGTGCGCCATAATACGCATAAAAATCGCGAGTCAAATCTTGTGGGGTCACCCGCTTATGGTAGAGCACCTCTTCTTCTTCCCAATCCACACCGAACATACGTAATCGTCTGCGAATCAAATGCTCATACGTATCTGCATCAATTTCGGTCAGATGTGCCGGAGCATTGACGAGGATGAACAGGTTGTCTCCTGCCTCGCCCATCGACGGATCGGTTGCGGATGAATTCGAAATATAGATTGTCGGTTCGTCTGCATAACGTTCTTCTTGGAAAAGTGCTTTAAATTCCCTTTCATAGTCGTCTGAGAAATAGACGTTATGGTGTGCCAAATTCAATCGTTTGGACAATCCGACCATCATGACGAATGCGGAAATCGAAGGTTCGACGGTATCGCGTGTCGGGACTGGGAAAGATGGGCGGTCTTTCGCGTCAACGAGTCGCGGGTATTGCGTCAAGAGTTCACCGTTGAGAAGAACGGCATCACACGAGATGACTTCTTGGTCATCGACGACGACCTCATGTGCTTTTCCGTTCAATACATCAATTTTCGTCACTTCATGACCGAGTCGGAACGTCACTCCGAGTTCGCTCGCCCGTTTGGCGAACCCTTTTGCGATATTCCAGTTTCCACCTTTCGCAAAATAGACGCCTTCATTCAATTCCAAATGTGCGATAAGGGCGAACGTACCTGGTGTCACGTATGGGCTGCTACCAATGTACGTCGCATAGCGGTCGAGCGCCTGAATAATGCGTGGGTCCTTGAAATACTTCTTGTGAAGGGCGTGCAAACTTTGAAGTGGATGCACTTTGACCATGTCCGCCCAAAGACCGGGATCCAACTTTGTGTCCATTTGTGTGAAGAAGCGCTTATTCGCAATGTCGAACAGCTTTTCCGCTTCATCTAGATAGGCACGCATCTGATTGTGTTTCAACTGGTCACCGGTCAAACGCCGTACTTCGACCTCAAGTTTTGCCCGATCGGCACTGAACGTGAAGGATGACCCGTCTGTGTAGTGGTTGACGGTATGTTGATCGAGCTTGATTAACTCAAAATAGTCATCCGGATTGGCCCCGCTATTTCGAATGACTGAACGAAATACATCCGGCATCGTGATCGTATTTGGACCAAAGTCGAACCGGTGACCGTCGGTTATAATGGGCATGAGTTTGCCACCGACATGTTGATTCTTTTCAATGACCGTGACGTCATAACCTCGTGCTGCGAGCGTGACGGCGGCGCTTAGTCCACCGAGACCAGCCCCAATCACTATGATTTGTTTCATACAATTGTCCCCCTTTAGACGTCTGCTTAGAAATAGTGACGACCTTTCCACGTGATGGGCAACCGTCTCCATTTACGAATGACGGCATTCCCGAGTAAGGTCAAGTAAGCGATTAAACTGAGTGGATGGTACCATGTACCGGACCCATTTGATTTCAGATCGACAGCGAGACGCGCGAGGAGCACGAAAATCGCTGCGCTAATCGTCTGCCAACTCGGTGAAAAGATCCAAGCGAGCATAGCCGTCAACTGGATGCCGTAATATGTCATGAAGTACAAGGCGAGTCCTACTGATTCATTCATTCCCTTGAATACGTTCTTTGAAAACCCGGTCCACACTTCTTCATTCGTTTCATACATGTCGCAGGAGATGAACGGGGAGACTTGAACGAGTGACGTGACTTTTTGATGACGTTTGAACGTTCGACATAAATCGATATCATCAATCAACGACGTTCGAATAGCAGCATGTCCGCCAACTTCCTCGTAGCTGTTCCGCTCGACGAGTACGTTCATGCCATTCGCCGCGGCAAATGCGGGGTGTTTCACTTTACGCCAAAACAAAGGCAGATGTTGGGCGATGAGCACGTGTTGCATCGGAATCAACAATTTCCCGAGAAATGTGGATGTCGGAAATTGAGGGAAACCTGATAAAAAGACGGCCTGCTCTCGAGCGAGCGTGGCATGCATGCGGGCGATAAAACTCGAATCGATCGTGACGTCCGCATCTAAAAAGAGAAGATACGGTTCAGTCGTGCGTGATGCTAGTTGATGACAAGCATGAACTTTTCCGGCCCAGTCATGGGGCAAAGGAACACCTTGGATGACGGTAAAACGGGTATCGTTACCGATTGCGCGATTCAATTTTTCATATGTATCATCCTCGGAGCGGTCCTCGTAGATATAAACATGAGTCCCATCCGGTATCGCCTGCTTTAAATTTGAAATCAGTCGATCGACGTGACGCGACTCATTGCGCATCGGGATGCAGACGGCTGTCGCCGGTGTGCGTCCTGGGTCGGCGAGCGGTCTCAAGAACGAAAGATTGATTAGGGTAAAGATAAACATCGAGAGGGTGAGCAGCCATAAGATCATGAACGTCCCCTCCCAAGTCGGAACATTGTTTCTGTCCATTCAGCAAGATTACGACGTGGTCGAAAGAGCGGCACATAGGCATCAGACCGAATGATGGCGTCTTGTCGCACGTCGTCATAGAGCGCCTCGAGTGCTTGCGCGATTTCCTGCTTCTGAGCTCGTCGTGTCATCGACGTCACGACTACTGTTCGAAAGCGGACATATACAAGGGGTTCCGCATGGTTCTCAAACGAATAGTACATGGCGCATAATTGGACGGGGCGGTCGTTCAGTAACAACGTTGCGCCAGACTCGATTTCGACAGGTCGAAGTTCCTGTGGCATCTCTTGTCCTTGAGGGAACATCCAGACGGATTTCCCGGACGCGAGCAATTCATTCGCATAAGCCAGTGAGACCCGTACATCGGAGAGACTTCCTTTTTTCACCGAGAAGGCACCGAGGTGTCGAAAGAACGGGAAGCGACGTAGTCCATCCTCATCCATCAACACATGAATATCGTGTCGTAAAAAATGTTCATTGATCATATACATGATGAGACCGTCCCACCACGCGCTATGTGTACTTAAAAATAATCCGGGGGTCGGAACGTCGTCCGTTCGGATATAAATGTTATGGAAGGTGGGACGTATTTGACGTTCCCTCACGAACGTCGAGAACAGGTTATTGAACCATTTCTTTTTGTGTGACTCGATCATCGCGCCCCCTCCTTTCAAGTAGAATCACTCCGGATGTGAGGATGCTGAGGAGCCCGATGCCATAGAGACCTGCATTGACAGCCGTGATACCGAAGAGTGCGTGAAGCATGACGAACAAATAGACGCCGTGCCGGATCAACAAGGAATCAACAGCGCGTTCGTGACGCTGTAACGACCATGAGAAAATAAGGGATAACCCGAACCAACCGATAAAGTTTTGTGTCGGGATATCATAGTATAAGCCGTCATTCGCCCATTCCCAGTAGCCTTTCACGTTTGCCGCTACGGGATCGATTGCCATATCGAGCCATACGGCGAGAATCGGAACGAGCCATAAAATATTGTGGCGGAATGTGAAGAGACGGGCAACGGCAAAACTAGAGCCAATCACGGCAAGCCATGCCGCACCGATTGTGACAGGAACTCCAAAAACTGTCGGACCGAACGCTTCAGCATAAACGTATTCACTGAACGGGAATCCCGTCTTTACGCCGAGTGTCTCCACAGCGATTGAACCGAAGAAAATAAACGGAACAATCCAAGCTCCTTGTCGAATTCCTTGATAAAGAATCGTTCCACCTATCGCCCCGGCTAGCCATAAAAAGACGGGGTTTGCCCACTCGAGCCAAGGTGGAAGCAGGTCGAATCCAACTAAAATCAACCCAATGAAATACCAAACAATAAACCATTTCCAAATAAACGGATACACTTTCATTCCATCACCTCTACTTTTTATTCTAAAGCTCATTGAAGTCTTCGTCTAACAAATGCATGTACAAAAAAGAGCCTCGCTGAACGAGACTCTCAATTGGCCATCCGTTTTCGTCTTTTCACGAACGAGAAGGCGATGAATAAGACATAGAACGGGACGGCGATGAACCAAAATGTCGGCCATTCTTTCCAACGTGCGAACATCATATACGTCACATAGACGAGACTGATGGTAATGATGAACGAGTGACGTGGCAATGGTACATCTTTAAAACTCGGGATACGAACACGGCTGACCATCAACAAGGCGAGCCCTGTGAAGAAAATCGGTGTTAACAGTTCACTGACGCGGTCACCGAACGTTGTGATGACAGCGAGAAGTCCCCCGGCGGCCGTGATCGGGACACCAGAGAAGTAACTCGCTGCAACGTTTGTCGCTGATAAATTGAAGCGAGCCAGACGATAGGCACCGAATAGCGGGAAAAGTGCCGCAAAAAACAATCCATAATTGCCGTAATCAATAAAGAAGGTGTAATAAGCGAGCATCGCCGGTGCGACCCCGAACGTTACGATATCAGCGAGTGAGTCCAATTCTTTCCCAAAATCGCCAGCGACCCCGAGCATACGGGCGAGGCGCCCGTCTAAACTGTCGAGCATCATCGCGATGATGATTAACAGTGTGGCGTTTGAGAAGTCACCACGTGCGGCGTAGACGATGGCGACGACACCACAAAATAAATTTCCGAACGTAAAGGAGTTTGGGACCCACGAACGGATACGTTCTTTCCACATAATTTTGCCCCCAGTAAGGTCATTGGCTGAACCAGTGCCCGTTTGTAAATTGCAGTAAATCTTCAGGTGTTAATTCGATTTGATAGCCGCGTTTTCCAGCAGAAATGGTGATTGTCTCTCTGTCTTGAGCTGCTTCGTGCAGATAGACAGGGAACGGCTTCTTCGCCCCAATCGGAGAGACTCCTCCTCGAATATAACCGGTCAATGTCTCGAGCTCTTTCATCGGGACGGTCGATGCTTTCTTCGCCCCCCAAGCTTTAGCGGCTGCTTTTAAATCGATGTCACGCTCTCCAGAGATGAGAAAGAAGGCATATTGCTTTTTTTCGTTCATGAGACAAATCGTTTTATACAGTTCGTCGAGCGGTTTATGCAACGTCTCCGCGACATGTTTGGCAGAGACATCGGTTTCATCGACTTCATACGTATGATAGGTGAACGGAATCTTCTTCTGTTTCAGTTGCCGAGCGGCGTTTGTCAGTTGCATCTGACTCATCCTTTCGTGACCGACTCCTTTTAGAATAGCAAATCAACCAACTTCCCGGCAATTGAACTTCAAAAAACTTTTCAGTAAAGGAAGGAGTTTGAAGGAATGACGAAGAAATGAACAATGATTCATTTTGAAGGGGGAATGAAAATGGAGACGATTCAATTGACGACACACAATGGAGTAGGGTGGTTGAAACTGAACCGACCTGAAAAGCTAAACGCCTTGAACGAGACGTTGCTTCGTGAAATGAAAACGGCAATCGACACATTTGAACAGGACGACACGGTTCGTGTCATCGTTCTTGTCGGAGAGGGACGAGCGTTCTCATCCGGACAAGATTTAACGATTGAGAGCGATGCGGACTATGGGGAATATTTAGAAGACGTGTATCATCCACTCGTACGTACGCTTTTCTCATGTCAGAAACCACTCATCGCAGGGATTCACGGTGTCGTGGCTGGAGCAGGACTCAGTTTGGCACTCGCGGCAGACGTTCGAATCGTCGCCAAGTCGACGAAGTTCAGCTCGGCGTTCATTAAAATCGGGTTGGTTGCTGATGCGGGCGGCCCATATCACTTACGTCGACTCATGCGCGACGACCTCGCATTAGATTGGCTCTGGAGTGGCAGTACGATTGACTCGGATGCCGCGCGTACATTTGGGCTCGTCACTGAGCTCGTAGAAGATGCGATGTATACGGAGCGATTGACTTCATATGCGGAGACTCTCGCTTGGAAATCACCGGTCGCTGTCCAAGGGATGAAGGCGCTCATGCGAGCCGCTTCATTTGAGGACGGATTGAATGAAGAAATCAAATGGCAACGGAAGTGTGGGGACACGGACGTGCACCGCCAAGCGATGCAGGCATTCTTGATGAAATGAAAAAAGCGGCTGCGGCCGCTTTTTTACGTGGTTGATTTTGCTTCGAACTGGAAGCCTTTTTGTTGCCATGTCCCGTATTTCCAACGACGGAACGCGAAGAATCCGCGGAACCACTCATCGAGGGAGAAGGCGAGCCAAATCCCAAGGATGCCGAGTCCCATTTGAAGACCGAACAAGTAGCTGAACGCCACGGCGACGCCCCACATCGAGGCAATTCCGATCATGACCGGGAAGCGGACGTCCCCGACAGACTTCAATGACCCCATCAAGACGATGTTCATGGCGCGACCCGGCTCTAAAATGAGCGTCGCCCATAAGATTGGCACACCGACCGCGATGATGTCAGGGTTTGATGTGAAGAGACCGAGTAGCGATTCGCTGAACACCGCTAAACCGAGAGAGGCGACGAACGATGCGAACATGGCAATCTTCAATGTCTTGACGGCACGATGATAGGCTTCTTTAAACCGTTTCCCCCCAATATCCCGTGCAATCAAAAGCTGGGTTCCTTGCGCGACGGCGACGGTGAACAAGAAGGCAAGCATTGACAAGTTCATCACGTACACTCGAGCAGCAAGAGACGCCTCGCCCATCGTCGCGATAAATCCAGTGATGATAATTTGGGATGCCTGATACGATAAATTCTCTCCGGCAGAAGGGACACCGATTTGAAGAAGCGATTGGATGTCGTCTTTCTTCGGACGAATCAATTCTTTTAACGGGAAGCGGATCATGAGCTTCCGCTTGACGAGCCAGAACAAGAGAACCATAGCGGCGAATCGTGCGATCACGATGGCCCAAGCGACACCGGCAACGCCTGTGACCGGAAGGCCAAACCAGCCGGTAACGGCAAAAATGGCACCGACGGCGGTGATGATATCAATCAGAAGCGTCGCGAGCATGGCGTGTTTCGTCATCCCGTGACTCCGGAGGATCGAACTGAGCGCCATGATGAGTGCTTCGGTGAATAACGACAAGCCGACGATTTGCAGGAACAACAACCCGTGTGCAAACAGTTCGTCCGATAGACCGAACAGGCGTAAGAACGTTTCGCCGAACAAGAAGATGACGCCGACCATGATTGCACCGAGCCACATGTTCAAACTGACGGCGGAGCGGGCGAAGTCACGACTCTTCTTCATGCGCCCAGCCCCGATGGCCTGACCGATCAAAATGGTCGCCCCGACAGACGTCACACTAAAGACGATCAAGAACACGTTTAAGATTTGGTTGGCAACCCCGACGGCCGAGGCGGCGGCGTCTGAGTAGTGAGCGAGCATCAATGTGGCGATGATCCCGGTTCCCATATGGAGGGCAAGTTCGATGAAAATCGGCCACGACAGTTTGAACAGGGTGAGCTGTTCCGTTTGTTTCGTCTGCATGTAGTGTATTCTCCCTTTTCTCTATAATTCTTTCTGTTAACTATTTGTTTTATAAAAATGTCAAAGGTCATCTTACTCCTTATGAAATGAAAAAGAAAGGGGTTTGCTAAATTATTTTCAACAAAAAAATCACCCGAAGAAATCAGGTGATTTTCGAATTTATTTCAATTTCAGAATAGCAGCACTAAATGGCGCCAGTTCGATTTCGAGTGAGTCGAGGTCGCGGTCATGCAAGAGGTCCGTGGCTGCTCCTGTATAACCGAGCGGATTCAGTTTCGAAGCAGAGTCTGAGTTGTTGAAGTAAACCAAGTATGTCTCATCTTTCGTACACCGCTCGATGATGACCGCATTGTTCGCATCGTCGACCAGGTTGAAGCGATACGAGCCGGCATTTGCGAGCACAGGGTGGTCCTTACGAAGCTGGATGAGCTTTTGGATGTAGCGGAAGAGGTTACGGTCTTCTTCGGCTTCATCCCATGGCATACAGCGACGGCAACCCGGGTCTTGTTCGCCTTCAAGTCCAATTTCGTCCCCGTAGTAAATACATGGGCTACCTGTATAAGTCAGCATCGACGTCATCAAGAGTTTGAACTTGCCTTTATGTCCTTTCGCCCGTGTCAACGCACGAGGTGTATCGTGCGAATCGATCAAGTTGAAGGTGACTTCGTTGACGTTCATCGTGTTCATCATCTCGACACGCGTCAGCTCGTTACGGAACTCCGAAGCGGTCGTCCGGTCGAGGGCGAAGTAGTTCAAGCTCGCATTCGTGAAAGGGTAGTTCATGACGGCATCGAACTGGTCACCTTGTAACCAAGGCTGTGCGTCGTGCCAAATCTCCCCGAGGATGTAGGCTTCCGGGTTCGCATTTTTGACCACCGTGCGGAAGTCACGCCAAAACGCATGGTCGACTTCGTTAGCGACGTCAAGACGCCACCCGTCGATACCGAATTCTTCGACCCAGTAACGGGCAACATCTAATAAGTAAGCTTTTAATTCGGGATGCTCTGTATTGATCTTCGGCATGTTCTTTTCGAATGCGAAGGTGTCGTAGTTCGGCTTCGGCTCTGTCGCAATCGGGAACTCGCGAAGATAGAACCAATCGCGATACTCAGAAGATGGCCCGTTCTCGACGACGTCTTGGAACCATGGGTGATGATATCCGACATGGTTGAAGACCGCGTCGAGCATGACTTTGATGCCGTTCTCGTGCAAGAGGTCGACCATCTCTTTAAATTTCTCTTTCGTCCCGAACTGCGGATCGATTTCCATATAGTCGAGCGTATCGTACTTATGGTTCGTCGTCGCTTTGAAGATCGGGCAGAAGTAGATGCCGGTGATCCCAAGTTCGACTAAATGATCGATATGGTCGATCACTCCTTGGAAGTCGCCACCGAAGAAGTTTGTCGTCGTCGGCTCTGTCGAGTTCCATGGGAGCGTCTCTTCAGGATTGAGTGAAGCATCGCCATTGGCGAAACGGTCCGGGAAGATTTGATACCAGACCGTATCCTTCACCCAGGACGGTGCATGGAAGATATCGATCGGGTTGATGAATGGGACACAGAAGTAGTAGCCCGTATCATCGAGCGGCTTCTCCTCGAACCATCCTTTTTCAGTGTAGACGGCCGTCTCTTGTCCATCATTCAAACGGAAACCGTAACGTAGACGTCGGAACGGCGGTTTGATGGCGATGAACCAATAGTCATAGGCGTCGTCAAATCCGATCTTCTCCATTGGAGTCTCGTATGTACGCCAGTAGCTCGGCTTGTCCGGATCGAAGTTCCACATGGCTGGGTCTTCAGCGTGCCAATCATATGGGTCGTTCCAAATCAAATCGACCGATTCGATATCGCCTCGCTTCGTATGGAAACGAATATGGATCGTCTCACGATCATATTTGTAGACGAACGGGGACATGGCACGATGATAAATCGCTTCTTTCATCATAAGGAAAACATTCCTTTCTTTATAGGGGATGACATCATTTTACAACATCGGGAATCCATGAGAACAGATGTTGCGAAAACGTTTGCTCAAGCAAAGGTTAATAAAGCGTTTACATTTTGTCAATTGCTGAAACGCATAAAAAGTGAAGATTTAAGAACAAACATTTGAAAATTACATAAATGGGTCAACAGACGTAAAAAAAGTGTAAAAAAAGACTTGTAAAACGCTTTCACAACTGTATAATAAAAATTGAGGTGAGGATGCAAACGTTTTCACTACCGTGTCAATTTCGTAGCGGAGTTTTAAAATTGACGTGGTCGTGCGATTGCGCAAATCTGACCATACTATTTCCTTGGGGAGGTTTTTCATCATGAAGATGAAAAAAATGGTAGCAGGACTTTCAACAGCAGTATTCGCATTCGGTGCACTTGCTGCATGTGGTGGCGGAACGGACAACGGATCTTCTAACGAAGGTGGTTCTTCAAGCGAGAACAAACCTGAAAAGATCGTAGTCTGGGAAGACATCGAAAAGTCTGAAACAACGAAAGAAGTTGCGAAGGCGTTCGAAGAAGAGCATGGCGTAAAAGTTGAAGTTGTCGAAGTACAGATGACAGACCAAAAAGACAAGCTTGCGCTTGACGGTCCAGCTGGAAAAGGTCCAGACATCGTGCTCGTACCACACGACCAGATCGGTACAATCGCAGACCAAGGTCACTTGGCTCCAATCGCTGACGAAGGATCGCTTGACGCGTTCACAGACGCTGCGAAATCAGCTGTCATGTACGATGGTCAAGCTTACGGATATCCAAAATCAGTTGAGACACCAATTCTCATGTACAACAAAGACTTGATGGCTGAAGCTCCAGCATCTATGGACGACCTTTACAAGTTATCAAACGATGTGAAAGCTGACGGGCAGTACGGATTCCTCGCACTTTGGGATAACTTCTACTTCGCACATGGTGTTGTCGCTGGATTCGGCGGATACGTGTTCAAAGAAGACGGTGGCGCACTCGACCCAGCGGATATCGGTTTGAACAACGAAGGTGCAGTTGAAGGATTCGAATACATCGGTAAATGGTACGAAGAAGGCCTCTTCCCTAAAGGGTTGATCGGTGAGTCTGGTGGCCAAGCGATGGACCAACTCTTCACTGAGAAGAAAGCTCATTCAGTCATGAACGGACCATGGGCTGTGGCTGGTTACACAGATGCAGGCGTGAACCTCGGAGCGGCTCCAATGCCAACACTTCCGAACGGTGAGCCAATCAAGACGTTCATGGGTGTGAAAACATATGCCCTTTCAGCTTACACAGAAAACCAAGAGTGGGCTGAAATGTTCCTTCAAGAGTTGACGAATGAAGAAAACGCATTGGCAATGTTTGAAGCATACAACGAGATCCCGCCAGTAGCAGCACTCGAGTCGAACGAGACAATCACGTCGAACGAAGTTGCGAAAGCGGTATTCGACCAAGCAACAAACGCAATCCCAATGCCGAACATTCCTGAAATGGGACAAGTTTGGGAGCCAATGGCACAAGCACTTCAGCTTGTAGCAACTGGTAAACAAGATGCACAAAAATCTGCAGACGATGCAGTGAAAGTCATCGAACAACAAATCCAAGCGAACAACCAATAAGGAATTGAGATGAAGGGGTACGTCACATGGCGTTCCCCATCATTTTCTAGCATTGAGCAAACGTTTGCTTGATTGATTTGCTCAAATCGAAAGGAGAAACTGAGGATGGCTGCAATTGCGAACCCTAAATCACCGGACCAACGCCCGGACAAGCCTACAAACCATGCTCGGAACGCGGGACTACTTTCCATCATTCCGGGACTCGGACAGTTATACAACAAACAATACGCGAAGGCGGTAGCGTTCTTTATCGTCGTCGTATCTTATTTTGCCGTAAACTATGATCTATTTTTCAAAGGGGCGGGCGCCGGACCAGGTGACCGTGGAGGACTTTGGGGATTGATCACGCTTGGTGAAGTGCCAGGACCTCGTAACGACCACTCCATCTTCTTGATGGTCGAGGGGATTGTCGCGTTAATTTTACTTTTCTTCGGAATCGCGTTCTATGTTTGGAACATTCGTGACGCCTATCGTGTCGGTCGCGCTCGTGATCAGCATCTAAACCTTCCATCGTTCCAAATGCAACTTCGCAACTTGCGTGACCATGGATTCCCATACTTAATGTTAATCCCATCACTCATTTTGTTAGTGTTTACCGTTATTCTTCCATTGATTTTTACGTTCTTGATCGCCTTTACGAACTATCGCTACAACAACGCACCACCAGCGAAACTCGTCGAATGGGTCGGATTCGAGAACTTTACACGTATTTTTGAAATCGATATTTTCCGTGACACGTTCGTCGGCGTACTCGGCTGGACGCTTGTCTGGACGGTCGCTTCAACGACAGGTGTCATCGCAATCGGGATCTTCCTTGCGGTACTCTTGAACCAAGAAGGACTTCGCTTCCGTCGTTTGTTCCGTTCGATCTTGATTCTTTCATGGGCGGTCCCAGCATTCATCACGATCTTGATCTTCCGCTCGATGTTCAACGAATCGTTCGGGGTGTTCAATACGACAATCTTGCCGGCACTCGGTCTTGACCCGGTCAACTGGATGACCGATCCGACGGCGACACGTACGGCACTCGTGCTCATTCAATGGTGGCTCGGCTTCCCATTCATCATGACGCTCATGACGGGTGTGCTTCAGTCGATTCCTGGTGACTTGTATGAAGCGGCGACGATTGACGGAGCAACGATCTTCGACAAGTTCCGCTTGATCACATTGCCGATGCTCTTGTTCGCGACAGCACCGATTTTGATCACGCAGTTCACGTTCAACTTCAACAACTTCAACATCATCTATCTCTTTAATGGCGGTGGCCCTGCTGTACCTGGACAAACGGCCGGCGGTACCGACATCTTAATTTCTTGGATTTACAAATTGTCTCTCGGTGCCAACCCGCAATACGGACTTGCGGCTGCGATCACACTCATCTTGTCATTCTTCATCATGACACTTGCCGTGATCCAGTTCCGTCGGACAAAATCTTTCAAAGACGAGGATATGATCTGATATGAAAAAACAAAAACGAATCAATTTGGCGATCTCGTATGTCATCTTGACGCTTGCGTCGATCATCATTCTCTATCCGATGCTTTGGGTTGTCGGTACATCGTTCAACCCGGGGCGTACGATTACGTCAACGATTATTCCGTCGAACCCGACGTTTATTCACTACAAAAACTTGTTTGACCTAACGATTTCGGATTATAGTTTATGGTATGTGAACACGTTGAAAATCGCTTTCATCACGATGGCACTCTCTGTCGTCTTGGTGACGATTACCGGATACGTCTTCTCACGTTACCGCTTCGTCGGACGGAAGAACTCGCTCGTCTTGTTCCTCGTCCTTCAGATGGTGCCACAGTTCGTTGCGATCATCGCGATTTATGTATTGCTCAACATGCTAAACCTTCTTGACACACATACAGCGCTCATCTTGCTCTATGCGGGTGGTGCGATTCCGATGAACACGTACTTGGCGAAAGGGTACTTCGACACGATTCCAAAAGAACTTGACGAAGCAGCCCGCATGGATGGTGCCGGTCACCTCCGAATCTTCTGGCAAATCATCTTGCCGCTCGCGAAGCCGATTGTCGCAACGATTGCTCTCTTTAACTTCATGGGACCATTCAACGACTTTATCTTGGCATCGCTCGTCCTTCGTTCACCAGAGAAACAAACATTGGCAGTTGGCCTTTACAACATGATTTCGAAACAGTTTGATAATAACTTCACGTTATTCGCGGCAGGTGCGGTTCTTTCGGCCCTTCCAATCGTCATCTTGTTCTTCATGTTCCAACGCTACTTCGTTTCTGGCCTCACAGCGGGTGGTACGAAAGGATAATACTCGTAAAAGGAGGAAGCGATATGAGGCGAGGCGTCGTGCTCGTGCTCCTGTCGCTTCTTTTGTTTCCGACCGTCGTCGGAGCAAAGGAAGCCGCTACTTGGGAACAAGAACGCATGTATTTTATTATGGTCGACCGATTTGTTGACGGGAATCCCGACAACAATGAACAGGTGGACAAAGATGATCCGAAAGCGTTTCACGGAGGTGATATCCGTGGGGTCATTGAGAAGCTCGATTATATCGAATCACTCGGCTTCACATCGATTTGGTTGACACCCGTTTTTGAAAATATGCCGGACGGCTATCACGGGTATTGGATTAAAGATTTTTATAACATCGACCCACAGTTTGGGACGAAAGAGGATTTACAGGAACTCGTTCAGGAAGCGCACAAGCGAGACATGAAAGTCATTCTCGACTTTGTCGTCAACCACGTCGGTCCGAACCACCCATGGGTTAAAGAAAAGCCGGAATGGTTTCACGAACAGTTACCGATTGTATTCTGGAAAGACCAGGAGCAGGTCGAGACGCACTGGTTGTTCGACTTACCTGACTTCAAAACAGAGGATCCGGAAGTCAAATCGTATTTGATTGACGCGGCGAAGTACTGGATCGAAGAGACGGACATCGACGGCTATCGCCTCGATACGGTTCGTCACGTCGATAAAGCGTTCTGGAAAGACTTTGTCGAAGGTGTGCGGTCGGTCGACCCAGACTTCTATTTACTCGCCGAAGTGTTCGACCCAGACCCGCAATACGTCGCGCAATATGACGATCTCGGGTTCAACAGCATCACAAACTTTACGTTTTATGACCGGGTGTCGAAAACGATGACGCAACAGCAAGCGAACGTCGATGAGATTGACGTTGCCGCAAGCTATGCCGAAACGTTCTTCAACGACCCGAACCAGATGGCGACGTTCCTCGATAATCACGATGTCGAACGCTTCATGCATATGGCGGAACTCGGCGGTGTGGAATCAGCGGAACGACGATTACGCCTCGGGTTGTTCGCGCTTTATGCGTCACCTGGTATGCCGATCGTCTTCCAAGGAACAGAAAATGCGCAGACCGGTGGAACCGACCCGGCGAACCGTGTCATGACGGAATTCCCGGGAAATGAAGAGTTGCACGAATACGTCGCGACGATGAACCGCATGCGGGAAGAATATCCGGTCTTTGCGACAGGAGAGCAGCGCATGATCGCCTCAGAAGACGGGATGGCCGTCTTCGAACGGAAAGACGGAGATGACGTCGCGCTCTATGCGATCAACATGAATCGTGACGATCGGGAGATTGAGATCGATGTCAGTGAAATCGGGGAAGATACGAGACTTCGTGGTCTCTTATTCTCACAACTGGTCACAGATCAGCGCGGAACGTTTACAATTGAACTGTCTGGTGAAAGTGCGAACGCTTACATCGTTGAGGAATCTTCGGTCAATCCGTGGATGATGGGCTTGCTCGTCGTTACGATTCCGATTTTCTTGACTGGTTTGGTCATGTGGAAGCGCCGCAAATAAAGACATGAAACGCCGCAAGGCACGAATCGAACTCACGGAAGCAGGGGGGAACACCATGCAAATCACAATCAAAGATGTGGCGAAGCACGCGAACGTCGCGCCGTCGACAGTCTCTCGCGTCATCGCCAACAGCCCAAGAATCAGTCAAAAGACAAAAGAACGGGTCAGAAGTTCCATGGAAGAGCTCGGGTATCATCCGAACATTCATGCGAGAAGTCTCGCTAACCGCTCGACGCAGTCGATTGGTCTCGTTATGCCGAGCGCGGCAACAAAGACGCTTCAAAACCCGTTCTTCCCGGAAGTGCTACGAGGAATTAGCACGAAGGCGCACCAGAATGGATACTCGCTTTATATGACGACCGGCGTGACAGAAGAAGAAGTTTTGTCCGGTGTGATCGAGATGGTACAAGGACGCCGTGTCGACGGTGTCATCGTTCTTTATTCACGTGAAGACGACCAAGTCGTCCAATACTTACGTCAAACGAAGTTTCCGTTCGTCGTGGTCGGGAAGCCGTTCGGGGACGCTTCTTCCATCACTTACGTCGATACGGACAACTATTTGGCTGGTCGTGAAGTGACGAAACATCTTTATAACTTAGGTCATCGTCGCATCGCCTTCATCGGGGGATCGGATAAACTCGCCGTCACACAAGATCGTCGAAACGGGTACGCGACGGCCCTCATGGAAGCAGGCATCCCGGTATGCGAAGATTACATCGCCCGGGCTGAATTCATGACGAAGGGCGGCGCGAAGGCCGTGCGTGAACTGTTACAAAATGAGGAACCACCGACAGCCGTCGTTGTCAGTGACGATATGATGGCACTCGGCGTCATCAGCACATTAAGCGAGATGGGGCTCAAAATCCCAGAGGACG
Source organism: Exiguobacterium sp. s131 (assembly GCF_018617345.1). Lineage (GTDB taxonomy): Bacteria > Bacillota > Bacilli > Exiguobacteriales > Exiguobacteriaceae > Exiguobacterium > Exiguobacterium profundum. The sequence continues at coordinate 1,943,767 of NZ_JACSJX010000001.1, read as the reverse complement.
TCGCGGTCGTCAGTTTCAATAACGTGTATATCGCGGAACATTCGAACCCGCCACTCACGTCGGTCGAAATTAACATCTTCGGTCTCGGTTTCGAGGCGACGAACTGTTTGATCGAACAAATCAGTGATAATGCACCCCCTTATGGGAAGCGTGTCATTGTGCCACATTATCTGGTCGTCCGCCAATCATGTGGGCAGAAGAAGAGTAAAGCGACCGAAACATTAGAATCGAATTCTTGATTGACCAGACGATTTCGCCAGAGCGGAGTCGTCTTTTGCATATCCTTTTGATTGAAGCCTCATGAAGTAGGGAACATCTTTTTCGAAGAAATCGAAATCGAAATCGAAAGGATGGATAGAGATGAGTGAAAGACGATTTGTCGGAACATTCGATACGAAAGAAAGTCTACTGTCTAAAATCAATGAGCTGAAAGAAGGCGGCTATGATGAAGGGGAACTATTTGTCGTGACGGAGCGGGATGAAGTCGTTCACGTTCTTAAACGAGAGACGAACCTAAACGTAGAAGAAGGTGACACATCCTGGTTAGACAACCTCAACGAAGGGGGAAGCGAGGATCGGGATACGAAACAGGCGCTGACCGATTTAGGGATCGCGGACGACGAAATCGAACGGGCGCATGCTTCAATCAAGCAAGGGGGATACGCGCTCGTCATCGACGAACCCGATACCGGATTCAATGATGGGCGAAGTGCGGTATTCGAGGGACACGAAGCGAATGCGGCATTTGGTGAGAATCCGGAAAATGGACAGAAAAATTGATTGAAACCGTCTCAATTTGAGGCGGTTTTTTTAATTGTAAATTGTGATGAAAAAAAGAAATAAAAAGTTTTATGCAAACGATTGCATTCTCGTTTCAGTTGTGTAAAATGAAAGGTGAGATTAAATACAGCGCTTTCATAGACAAACGGTTGCATGAACTAGTTGTCCGTCGAAGGTAGCCTTGTAGAGAAAAAGGAGTGGCAGACAGATGAAACGATTGTTTGCAGTCGATGAATGGAAAGTAACAGAGGAAGGTCTTCACCCGAAAGAGAACCGCCTTGCAGAATCCATCACATCGCTCGGGAACGGGCATATGGGGATGCGAGGGAACTTTGAGGAAGATTACTCGAATGATACGCACCAAGGATTCTACGTGGCGGGCGTCTACTATCCGGATAAAACACGTGTCGGTTGGTGGAAGAACGGATACCCTGAATACTTTGCCAAAGTGTTGAATGCGACAAACGTCATCGGTCTCCGCGTGGTCATCAATGGGACACCGGTCGACTTGGCGAAATGGGAAGTGAAAGATTTCACCCGTGAGCTCGATATGCAACGTGGTGTTCTCACACGGACGTTCACCTTGATGAACGGGACAGAAGAGACGAAAGTGGAAGTCGTCCGCTTCTTCTCAATCGTAGATAAAGAAATCTTGGCCATTCGTTACAACGTCACACCAGTCAACTACGAAGCAAAAATTGAGTTCACGCCATATTTAGATGGTGATGTCGTCAACGAAGACTCGAACTACGATGAGAAGTTCTGGCTTCCGGTCGACCGTGGTGTGGAAGAGCGTTTCGCTTTCGTTACGACGAAGACGAAGAAACTCGACTGGCATGTCACGGCATCGATGATCGCGGACGTCGAAGGCGCTCGTTGTGAAGTGCTTGAAGCGACAGATTTGTTCGTTGCCAATAAATTCACGGTCAACGCAGCTGCTGGTGAGACAGCGACAGCCTACAAATATGTGTCGGTCGTCACGAACCGCGACCACGAGATTGAAGCATTGCAGTCAGCTGGGATGACACGTGTCGAAGCGGCGTTCGAAAAAGGATTTGAGACACTTCTCGCTGAACAGACGGAAGCATGGCTCGCACGCTGGGAAGATGCGGATGTTCGTATCGATGGAGACATCGAAGCTCAACAAGGAATCCGTTTCAACATCTTCAACATGTATCAAACATATACAGGTGAAGACTCACGTCTTAACATCGGTCCAAAAGGATTCACAGGTGAGAAGTACGGCGGTGCGACGTATTGGGATACTGAAGCCTACTGCCTGCACTTCTATTTGGCGACAGCCAAACCAGAAGTCTCATGGAACTTGCTCAAGTACCGTCACAACCAATTGCCACAGGCGAAAGAGAATGCTGTGAAGAATGTCGGTATGGAAGGTGCGCTTTATCCGATGGTCACAATGAACGGGGAAGAGTGTCACAACGAGTGGGAAATCACGCATGAAGAGATTCACCGTAACGGTGCGATTGCCCATGCGATCTTCAACTACACGAACTTCACAGGCGACAAGTCGTACCTTGGACAATACGGATTGGAAGTATTGGTCGAGATCTCGCGTTACTGGGCTAGCCGCGTCAACTTTGTCCCGCACAAAGACGTGTATATGATCCTAGGCGTCACAGGTCCGAACGAATATGACAACAACGTCAACAACAACTGGTATACGAACTTGATCGCCGCATGGACGCTCGAATATACGCAAGAAGTGTACAACTACTTGAAAGAGGCAGAACCTGCACGTCTCGAAGAGCTCGTATCGACACTCGGCATCACGGATGCTGAACTTGCGAAGTGGGCAGACATCCAAACGAAGATGTACTATCCAAAAGATGATCTCGTTCCAGATGTGTTCATGCAACAGGACGGATTCATGGATAAAGAGCAGATTTTGGTGAAAGACCTCGATCCGAAACATCTTCCACTCAACCAAAACTGGTCATGGGATCGCATCCTTCGCTCGAACTTTATCAAACAAGCTGACGTCCTCCAAGGACTCTATACGTTCGGTGACCGCTTCACGGTCGAACAGAAACGTGCAAACTTTGACTTCTACGAGCCACGCACGGTTCACGAATCGAGCTTGTCACCATGTGTCTACTCGATCATTGCGGCAGAAGTCGGTTATGAAGACAAAGCGGTCGAATTGTACCAACGTTCGGCGCGCCTTGACCTCGACAACTATAACAATGACACGGAAGACGGATTGCACATCACGTCGATGGTCGGTTCGTGGATGTCCATCGTTCATGGATTCGCCGGAATGCGCATTCAAGAGGATAAACTCTCGTTCAGCCCGATGACTCCGAAAGATTGGAACGGTTACTCGTTCAACATGCTCTGGCGCGGCCATCACTTGACGGTCACATCATCACGTGAACAAGTGACAATCAAGCAAACAAGTGGTACAGATGTGACCATCCATGTATATGGAAATGCAGTGACAGTTCCTGCAAACGAGTCGATTACAATTGAAACAGTGAAAGCGTGACCAATCGTTTCATACGAACAAGCCGACCTCGGTCGGCTTGTTTTTGTGTGAAAAACTTATCGGATTTCCTGCATATTTGCTGTATGCAGCATGAATAATCTATGTTATCTTGATTCTTAGCTATTTTGAGAAAGGGGAGTTGAAGCTTGACGGAAGCCGTTAAAGAACATACACGAATCGGGGTTGTCTCGATCATCGGAGGATTGTTCGTTGCCTTATCCATGACATTATTTTTAATTCCAGCTGGCGTCTATTCGACAGGATTTACGGGTCTTGCCCAAATCTTGACGAAATTGTTAGAGGGTACACCGCTTGAACTAGGGGAAGGACTCTGGTTCTTTATTCTGAACGCACCACTGCTCGTCGTCAGTTATTTTATGCTCGGGCGGAACATGATGATCCATACGCTGGTCAGTGTCGCCTCGGTCACGTTGTTCATTCGTTTGCTTCCGCAATCGCAGCTTCTCTCGGACGATCCGCTCTTGAACGCCGTATTCGGCGGTGTGCTTTTGGCAATCGGTTCGGGCATCACGATCCGGTACGGAGCCTCGACAGGTGGCTTTGACATCGTCGCATTGATTCTCGCGAAATTCACGAACAACTCGGTTGGGGTCTATCTCTTCTTGATGAACATGATGATCGCCCTCGCAGCAGGTGCCTTGTTCGGATGGCCGACAGCGCTCTACACGATCGTCTTCTTGTATGTGACGTCAAAAGTTATCGATGAGATTTATACAAATACACAGCGTCAAACACTCTTCATCGTGACGAATCACCCGGACGAGGTGACAAAGGAACTTCATCAACACGTGTTCCGCGGGATCACGCTCATGCCGGCAATCGGGACATACTCGAAAGTCGAGAAGGCGACGCTCATGATGGTCGCGCAACGACACGAGGTGCGTGAGATTACGCGAATCTGTAAAGATGCAGACCCATCGGTTTGGATCAATATCTTGCCGACAGAGGACGTCGAAGGGACGTTCCGTCGCTAAACATGAATGAATCACAAAAAGCACCGACTTTTCTAAGTCGGTGCTTTCGTTATGCCTTAATGCCAAGTCGCTCTTCTAAGAAGAGGGCGATTCCGTCATCCATATTTGAAGCCGTCACTTCGTTGGCTACATTCTTCAATTGGTCGATGGCGTTCCCCATCGCGACACCGGTACCGACATAGTCGAGCATCTCGAGGTCGTTCTCTTCGTCACCGAAGGCGATAATGTGCTTCCGGTCAATGTTCAAGTGCTTCGAGACCTCTTGAAGCCCAAGTGCCTTCGATGTGTTTTTGCTCATGACTTCAATCATATGTTCGGGCATACGCCACTGACGGTTCAATACCGCCTCCGCATGAATGTCGTCGAGTTGGGTGCGGACGTGCTCGACGTGATCTTTTGTCGCATGAATCAATAGGGACGTCGGTTCGTCCTGCAAGTGTTTCAACAAGTTACCTGATGTGACGCTGAGCGCACGTTCTGCATACGGACTATAGAACTCTTGCGGGTCCTTTTGGAAGTACACGTGGTCCGTCACTTCGACGACGATGTTGTGTGCTTTCGTATCCGCCACTTCTTCAATGATGTCATGGGCGGTCTTGAGCGGGATTGGGCGGTGTGTCACCGCGTAATTCGCATCTTTTGGGTGATGTACGAGCGCCCCGTTGAAGTTGACGAGTGGTGTCGTCAATCCCATTTGCTCATAGTACATGATCGAATGGCGCTTTGGACGTCCTGTGGCGATCATGACTTCATGACCAGCTTCACGCGCCGCTTGAAGAGCGCGGAGGTTTCGTTCGCTGATTGTTTTATCATCTCTTAATAACGTTCCATCTAAATCGACTGCGATTAAATAACGTGACATCAGTCATCCTCTTTTCTTCACAATGATGTTTCTACGACCGTATCACATTTTTCGATTCGACGGAAAGAATATATAATCGAAGTCGCATATTCTATTCGAACAATGCTATACTAATGTCGTATGAATTTTTACGAATCATCTGTGAGATGGAGGGGACGTTCAATGCGTTATTTAGTGACATTGATCTGGGCGATTGTGCTCTCGAATACAGCGGTATTTATCATTTCTGCCGTTGATGGTGTAGAGTTCAACGCGATGCTCGCGACAGGATTTGGCGTGGCCATCACAATCTTCGTTGCAATTCTCGATGTCTTGAATCAAGACATGGGAATCAGCGACGTTGCACAAGAGAAGTAAGCCGTCTACAATCAAACTGACTCGTGCATGAGTCAGTCTTTTTTCTTTATCCAACATAGAGGAGGATCTCACATATGAAAAACCCTGAAAAACGCGCGAATTTTATCACGTTCGCCATTATCGGTGCGATTATCGTCATCGGAATCGGTTTGTTGTACTTTTTAAATGGAAACAATACTGACGATGGTGTCAACGCCGTCACAGCAGATGAATTGCAACAACAATTAGACCAAGATGGTGAAGTCGTCGCTTACTTCTGGCAAACGGGCTGTGAATACTGTGAGCAAGTGAAGCCTTATGTCGAGCCTCTCATCGAAGAATATGATGCGGTCTCGATCAACTTGTCCGACCATAACGTATGGACGACGTATGGGATTGAAGGCACGCCGACTATCATCCGATTTGAAGATGGACAAGAGGTCGGTCGAATTGAAGGAGTCGTCTCTGAACAACAATACGAGACGTTCTTTAAAAATGAGGAGGCCAAAGAGGAATGAAGCGTCGTTTCTACCAAACGTTATTTGAGCTGAACGCCTCGCCTTGGATCGCCACACGCCTCAAGCGTTTCGCAGAATCAGATGTGAGTCGTCACTTGATTCCATCTTTTGCAAAAGTATATGACATTGCGGTAGAAGAGGCAGAGCAACCGCTTGCTGCCTATTCATCATTGCATGCGTTCTTTACCCGTCGCTTGAAGCCGGGAGCACGTACGATTGATGAGTCGTCCGATACCCTCGTATCACCGTGTGATGGCAAGCTATCGGTCATCGAATCGATTTCAGAAGACAGTCGTTTCGAGGTGAAAGATCAGTCGTATACGCTTGCGGAGTTGCTCGGTTCTCAACAAGAAGCAAGACGTTATGCAGGTGGGACAGTCGTCGTTCTCTACCTCAGTCCGCGCGATTATCACCGCGTCCACACACCGCTCTCTGGTCGTGTGCTCAGTCACTATGAGCTCGGGGACCGTTCGGCACCGGTGAATGAAATCGGATTGACGGAGACGGTTCGACCGCTCTCACGCAACTACCGTCGCGTGACGCGCTTTGACAGCCCAGCCGGAACGTACGAACATATCATGGTCGGTGCCTTGAACGTCAACACGATTGAGTGGACGCTCGAAGGAGACCAGGCGGGCAAAGGAGAAGAGGTGGGATACTTCTCGTTCGGTTCGACCGTCGTCCTTTGTTTTGAGAAGGATACGATTCAAATGGACCGTGAAAAGATCGGTCCGGTTCGACTCGGTGAAGTCATCGGGACAATCAAATCCAACTAATTTTGTGTCAATTTTCTTCCGACCGAACGATAGACTAGTCGTTTGGTCGGTTTTCGTTTACCATAGAAGGGATATCAATACTTGTATAAGTAGTTGAATCGTTTAGCTAATTGGAGGAATTTTACGTGTTTAATCGACTTTATCCGAAACAGTTCGTCGCGTCTGTGTTTGACATCGACCTACAAGAATTGAAAGACCGTGGGGTGCGCGTCATTTTGACGGACCTTGATAATACACTCGTGGCGTGGGACGTCCCACATGCGCCAGAGCTTTTATTGATGTGGCTTGAAAAAGTGAAATCATACGGTTTCGATGTGATTGTCGTATCAAATAATAACGAGAATCGTGTACGAACATTTACGGAGCCGCTCGGCCTTCATTATGTCGCTCGTGCTAGAAAACCATTACCATCTGGATTTAAAGCGGCACTCTCGAAATATGGGTACTCGCCGAAGGAAGCCATCTTCTTAGGGGACCAGCTGTTCACAGACGTTCTCGGGGCAAACATGGCGGGCATTCATGTCATTCATGTGCAACCGGTCGTCAAAACGGACGGACTCGTCACGAAATTTAACCGGATGCTTGAAAAAGTGGTCTTCGCACATATGAAGCGTCGTGGGAAGTATGTATTGATCACGAAAAAAGTGGAAGAACTTGCCGTTGACGCACAACGGGCAAAAGTCGCGGTCGCTGAAAAAATCGGTGAGGCCATGCATCCACGTTCCGAAGATTCACATAAAAAAGATGAATAAGACCTCGAACGCACAGGAAGAAGGAGGCTGCCCATGTACGGCGAGCAAGGCGTCGGAATTAACGCTTCAGGAGTAGCAGCGAGGTGCTACGGTGAATGAAGAAGGGGAAACCTGAACGGCAGTAAGTATAACTATGGAAGAAACAAAACGATATTGCGCTGGGTGCGGCGTAGCCATCCAAACGGAAGACCCGAACGGGGTCGGCTATGCACCGAAATCGGCACTTGACCGTGAGATTGTCATTTGCCAACGTTGCTTCAAATTGAAGCACTATAACCAAGTTCAAGATGTGGAGTTATCAGATGATGACTTCTTGCGCATCTTGAACGGTATCAGTTCAAAAGAAGCACTCGTTATCAAAATCGTCGACATTTTCGACTTCAATGGCAGTTGGCTTCCGGGTCTTCAACGCTCAGTCGGGTCGAACCCGGTACTGTTAGTCGGAAACAAGGTCGACTTGTTACCGAAGTCGGTCAACCCGAACCGGATGGCGAACTGGATGAAGGCAGAGGCAAAAGAACTCGGCTTGAACCCAATCGACGTTCATTTGATCAGTGCGAAAAAAGGACATGGCATCGATGAACTCGCTGAAAAGATTGAGTACTACCGAAAAGGCAAAGACGTCTTTGTCGTCGGTTGTACGAATGTCGGGAAGTCGACACTCATCAACCAGGTGATCAAACGTTTCGGTGAAGAGGATGAAGCCATCATCACCGTCAGTCATTTCCCGGGAACGACGCTTGACTTGATCGACATTCCGCTCGACGATGATGCGAACTTGTACGACACACCAGGAATCATCAACCGTCATCAAATGGCACACTATGTCGATGCGAAAGATTTGAAGACGATCACACCGAAGAAAGAAATCAAGCCGCACGTGTTCCAGTTGAATCCGCAACAGACGCTCTATTTCGGCGGATTGGCACGTTTAGATTATCTTGAAGGAAATAAGCGATCGTTCGTCATTTATATGTCGAATGAATTGAAAGCACACCGTACGAAACTCGAACGTGCCGATGAGCTCTATGACCAACATATTGGGAAGATGCTCAACCCGCCGAATGAGAAGACACTCGAAATCTTACCGCCACTCGTCCGTCATGAGTTCAGCTTACGAGACGGCGTGAAAACGGATATCGTGTTCAGTGGTCTCGGTTGGGTCGCGATTCACGGAAAAGGTGGTCGTATCGCAGCATGGGCTCCAAAAGGCGTCGCAGTCACACTTCGCGAGGCGCTCGTATGAATCTGGCCGTCATCGGTCACCCGATTGCTCATTCGCTCTCTCCCCAACTGCACGAGCAGTGGTTGAGGGCGTCTGGGCTTTTCGGGCGTTATGAGGCCATCGATGCCACACCAGATCAACTCCCAGCCTTATTTGCGGCAATGCGAGAAGGGGACTGGGATGGATTCAATGTCACGATTCCCTATAAAGAGGTGGTCGTTCGGTATCTCGATGACCTTGACGAAGCGGCGAAACATGCTGGAGCCGTCAATACGGTGTATAAACGAGACGGGCGACTTATCGGGACGAATACGGACGGGGCAGGTCTTGTCCAAGCGCTGATGCCATACACAGACTTTACAGGGCGTGTCCTGATTGTCGGTGCCGGAGGAGCGGCTCGTGGGATTGTCCAAGCTCTCCCGACGCGTGACGTGACGATTGTCAATCGAACAGTGGAACGGGCAAAAGCGCTCGCCGACACGTTCGGAGTCGTCTACACGACGTTCGATGAGATGGACGTCTCTCGATATGATGTCATCATTCAGACCACTTCTGTCGGGATGGACGAGAGATCGACACCACTTTCATTAGAAGGATTACGACAAAACACGGTCGTTTGTGATATCATATATCGTCCACTTGTCACCCCGATGCTTCAAGAAGCGAAACGTCGCGGAGCCAAAGTTGTGACAGGTGTAGCCATGTTCGTCGGGCAGGGCGCGCTCTCGTTCGAGAAATGGACGGGCGTGAAACCGGACGAAACCGTTGGGAAAAAGTTAATCGAAGGATTATTGGAGGAATAATATACTATGTTATCAGGTAAACAAAAACGCTTTTTACGCGCAGAAGCGCACCATCTTTCACCGATCTATCAAGTTGGGAAAAATGGAGTCAGCGAAGCGATGTGTAAAGATATCGCGGACGCACTCGAAAAACGTGAATTGATTAAGGTCCAAGTACTTCAAAACTGCATGGACACGCCGAAAGATGTCGCTGGCGAGTTAGCTGAAGGCACACAGGCTGAAGTCGTTCAAGTGATTGGAAAAGTCATCGTCTTGTACAAAGAGGCGACCGAGAAAGAAAATCGCCAAATCAAACTCCCATGAGCCGGATCGGCTTGATGGGCGGAACGTTCGACCCGCCGCATCTCGGACATCTGTTAATCGCGGAACAAGCGCGTGAACAGCTTGAACTTGATGAGGTGTGGTTCCTGCCGGCTGCGATTCCACCTCATAAGGTCGGGTTCAGCTCGGCAGACCACCGAATCGAGATGACGCGACGCGCCATACAAAATCAGTCCGACTTCAAGTTGAACTTGATTGAGTTTGAACGGAGTGAGCCGTCTTATACGGTCGAGACGATGAAACGGCTGATCGAACAGTATCCGAATGATGAATTCTACTTTTTGATTGGTGCCGATTCACTCGTTTCGCTCGAATCCTGGTATGACTATGAGACGCTCATCCGTCTTGTCACGTTCGGTGCGGTCGCACGGCCGGGGACACGTTATTTGATTCCGGAGAAGGCAGACGTCCGCGCGATTGACATGCCGCAACTCGAAATCTCATCGACGGACATCCGGGAACGGGCGAAACGAGGCAAATCCATCAAATATCTTGTCCCGACGCCAGTCGAGGAGTATGTGAAGGAGCATAAGTTGTATGACGTTTGAAGAAGCGCACGAGTTGATTAAACAGACGCTGCCAGAAAAACGCTATATCCATACGCTCGGTGTCGTCGAGACGGCGGAACGCATGGCGGTTCAATTCGGTGAAGAGGTCGAACATGCTCGTATTGCTGCGATGCTTCATGATTATGCGAAGTACTTTGACGTCGAAGAAATGCGTCGAGTCGTCGTGGAAGAAGGGTTAGACCCGAATCTACTTGAGTACGGGGACGAACTACTTCATGCGCCGGTCGGTGCGATTCTACTTTCCCGTCAATACGACCTGGATGACGCGGTGCTCTCGGCGATTCGGAATCATACGACGGGAGAGCCCGGGATGTCTCGGCTCGACCAAATTCTGTTCGTGGCTGATGCCATCGAACCGAATCGGGATTATCCCGGCGTCGACCGGTTGCGGGCAGAAGTGGAGCGTTCGCTCGAAGCGGCGGTTGTCGCGACACTGAAACAAACGATTGAATTTTTATTGAAGAAGTCGGTGCGTATTTTTCCACTGACGATTGAAACGTATAACGATTTTGTGAATATACCTTAGGAGGGTCAATATGACTGCAAGAGAAGAATTAGAATTGATTGTTAAAGCGGCTGACGATAAACGTGCCGAGGAAATCGTCGTACTCGACATGGAAGGGATTTCGCCAATCGCGGATTACTTCGTTATCTGTCACGGGAACTCGGAGAAGCAAGTCGAAGCGATCGCACGTGAAATCAAAGACGTTGCTGGCGAAAACGGCTTACCACTCCACAAGTTCGAAGGAATGGACACGGCACGTTGGGTCCTCGCTGACCTCGAGAACGTCGTCGTCCACATCTTCCATCGTGATGACCGTGATTACTACAACCTAGAGAAATTGTGGGCTGACGCGCCACACGTCGAAGTGGAAGTCGGCTAATGGCTTACGAAGGATTCGCCTATGTATACGACGAGTTGATGAAAGACGCGCCGTATGATGAGTGGGTCGCTTTCGTGCGTCGTCACGTCCAAGATGGCGCGACACTCGCGGATGTCGGGTGCGGGACCGGGTCGGCGACGATTCGCCTCGCTGAACATTACGATGTCATGGGGATCGACTTATCCGAGTCAATGCTCGAAGTCGCACAAGAAAAGGCGCTCGAGGTCGAAATCGAGTTGCCGCTTTGGGAACAAGATATGCGTGAGTTGGAGTTACCGGAACCGGTCGATGCGGTGACGATTCTCTGCGACTCCCTTTGCTATTTGCGAGACGAGGCGGACGTGATTGATACGTTTGAATCTGTCTACAATCAACTCAAACCAGGCGGCTTGTTCATCTTTGATGTCCATGCTCCGAACAAGATGCAGACGCTCTTCAACCAAAAGACGTATGCGTCAAACGGAGAAGATTGCTCATATATTTGGTTTGCCGACCCGGGAGAAGCCCCGCTGTCGGTCGTTCATGACTTAACATTCTTCGTCGCGCTTGAAGATGGGACGTATGAACGGATCGAGGAGACGCATGAACAACGGACATATGAACCAGGGCAGTATATGCAATGGTTGATTGGTGCCGGATTCCACGTCAAATCGGTCACATCAGATTTCACCGAACGTGCACCAGGAGCGGATGCGGAGCGCATCTTCTTCGTAGCCCAAAAATAAGGAAGACCTCATCGTAGATTAGCGATGGGGTCTTCCTCTATATCAGGAGTTTAATGCCCGATTTATAAATTCAGCTTTAGCTTCAGTATATTTTTCTCTGTCCTCACGAAATTCAGTTGCTAATTGCTTTTTTAGAAGCCCGTACTCCTTCGCGAGTAAAGGAGATTCCCGTAACTTGTCTCGAAATTCAATTTGTTCTTCCCACCGTTTTTCTGTGCCTTTCATGAGATGCAAATGAGCAACTCGTTTATCATTTTTCACTTTCACAAAAAATCTGCGCCAGGGCTTTCCATCCAATTCTGGTGGTATATAGTGCCAACCGTATGCGGTTAAAGTATCAACAATCGCATTCATCATGTCAAACGATTCGATACGAATCATCACATCTATAATTGGTTTTGCAGGTAGACCGGGAACCGCTGTACTACCTATATGTTCTGCTCCTTTAATATCAAACTTTGAAAGTAAGTCGGACAACTCTCTTGTTTCACGTAGACCTTGAGCTTTCCATTGCACATTGGCATCTTCTATTTCGATTGCTTCATATGCCCAAATAGGAATATTTAATTGTTCAGGATTCTCTTCTTTCATTAGTTTAGTTCATCTCCTTGAAAGTATTCTCTGTGGGGAAGCTAATCTTGAAAAGAATAAAAGACCTCATCATAAGAGAATGTGAATAAGATCTTTTGGATGATCATGCTTCGTGGCTGAACTGCCACTGGACGCCGAACTGGTCTTCGAGCATGCCGTACGCCTTGCTCCAAAACGTCTCTTGAAGCGGCATCAAGACACGTCCGTTCACAGAGAGCGCCTCGAACTCACGATGGATGGCCTCGAGGTCGTCTGTGACGACAGCGAGCGTGACATTGTCCCCGAATGTGACCGGTCCGTCAGGCATCGCATCAGAAAACATGAGCGATGAGCCGTGAATCGATAGTCGGGTATGCAGCACGAGATTAGCCATTTCACTCGGCACCGGTTGACCGTCTGGACCAGGTTGGTCACCGAACGTCATGATGTCTGGAGCGGCGTGGTTGAACACATCGGCATAAAAGATTACGGCGTCTCGACAATTTCCATTAAAGTTGAGATACGGATTGATCGGCATAGCAAGTTCCTCCTCGAATTCATAATATTAATTATAGAACGTATGTTCGTGAATGGCAAGAGAGTCCAACTAAATTCAATTGTGTGGTTGAACACGATTGAGAGTTGGGAATAGAGCATATAGAGAACAAACTAGAAAGAAGGCGAAGCATCATGAAGCTCACGAAAGGACGTATCCTCGAATTTGGATTCGTCTTGTTCATGGCGATCATACTTATCACATCAATCATTGAAGAATCATGGTTCGATGCGAGTGTAGCGGGGGCCGGAATCATTTCTGGGCTCATCCCGTTCTTCATTGAAAAGACGTTTAAAACTGAACTCGATGGCAAGATGAAGGTGGCGTATATCCTATTCTTGTTTGCCTCCCAGTATTTAGGATCGATTGTCGGACTATACGGGAATGGTTGGTGGGACACGTTCCTTCATCTCTTAAGCGGAATCTTTCTCGCATTCCTTGGATTCGACTTCTTCAGTAGGCTCGATGATGACATTCGGACCGAAATCCCGAAACGATTTTTGTTCGTATACATTGTCGTCTTTTCCGTGGCTGGGGCGGCGTTTTGGGAGATGTATGAATTCACATCTGACGTCGTCCTGAACACGACGATGCAAGGGAACGGGAATGACGATACGATGGTCGACATCATCGCGGGGTCCCTAGGCGGTATCTTGGCAGCATTTTTCGTCGTGACGCTCCATCAACGTGAAAAATCCAAACAAAAGAGACGTATGAAAAAAAGTTCGTGAGTCACGAGCTTTTTATTTGTAATCATTCTAATTTTTTATTAATATCAAGATTGTAATGATTATAAATAATGGGAGGCAATCATATGGATCAACACCGTCAACTAACTACTAACCAAGGCGTACCAATCGGGGATAACGCCAACTCCATCACTGCGGGGCGTCGGGGCCCAACGCTTCTCGAAGACTACCAACTAATTGAGAAATTAGCGCATTTCGATCGTGAACGAGTACCAGAACGTGTTGTTCACGCGAGAGGCGCAGGGGCGCATGGTGTCTTCACTGTAAAAAATAGTATGAAACGCTATACGAAAGCCGCATTCTTGCAAGAAGAAGGGCAAGAGACGCCTGTATTTGCGCGCTTCTCGACCGTCATCCACGGATTAGGTTCACCTGAGACTCTTCGTGACCCACGCGGTTTCGCCGTCAAGTTTTACACGGAAGAAGGGAACTATGATTTCGTCGGAAACAACTTACCGGTCTTCTTCATCCGTGACGCGATTAAATTCCCGGACGTGATTCACTCGCTCAAGCCGGACCCACAAACGAACCTTCAAGACCCGGACCGCTTCTTCGACTTCATGTCGCTCACACCGGAATCAACGAACATGCTCGTGCATCTCTTCAGTGACGAAGGCATTCCGGCATCGTATCGCCACATGCGCGGGTCATCCGTCCATTCCTTCAAGTGGGTGAATGAATTCGGCAACACGGTGTACATAAAGATGCGCTGGGTACCGAAGCAAGGAATTCAAAACTTGTCGATGGAAGAAGCGGCGAAAATCCAAGCAGAAGACTTCAACCATGCGACACGTGATCTGTTCAACGCCATTGAAAATGGAGACTATCCGGAATGGGATCTATATGTACAGATTCTCGACCCAGCGGACATGGACAACTTTGACTTCGACCCGCTCGATGCGACGAAAGATTGGTTCGAAGATGTCATCCCGTATCAATTGGTCGGAACGATGACCCTCAACAAAAATGTCGACAACTTCTTCGCCGAGACTGAATCTGTCGGTTTCAACCCAGGCGTCCTCGTACCAGGGATCCAGCCGTCAGAAGACAAGATGCTCCAAGGACGACTCTTCTCGTATTCGGATACGCAGCGTTACCGCATCGGACCGAACTATCTCCAACTCCCAATCAACTGCCCATTCGCTCAAGTCGCGAACAACCAGCGTGACGGGGCGATGCCGTTCAAGCAACAGACGAGTCCGGTCAACTACGAGCCGAACCGTTACGAAGACGCGCCGAAGCCAAATGCGGACTATATCGAGACGCCGCAACCGATCACAGGCGTGACGGGTCGTCAGAAGATTGAGAAGACGAACGACTTCGGACAAGCCGGAGAGGTGTATCGTCGCTATTCTCAGGAAGAGAAGGATACGCTCGTTCGTAACCTCGTGGCGCATATCAAAAAAGTTCGTCACGAGAAGACCGTTCTCCTCTTGATCTGCAACTTCTATCGTGCGGACCGTGAACTCGGAGAGCGTCTCTCGAAAGAGTTGAACGTCGATCTCACACCATTCTTGAATCAAATGTCGAACTAAACACGTAACCGCGGTCTTACACCGCGGTTTTTTGTATGATGAAAGGAAACATCAAAGTGAACACAAAAAAGCCCATGGCGACAATCATCTGTAGAATGCAGTTACCATAAACACATTCAGCCAAATGACTAGCCATGAGCTACACTTATTTGTATTTAGCGTCTTTTAAAATAAATAATAGAGTCAATGAGAATCAAGACACCAGATAGAAGTCCCATTAGAACAATATAAACAAGTGTACGTTCTAGTAAAGGATTTGGCGCTTCTGTTATCCCGTTGCTATACGATATAACCTCTATCAAAAAAAGCGAGAACAAAGTAAAGAAAACACCTATAAATCCAACTTTATGCATATCATCTCTCCTAATAGTTATTCCCCGACCAGCCCGTCACCGTCTCGGTCGTCCATGTATTGATACAGCCAATGGTCACGCGTGATCGGCATCTCGAATCCGGCGTTCTTTGCTTCTTTGATTGTCACTTGTCCGTTTCCGTCAAGGTCGATATCGGATAATTCCCGTTCCTCGACTGGTTCCGTCGTCACTGCAGGAGGGGAATCATCCGTCAATCCGAGCGATTCGTTCACTTCCTCCGGATCCACGTTATCATACGTATCGGTGACCGTATTGCCCCGTACGGTATACGTGTATTGGTAGCGGGAAGGAATCTGAGTCGTCGTGTTCGGATAGGTGATGATAGCTTCGAAGTCTTTCGCCCCGCCAGCCTTCCGGATGACATCTTCCATGAATGCCTGGTCGCCGTAACGGTTGAGTGCGCTGTTTTGTGGCGTGATGTTATAGGCGTTTGAGACACCGCCAAGTGAATCGGCGATGATATGGCCTTCGTCGAGGTTCGGGTCTTCGACACCCGGAACTTTTGCCTCGTCTGCATAATAGCGTCCTGAAGAATTAACGTCTTCGGTTTCATCGTCTTGAAGCGTGATTTCGTCGGCAATCACACGAACCAGTTGACCATGTTCGTTCGTGAACGCCCAATACTCACGATCGCCAAAGCCGATATCGACGACGACATTCGCTTCACGTGTGCCGGACTGATCGCCGCCATCGACCTCGATCTTCGTATAGCCTTTAAAAAGATCGCCTTCAGATTCAGGAATCTCGGTGATTTGTTCCTCTTGTACAGGTTCCTCTTCAACTGTTTGCTCAGTTGACGTCGATGTCGGGACGCTCACATCGGCATCCGTACAACCGGAGAGGAGCAGCACCCCAAGCAGAAATGGAATGTAAAATGGTATTCTTTTCATCTATCTCGCTCCTTATTCGAAGTTACACTATCGTATTTACTATGTAGCTTATAATGATAGCATAAGAAGACGAGATGTGAGCGTCCTCCCTCAAAATGTGCTCGATGGATTCCTCTCATTTGTGGATTCAGAGAGCTTATGCCAAGATTGAAAAAAAGGGGGAAGAACGTATGAACGAAGTGATTGAGACTTTATTGAACCACCGTTCCGTCCGCGATTTTACGGACGAGAAATTGACAGACAAACAGATCCAAACCATCGTCGAGAGCGCACAACGGGCATCGACGTCTAGCTTTATCCAAGCCTACTCCATCATTGGGGTGACCGATGAAGCGAAGAAGAAACGACTTGCCGAGATTGCGGGCAACCAGTCCTATGTCGTCGAGAACGGTCACTTCTTCGTTTTTTGTGCGGATTTGCACCGCCATGAAGTGATTGGTGAACTGCAAGAAACAGAAGTGTCCTCAACACTTGAGACTGATGAAAAGTTGCTTGTCGCGGTGATCGACGCTGCACTTGCCTCTCAAAATGCGGCAGTGGCGGCAGAGTCGATGGGGCTCGGAATTTGTTATATCGGTGGCATTCGGAACGACCTCTTTGCGGTGAAAGAAGTGCTCGTATTGCCGGAACGGGTCATTCCGCTCTTCGGGATGGCCGTCGGTGTACCGGCCTCAGTCGAGGATCAAAAACCACGCTTACCGTTCCAACATGTCTACCATGAAAATATGTATGAAGCGAATCCAGAACGGATGAAGCAGTCCCTTTCCGATTACGATGCGTTGATCCACGATTACTATATGGTCCGTGGCTCGAACCCGCGTAAAGATACGTGGACTGGTCAAATGGGGCGTATGTTGTCGAAATCGACACGGCTTGACGTCAAAGACTTTTTGAAAGCACAAGGCTATTTGAAGCAATAAGATAAACCGCCGACAACTCTTTGTCGGCGGTTTTGTCATGTTCAATTCAATTGGGCGTCGAGCCAATTCTTGTCGATGGCACCAAATTGCTTCGCGATGATCACACCCGATTCATCGAGCACATACGTCGTCGGCATCGCTTGAATCCGATACGCATCTCCGACTTGGCCGTCACGGTCATAGACGACGGTAAATGCGTCTTCATACGGTTCGACGAACGAGACGGCATCGGCGGGGTCGCGTTCACTCGTCGTCGTGTTGACGGCGACGATGGTCACGTCATCTCGCTCTTTCGCGAACGCCGCCATATCCGGCATCTCCGCCCGACAAGGCGGGCACCAGGACGCCCAAAAGTTGACGACGACGCGCTGACCACGTAGTGAAGTTAAGTCGAATGTACTCCCATCAGTTCGCTGTAATTCGAACGAAGGGGGAATTTGCCCGATGTTCAAACCGGTTGACGCCGTCTCTGTCGTGACAGATTGTGTCGCTTTCTCTGGCAGGACAGCATTCACGATCGCGAGCAAGACGAGAGCACCGATACTCAATTGTATGACTCTTCTTGAAGGACGAGCGACATAGAGCGAAAGCCCGAGCAGGATGAAGGAGATGCCCATCATCCACCATTGAACTTGTCCAACCGCATACGACTGAAACAGCCAAGTACTAGATGCGCCAAGGACGGTCCAAAGGAGGTGTCCTCGAGTCGGTGCATGCATCCAACGCCATGTCATCCCGAATAGTATGAGGATAAGGACAGCACTCCAAAGATGAATCGGCTGGTCGGGTAGAGAGAATATCGTCCCGTATACCGGAACCGCGAGCGTCATCCCGAGCCAGATGAGGAGCCCGCTCAGCATCCAATATCCTAAAAGGTCTCGATCGAGTCGATAGACGAGCCAAAGGATAACAACGGCCGCGATCCATTGAGACCATACCCCTCCTGTAGCATAGAGAGCAAGAGAAATATCACGAGTCGTCAACAGACCGATGAGGATGGCGCTTCCTTTCCAGGCAAGAAAACCATAGAACCATGTCCCGATGACGGCTTCACGCTGTTTACTCGACAACCCGAGAAAGCGGAAGATGCCGTAAAGGACGGCAAGGCTTAGTACAAAGATGAGTAAATCGAAACGAATGTTGAGTGGACCGATGGCGACCACGTCTTTCCCTCCTAAACAAAAGGCGCCCCTCTCGAAGCGGGCGCCATATTCATAGTCAGTATAGCATTACTTGATTTGTTGAGCGTTCAAGACAGTCTTCATCGCGCCATAGCCACCGAGGATATTGTGGATATCTTTGTAGCCGAGCGATTGAAGGACACTTGCCGCCATGCGTGAGCGGACGCCTGACGCACAATGCACCGCAATCGTTTGGTCTGTCGGAAGACCTTCGTGGTCACTTGCGAGCTTACCGAGCAAGATGCGCTCTGCCTTTTCGTAATGGCTCGCGTTCCATTCTGTCGCGTTTCGAACGTCGAGGACGAACACGTCACCTTTTTCAGCAGCTTCGATTGCTTCTTCTGCCGTCACGTCCGTATACGTTTCCGTCAAAAGTGATGCGTCGAGCTCTTCGACTGGGACGATGAAGCGAAGGCGATCGAGACCGATTGATTGAAGGTCGGTCTGCACTTGATCGACGTCATCCGCACTTGCGATAAGTGTGATGTCTTTGTCGAAGTTGACGAGCCAGCCAGCCCACGAGACGAACTTGTTGTTGTACGGGATGTTGATTGTCCCTGGTACGTGTCCGTTCGCAAAGCCTTCTCCTTTACGCGTGTCGACGACTTGCGTCTCTTCGACGAGTGTATCGAGACGGTCCGACCCGATGACTTCAGGACGAGCGATGTCCGTCGTCACTTGAATGCCTTCTTTGTTTACTTTCTTCATCATCGCGAAGTAGTTCGGCGGTTCTGGTTGATCCGTCGTCAATTCTTTGATGAAGGCATCTTTGTCCGTCATTTGAAGCGCCCAGTTCGTCGCTTTCTCGTAACCGACCGTCGATGTTGGGATCGCGCCGAGCGCTTTCCCACATGCACTACCTGCGCCGTGTCCTGGCCAGACTTGAACGAAGTCAGGAAGTGCCATGAATTTTTTGAGTGAATCAAACATTTGTTCCGCACCGATTGCCGTTGTTCCTTTCACACCTGCTGCTTCTTCGAGAAGGTCAGGGCGACCGATGTCTCCGACGAAGACGAAGTCTCCTGTGAAGATCCCCATCGGTTGTGTCTGGTTGCGGTCATAAAGAAGGAACGAAATATGTTCCGGTGTGTGACCAGGTGTGTGCATGACTTCGAGTGTCACGTTTCCGATCTTGAACGTGTCGCCTTCTTTGACGAGTTGTGCGTCGATTTCTTTCGCGAATGCATACTTCCAAGAAGCATCACCTTCGTCTGATAGGTAGGCTTTCGAACCTGTGCGCTTCGCGAGTTCGAGTGATCCCGATACAAAGTCCGCATGGATATGCGTCTCTGCCGTTGCGACGATGTTCATACCTTCTTTTTTCGCTTCTTGAAGATAAGGTTCGATGTTACGGGCCGGGTCGATGACGATGGCTTCTCCCGTCATTTGGCAACCGACCATATATGAAGCTTGTGCTAATTTTTCATCATAAAAATAACGTAATAGCATATCAATTTCCCCCTATGGATGTAATCGTTTATTCGACTTCGCCTTGCCAGCTCATCATCCCACCGTCGACGTTCGTGACATCGAATCCGAGTGAATCGAGATAGGCAGATGCGTTCATGCTGCGTCCGCCGGCTGCGCAAATGACGTGAATCGGTTTAGAGCGATCGAGCTCATCGACTTTTGCCCCGAATTCAGAAAGTGGTACGTTCTTCGCTTGTTTGATGTGACCTCCAGCATATTCGTCTACCTCTCGCACATCGATGAGGTTGAGTGAGTCGTCTGCTTGAAGTAACGCTTCTAATTCAGTAGTCGTAATCGTCTTCATGAGTCTGTGATCTCCTTTTCATGGTTAAGGTTTTTGGCAACGAGAATGTTTCGTTGGCTTTAATATACCCCCTAAGGTATAATGAGCGCAAGTGAAAAGAATTGGAGGGTAAAACATGAAGAGAATTTCCTTATTTGTCGGAGTTTTGGCTTTAATGGCGATTTTTATCTTTGTAATCACATCAGAAAAGGATGAAATTACGAGAATTGACGTTAAAACTCTACAAAACAAATTGGAAAACGAAGAAATAACACTCCTTGACGTACGAGAATCGTCTGAATACGAGGGGGGGCATATCGAAGGGGCGGTGAACGCATCACTTTCTTCATTAGATGCAAATCAACTGCCTTATCCGAAAGACGAACCAATCTATGTGATCTGTCGGAGCGGTAACCGAAGTGCCCAGGCTGCTAGTCAATTACAGGATGCCGGCTATACGGAAATCTATGACGTATCAGGCGGGATGATGGCCTGGGAATCGATTGAATAAGTAGAGAAGACGAGAGCAAATGGAGGAGTCTATATGGAGTTCGGGTTTATCATTACAATCTTTCTAATTGGATTTATCGGGTCGTTCATTTCTGGGATGGTCGGGATTGGTGGATCGATCATCAAGTATCCGATGTTGCTATACATTCCACCGATTCTAGGGTTCGCGGCTTTCAGCGCGCATGAAGTATCCGGAATCAGTGCGATTCAAGTGTTCTTTGCGACAATCGGCGGGATTTATGCTTATCGTAAAGGTGGATACTTAAACAAGCAGTTGATTCTTTACATGGGGGTGTCGGTATTAATTGGTAGCTTCATCGGTGGATACGGATCGACGATTCTTTCGGAAGTGATGATCAATGTCGTCTATGCCGTACTCGCAACGATTGCCACAATCATGATGTTCTTGCCGAAGCCACAAGTGGACGATATGCCACTCGACCAAGTCCGGTTCAACAAAGTGATCGCAGCAAGCTCTGCCTTCATTGTAGGAATCGCCGCAGGAATCGTCGGGGCAGCGGGGGCGTTCATTCTCATGCCGATCATGCTTGTCGTCTTACGCATCCCGACGAAGATGGCGATTGCGAGTTCTCTCGCCATCACCTTCATCTCGTCGATTGGCTCGACGTTCGGTAAGATCATCACCGATCAAATTGTCTGGGGTCCGGCCATCATTATGATTATCGCGAGCCTGATTGCCGCTCCAATCGGGGCGAATGTCGGGAAGAATATGAATACAAAAGCACTCCAATGGATTTTAGCGCTACTCATCTTGGCGAGTACCATCAAAATCTGGAGTGACTTGATTGCATAAAAAAATCACGATGCCTATATGCTGGCATCGTGATTTTTGTGTTATTTCGTAATGAAATAGTAGAGGAGTCCGAGTCCGATGAACGAGACAGGGAGCAAGATGATGTAGAGCCAAGATACCATCGACCAGCTCTTCTTTTGACTGTACGTGGAGCGGTCTTTCCCGAGCCCGACCATAATAGTGAAAATCATTGCAATCAAACAGACGAGCAAGGCTAATCCGATTGTTAGGTACAAAAACATCACACCCTTTACTGACCGTTATAACTTAAGAATAGCTTAGAAGAAGAGCTTCAAAACGTTCTAAATGTTAGGATTTTGTGACCGCGATGATTACTATAAATCACTTTTGAATGTGACTCATATATTCAGACACAGGAGATATTTCAATTCCCAGTGCTTCATCGATAATCGTCAAGGCACTTTCGTGACGTTTTGATGTTTCTGCCGCCACACAATCACGAGGTACATATATATCATAGTCACGCATATATGCATCATTGGCAGAAAAGAGGATACAAATATCCGTCGCGACTCCGGTTAAAATCAATTTCGTCACGTTTAACTGACGAAGTAAAATATCTAACTGAGTTCCAAAGAAAGTGGAGTGCCTTGGTTTTATAATAAAATACTCTTCATCTTCCGGTTCGATTTGCGAGGCAATATGTTCACCCTTAGAAGCCTTTACATACTCAATGATGTCTTCCGTGCTATCTTTCCATTGTCCGAAGTTATCATTACAATAAATGACGGGCAAGTCCAACTCTTTAAAGTGCTTTTTAAGCTCGAGAATCGGTTCAACAATCGCTTCCGTATGTTTACGTAGCATGTCGCCACCTTCAAAATCAAAATCATTGAACAAATCAATAATGAGTAATGCCGTCTTAGACATAGAAATACCTCCTTACTATAAAACTCCTATAGCAAAGAGGTACCACTTTTTCATTTGAAGTATGCTTATTCAGCGAACGTTTTACTGCGGAACATAAATGCCGTGATGAGATAGAAGGCGATGATATGAAGGGCGACATAGAAAATCGAGAAGCCCATCGTAGCGTCCATCGCTTTCATAAACTCTGGGTTGACGTCATAGATTGAAAGGTCTGTATGCAAGAAGACAATCCATTTCGCAAGCTCAGGTTTCCAAGCGACGAGAAGACCGCCGATGATACTTGAGGCGAAGTTTGCGAGTACCGTGAAACCGATGACGACGCCGACTGACTTGAAGACGACCGAGAACATGAGCGTCAAGAAGATGATGAAGATCGGTCCGCTCACACTGATGAGGATCGGACGGACGACATCCCATGTGACAGAGCCGTCTAACGTGAGTGAGAACCCGAACGCGACGACCAAGATAAAGACGAATTGGAGCAACATGACGAGGACGGCCATGACGAGCTTCGACAATAAGATGCGGTCGCGAGAGTACGGGCTCATCAACAAGTGTTTCAACGTATCAAATTTCAATTCGTTCCCGACCATCTCGGCCGTAAAGACAATCGTAAAAATACTCAAGAAAGCGATGGCACCCATCGTTGAAAATTCAAAGAACGATGCCGCTTCCGGTGTCCCTTCACCACTGGCCAATACAGCGTATACGATGAGGATGATTGCCGTATACACGCCTAGGGCGACGTATGGTTTAATCGTACGACGCCATTTCATCCATTCATTGCTGAGTAATGAACGCATTGTTCGTACCTCCTTCTTTTTTCGTCAATTTCAAGAATTGTTCTTCGAGCGACTCGTGTTTCATACCAATTTGATAGACGGCGATATCGCGCTCGATTAATTGTTTCAGTAAGACCGGAATGTCCGTCTCTTGACGCGGTACGATAAACGACTCGGCAGACTGCTGGACGATTTTCACATCATCGAAGGCGAGTGCTGCGACGTCAAGCGCCTCGTTCATCTGCTCCTTGGCAACTTTACAGAGGATGACGCTGTCAGCCTTCGTCTGTCCGTCTTCCACTGACTTGATTTGTCCTTGGTCAATGATTGCGAAACGGTCGGTGATCAATTCCATCTCGCTCAATAAATGGCTCGAGATAAGGATGGCGATTCCGCGGTGGTCCGCAAGATGGCGTAAGTAATTCCGAAGGTCGGCGATCCCGGCTGGGTCAAGACCGTTCGTCGGCTCATCTAAGATGAGCACTTTTGGGTTATGCAACAAGGCACGGGCAATCCCGAGGCGCTGTTTCATCCCGAGTGAGTACTGTTTGACTTTCATATCGAGCTTTCCGTCGAGTCCGACGAGGGCACCGAGTGCATTCAAGTCGACTTTTTTCAAGTTCGGAATCAAGTTCATCGCATGAATCAAGTTTTCCCGTCCCGTCATGTACGGATAGAATGCAGGATTCTCGACGATGGCCCCGATTCGGCTGAGCGCTTCTTGGCGGTTGTTCGCCACGTCATACCCATCGACCGTCACGGTCCCGTGCGTCGCAGGCATGAGGCCCGTGATGATTCGAATGGTTGTCGTCTTCCCGGCGCCGTTCGGTCCGAGGAATCCGAAAATTTCTCCTGGAATGACGTCAAAACTGACATTTGTCAATACCGTTGCTTTTCCCATCTTTTTATGGACATTTTGTACGGATAACATGTGGTCACCTAGCTTTCTGTTAAGAGTAATGGTGTAATGCCTACACTCCCTATTACGGGGCTGTTTGAAATAAGGTTTCATCTTTTTTTGAAATTGTTGAAACAAATATATCAAGACACAATTTATCGATAAGCAAAACTTATTGAAATAGTATGGACGAATTGTGAATTTGTAAGGGTCTTTCTGCGACGAAAGGTGTAGTATGAAGTTGAGCGTTAGAGGCAAGATTTGGTTTTGTTCACCAGGGCAGGAGAAGGGTGAACTGCTTCGGGCTACATGTTAAAATGAAAGCGTTCACAGATTGGACGTTTAGGAATGGATAAGGGGGATTTATTCAATGGGAGAGTCGTCGAATGTTCACGAGAAATCGCAAGCATTTTATGGTCCTAACTTAGGCTACATCATTGAACTGTACGAACAATATTTGGAAGACCCATCATCGGTCGATGAAGAAACGCGCCGATATTTTGACGAATTTGGGGCACCGGAAACGTCGACACCGACAGAAGTTCCAGTCTCGGGTCCATCGTTTGATTTAGAGAAGGTCGTCTCGGCGACACGGCTCATCAACGACATCCGTGCTTTCGGTCATAAAGCAGCTGATATTTACCCACTAAAAGATCACCCGCGCGAGCAGGAGTTATTCGAACTGTCACGCTATGATTTGACAGAAGAAGACTTAAAACAAATTCCGGCCCGCCTTTTATCAGATGATGCACCAAAACCAAACGCGAGCGCCTTAGAACTATTCCGTCACTTGCTTGACGTGTATACAGGAACGGTCGCCATCGAACTCCGTCACTTAGATGATATGGAAGAGAAGAAGTGGATTCGCCGTCAAGTCGAGCAAGGGGCGTTACAGCAAACCTTCTCGAAAGAAGAAAAAATTGAGTTATTCAAACGTTTGGCTGAAACCGAACTGTTTGAATCATTCCTTCATAAAACGTACGTCGGACAAAAACGCTTCTCGATCGAAGGATTGGATGCGATGGTGCCACTTCTCGATGCGATGGTCGGAGGCCTCATTTCGAGCGGTTCGGAACATATCAACATCGGGATGGCCCACCGTGGACGTTTGAACGTACTTGCCCATGTTCTCGGCAAACCATACGAAATGATTTTTGCGGAGTTCCAGCACGCACCGAACAAAGAATTGATCCCATCTGAAGGGTCAATCGGCATCAACTTCGGTTGGTCAGGCGATGTGAAATATCACCTCGGTCTTGACCGGAAAGTGGTCGAACAGCAAAAAGAAGTCCGTCTCAACTTGGCGAACAACCCGAGTCACCTCGAGTTCGTCGGGTCGGTCGTCGAAGGATACACGCGTGCCGCACAAGATGACCGTTCTGAAAAAGGATCGGCTGTACAGCACGACGATTTGGCAGCCTCAATCTTGATCCACGGAGATGCGGCCTTCCCAGGACAAGGCATCGTCGCGGAGACACTCAACATGACAAACTTGACGGGTTACCGTACAGGTGGGACGGTTCACGTCATCGCCAACAACACAATCGGTTTCACAACGGACCCGAACGATTCACGGTCGACGCGTTACGCAAGTGATATCGCCAAAGGCTACGAGATTCCGGTCTTCCATGTGAATGCGGATGATCCGGAGGCATGTGTTGCCGTCGCGAAGTTGATTAGTGAATATCGTGCGAAATTCCATAAAGATATCTTGGTCGATTTGATTGGATACCGTCGATACGGACACAACGAAATGGACGAACCGATGAACACGAACCCGGTCCTTTACAAAGCCATCAAAGGACACCAGTCTGTCCGTCACGTCTATGCCGCACAACTTGAGGCAGAAGGCGTCATGACGAAAGATGAGAAAGCACAAATCGAGCAAAAGATTGAAGAAGCGCTGAAAGCAGCGCGCGACCTCGTTCCTTCTGAAGAAGAGGATGCAGATATCGTCTTGCCGGATGCGGTCCATAAAGGATTCCCGAAAGTCGATACGAGCGTGAAACGCGATCTCCTGACTCAATTGAACGACGAATTGCTTGATTGGCCGGAAGGCTTTGGTGTCTTCCATAAGCTTCAAAAAGTACTCGACCGTCGTCGTGATGCGTTCAGCGAAGGTGGAAAAATTGACTGGGGTCATGCGGAGACGCTCGCCTTCGCGTCAATTCTTTCAGATGGTACGCCGGTCCGCTTGAGCGGTCAAGATTCAGAGCGCGGAACGTTCGCCCAACGGAACATCATGTTGAACGATGTCGAGTCAGGTAAGAAATTCTCGCCACTCCATGAGTTGTCGACGGCGAAAGCATCGTTCTCGGTCTATAACAGCCCGCTCTCAGAAGGTTCGGTGCTTGGATTTGAATATGGCTACAACGTATTCGCACAAGATACACTCGTCTTGTGGGAAGCACAATACGGTGACTTCGCGAACTCGGCACAAGTCATGTTCGACCAGTTCATCTCGGCGGGACGCGCGAAATGGGGCCAAAAGTCAGGCCTTGTCATGCTCTTGCCGCACGGTTACGAAGGACAAGGGCCGGAGCACTCAAGTGCACGTATGGAACGTTACTTGACACTTGCCGGGGAGAAAAACTGGACAGTCGCAAACCTTTCGTCTGCGGCACAGTACTTCCATATTCTTCGTCGTCAAGCAGAGATGCTCGGGAAAGAAGAGATTCGTCCGATGATCATCATGACACCGAAGAGTTTGCTTCGTCATCCGCTCGCCACGTCACCAGTCGAGGCGTTCACGGAAGAGAGCTTTAAACCAATCGTCGAACAACCAGGTCTCGGGGAAAACACAGAGAAAGTCGAACGTCTTGTTTTCTGTACAGGGAAAATGGCAATCGACCTCGCGGAAGCGGTCGGCAAGTCAGAAGAGTCACTCGACTTCTTGCATATCGTCCGGGTCGAAGAAATCTATCCGTTCCCGGTTCGTGAGATTCGTGACGTCATCAGCCGTTATCCGAACGCGCGTGAAATCGTCTGGGTTCAGGAAGAACCGAAAAACATGGGGGCTTGGACATATATCGAGCCTCGTTTAGAAGCGGTCACAACGAACCGACTCGATGTCCGTTATATCGGTCGTCGCCGTCGTTCGAGTCCGGCTGAAGGGAATCCGACAGCTCATAAACAAGAACAAGCACGCATCATCCGTGAAGCACTCTCTCGTGACGTCGTCTCGAGCGGTGCAGGCACGAGCACATATCAAAAAGATCGTAAATAAGTTAAGGGGGAACTCATTGTGATCGAAATCAAAGTACCGGAGTTAGCAGAGTCCATTACGGAAGGAACGGTCGCGACATGGCTCAAACAGCCAGGCGACCAAGTCGAAAAAGGGGAAGCCATCGTCGAGCTCGAGACAGATAAAGTCAATATCGAAGTCCCGGCTGACGAAGCGGGTGTGTTAGAAGAGCAACTTGCCGGAGAAGGGGACACGGTTCAAGTCGGTGAAGTCATCGCACGTCTCGGTTCAGGTTCAGGTGGTGGTACGGCTGTCGCGACGAAGACGAAGACGGAAAACGCGACTGAAACGAAGACAGAAGCACCGACTGAGAAAAAGACGGAGTCTGTCGAGGAAGGCAAGAAAGTTGAGAAACGTGAAGAACACGTGGCGAGCCCGGGTAAAGGACCAATCGCGACACCGGCTGCACGTAAACTCGCTCGTGAGAAAGGCATCGATCTCTCAGCCGTTCAAACGAATGATCCAATCGGGCGCATCAACGTCCATGATGTATCGAGACATGAAGAGAAACCGGCTGTGAAAGAGCAGAAACCAGCGGCAGCAGCTCCGGCACCACAACCAGCTGCAAGTGGAAAAGAAGAAGAGCGCATCAAAATGACACGTCGCCGTCAGACGATCGCGAACCGTCTCGTCGAAGTGCAACAGACAGCAGCGATGCTCACGACGTTCAATGAAATCGACATGTCTGCGGTCATGGCACTTCGTAAACGTCGCCAAGAGAAGTTCGTGAAAGACAACGATGTCAAACTCGGCTTCATGTCATTCTTCACGAAAGCAGCAGTGGCGGCTCTCAAGCGGATGCCTTACTTGAACGCTGAAATCCAAGGCAACGAAATCGTCTTGAAGAAATATTATGACATCGGAATCGCCGTTTCGGCTCCAGATGGTCTCGTCGTTCCGGTCGTCCGTGAAGCGGACCGCAAAAACTTCGGGGAGATCGAGAAAGACATCCTTCACCTCGCAGACAAAGCGCGTAACAACAAGCTCGGGTTGAGTGATTTGACAGGTGGTACGTTCACGATCACAAACGGTGGCGTGTTCGGTTCACTCCTCTCAACACCAATCTTGAACGGACCGCAAGTCGCTATCCTTGGGATGCACTCGATTCAACTCCGTCCAGTCGCCATCGATGCGGATACAATGGAGAACCGTCCGATGATGTACGTGGCACTCTCGTATGACCACCGAATCGTAGATGGTCGTGAGGCTGTGACATTCCTCAAGCACATTAAAGACATGATTGAAGATCCAGAACAATTATTGTTCGAAGCGTAAAACGAGAAGGTACTCGCTCCTATGTAGGGGCGAGTATTTTTTTTGTAGGGAATCTTATCGACGCGATGCATCTGATGACCCATCAAAAAATCTTGGCGACAGAAAAAGCGGGTGCCATCTCGATGACACATGACAATCTGAAAGAGGTTCGTGACTATTTGGAGTTGTTGCGCGACAAGAATAAACGATGACTATCTTCAACTCGGCGGAATCATTGAACGATGGGGACAAGCCATCTTCGATGAAATCGATAAAGAACAGGACGTATTGTTAGAGGAAATGTATGCTGTCATTGGATTCTTGAACGGACTGGCGACACGTGCAGAAGAAAGACGTGGATACGGAAACGGAAGAATAAGCAAAAGGAGTTCATGATGAACTCCTTTTTGCATGGGGAAACGATGTCATGAGAGCGACTCATGGAAAGAAAGTTGATGTTTCCCGTTCGCTTTTGACCGATATAACGCGTCGTCCGCTTGTTCGATGGCAATGTGTGGTGGTTCCGGTGGACTCCAAATGGACACCCCGATACTAGCCCCGACTTTCACCGATGCGATGTCTAGCGTAATCGGTTTAGAAATTGTATCGATGAGTGTGTTTCCAACCTCCCGAATTTGTTGGGTCGAACGCTCAGTCCTTGGGAACATGAGGAAGAACTCGTCTCCGCTCAATCGAACGGGATAGGCCTCCTCGATGGGCAGAGCCCGTAACCGTTGTGCGACCTCGACCAATACCTCGTCCCCGACCCCATGACCATATGTATCATTCACCGCCTTGAAGCCATCGAGGTCGAGATAGAAGAAGACGTAAGGTTCTTTCGAGGTGTGTAGTTGATTCAGCTGCTCACGTAGGGCGACCCGATTTGAAAGACCGGTCAGTGCGTCACGATTCGCTAGTTTTTCAAAGTGTACCCGTTCCGACTCTGACTCCGTAAGGGAGGTGACGAGCGATTCGAGCGCGAACGCGAGCGACTCAATCTCTTTGATTCCTGATTGATGGGGAAACGTGTTCGCTTTCCCTTGTTCCATGAGCGAAGCCGTTTCGGTGATTCGCTTCAACGGTCTCGTCACGATCGAAGCGAGTAGCCAACCGAGTACAGCCGTCACAAGTGAGGCCAATAAACCAATCCATAGAATTCTCGTTTCAAGCGTCTCGACCGGTGCAAACGCGACTGCCGTCGGCTGACGGACGACGACCTGCCAACCAAGTCCAGGATATTCATCATATCCTTCTCCGATTGACATGCCTGTCAGATAGTCTTGACCGTCATCCCACTCTTTCACGGAGGCGCCTTCTGTAAAGGATACAGGGAGTGGTTTTCCGACCATGTCGTCTGGACCGAGGAGCACGACACTGTCTCGTTCACTGATGACGAATAAATCCGTATCATCGACTTGTTCATGAAGCGTTCGATTGAAATGTTCGAGTACTTCTTTCCCCCAGGCCCAGCTTAAATGAGTGGCAAGTACCCCTTGAAACGAGCCGTCCTGGAAAAGCGGGACACTGATATCGACGAATTGAAGGGGTTCCCCCGTCGGATTGGGCAATAATTCAGCTAAGAGGACCGCCTCGTGGACATCTCCGATAAAGGGAGCATCTTGTGCTTTGAGATAAACCGGTCGTTCGGCAATCGAGGCTCCCTCGAGAATCCCGTTCGTCGAAGCGACGACGGTCCCGGCCGCATCCGTGACGCCCATCCATGAGAAGGCGGGGATGTTCGTCTGGACTTGATCGAGGAGTCGACGTGTTTCATCTCGGTCCTCTAAATCGAGACCCTGTAAGAGTTGGACTTCTTGATAGCGTGACCACATATAAAAATCGAGCTTGTCCGCCAACTGATGCGATGTCGTCGACAGGCGTTCCCCGATTTCTTGTTCGAGTGAATCAGATGCCCTATGACTGATGAGAGAAGTGAGGGCGATTGTCAGTAAAAAGACGAGCGTGGCAATGCTGAGCGCCAAAATGAGTCCGAGGCGCATCGTAAAAGACTTGATCATGCGTAAATAAACCTCCTAAAGCTTGAATTGAAGAGAATTATGAAAAACGAGTCGATATCATGATAGGAAGAAGAGTTTCCGCTATAATGAAAGACGAGTCAAAATAGATAGAGGTGAAGAGAATGAAAAAGAATCAATTGTTGGTCATCTTGACCATCGTTGCGGTCGCGTTAATCGCATTGGTGTTCGTCTTACTCAACCAAGATGAGTCGACGACAGCCGAGCGTGGCGATCACGTCTCGATTGAAGGACAACCGACACTCGGAAACCCGGATGCGAAAGTATCCGTCGTCGAGTTCGGAGATTACAAGTGTCCTTCGTGTAAACAGTGGGGTGAAACGATTTACCCGCAACTGAAAGCGGATTATCTCGACAAGGAAGACGTCAGCTTCAGCTATATTAACGTCTTGTTCCATGGACAAGAATCAATTTTGGCATCCCTCGCTTCCGAGTCGGTATACGAGCAAGATCCTGAGTCGTTCTGGAAGTTCCATAAGGCGCTCTACGATGCGCAACCGGAATCACAACAACACGACAATGCGTGGGTGACCGTCGAGAAGCTGAAAGAAATCGCAAGCAAGACGACATCGGTCGACTTGGCGAAGTTTGAGCAAGACCTTGGGGAAGAATCGACCGTGCTTGAAAAAGTCAGTACGGATGATGGTCTTGTAAAAGAGAACGGTGTCCAATTCACGCCGTCTATCATGATCAACGGTGTGATGCTCGAAGACCCGTTCGATTACGAAAAAATCCAAGAGCTGATCGAGCAGGATTTGTAAGATGAAATCATTTCTCGAAAAGTATGGGTTATACCTCGCTTGGCTCGTCTCGTTGACGGCGACGCTCGGCAGTCTCTACTTCAGTGAGATCCGGGAGTTCGTGCCATGTGAGCTATGTTGGATTCAACGTATCTTTATGTATCCGCTGACCATCCTCTTGGGGATTGCCGTCTTCACGGAAGATCGGGCGGTTCGGAAATATGTGTTACCGCTTACTATCATAGGCGGTTTCGTATCACTTTACCATTACTTGGTACAGAAAGTGCCAGGTTTTGCAGAAATTCAACCTTGTGCACAAGGAGTTCCGTGTAGCGGTCAATACATTAACTGGCTCGGGTTCATCACAATCCCGTTCCTCGCATTGACAGCTTTCACGCTCATCACGATCCTCATGTGGAACGTCAAAAAGCGATAAGGAGTTGGCATGTGTGAAGAAATGGTGGATGATTGGTTTGACGACGATGCTTATCGTCCTAGCAGGATGCGGTCAAGAGATTGAGGATCCGCTCAACTGGGAAGTCGAATCGTTCGAATATACGAATCAAGATGAAGAAATGGTCAGTCTTGACGATTTAAAAGGGAAAGTGTGGATGGCGGATTTCGTTTTCACAAGCTGTGAGACCGTCTGTCCACCGATGACATACAATATGACAAAGCTGAATGAAGCGCTTGAAGAAGAGGGCGTCGAAGACGTGCAATTCGTTTCCTTCAGCGTCGACCCGACGGTGGACACTCCGGAGAAGATGAAAGAGTTTATGAGTGGCTATGACCTTGCGAAAGCAGATTGGCAGTTCCTCTCAGGTTACTCGCAAGACGAGATTGAAACGTTTGCCCAACAGAACTTCAAGGCGCTCGTCCGGAAGCCTGACGAAGGTACACAAGTCGACCACGGTACGTATTTCTATTTGGTCGACCAGGAAGGAAAGATCATCAAGGCGTATCCTGGTTTCCAAAACGTTCCGACCGAAGACATCATCAACGACATTAAAATCTTGCAAAAATCTTAACCGAAGACCTGCTCCACCAAACACGGGTGAGCAGGTCTTTTTGGTTTAAGAGAACTGATATAATGGAATAACCAGAATGCTCAATGAAGAGCACGCCATTTTTTTGAAAGATAAGCGAATCGACATACTTTCTCGGATAGAAACGGCGAAGGCACGCTATAATCAATTCAACGAACTATTAGAAAAGAGGACCTACATGAAAAAGACGATGTTGCTCTCATTGGTTGGAATGGCGGCTGTCACCGGAACGATTCTGACACAGTACAAACCACTTGGACGAAAGCCGAAATCGCTTCAATCTCCGAACCGGATCAATGGAAAGTTCCGTAATCAATATGAGACACCGATGAACTTCTCTGCGCAAGACATGGTGTCGATGGCGCGCGACTATCGTGATGTGACGTCACTGCGTAAGCCTACCGAACGTCTTCCGATCGTGCCAATCGATTTTGAGGAGAAGACGGGCTCGAGCTTCACAAGAATCTATTGGCTCGGTCATTCGGCGCTCATGGTACAAATGGACGGGAAGACGATGCTCGTCGATCCGATGTTTGGACGTAGCCCATCCCCACTCCCGTTCGCTAAAAACGAACGCTTCAGTGAAGACTTGCCGTTCGAACTAGAGGACTTGCCCGAAATCGATGTCGTCTTATTGACACATGACCATTACGACCATCTCGATTATGGAACGATTCTTGCCATCCAAGACAAGGTCGCCATGTTCATCGTACCGCTCGGGGTAGGGAGTCATTTGAAACGATGGGGTGTCGGGGCAGAACGAATCGTAGAACGGGATTGGGGCGAGTCGTATGCGTTAGGGTCGTGGACATTCGTCTGTACGCCGGCGCGTCACTTCTCCGGTCGCTCGTTGACGGACCGCAACAGCACACTCTGGGCATCATGGGTCGTCCTAGGTGAGACAGATCGGCTCTTCTTCAGTGGGGATAGTGGCTACGCGCCGCATTTCAAGATGATTGGCGAACAGTACGGGCCGTTTGATTTTGCCGCACTTGAATGCGGGCAATATGACGTGCGCTGGCCAGACGTCCATATGCAACCGGAAGAGACCGCGCAAGCGTTTCACGATTTACGGGCCGACCAAATGATGCCGATCCATTGGGGGGCGTTCACGCTGTCGTTCCACGATTGGTTCGACCCAGCGGAACAGATGTCGTCTCTCTTACCAAAAGAAGTCGTCCTCACTCCAAAAATCGGGGAGAGAATCACGCTCGACGGTCGGAATGATACGACGACGTGGTGGCGAGAGCTCAAAGACGCAAACAAGCGATGACCTTGGTCACCGCTTGTTTTTTTGTTAGGAAGACATCTTCTCTGTGGAATCTTCCTCGATATGCAATTGATGCTTTCTCGTGTATACAAGAAATGCGCCGGTCATCGCAATCGAACTAATTCCAAACAAGACGACCATGAGCTGAAGTCCAATCAAATCGAGGAAGAATCCTGTCACGAGAAGGACGACTTGGAAGATGATCCGGTCGAGCATGTTTCGGAACGAGAAGAAACGACCGTGATATTCTTTTGGCATCCGTGTCTGGAAAATCGTGACCGCCGTCGGGAAGAAGCATCCGACCGAGAAGCCGAAGAGAACGAACGCAGCAATGGACATGAACGGGATGTCCGCAAAATAGAGCATCAGTTGGGCGACACCGATTAAAAACGAGAACGAGAATAAGATCGAGAACGCCGAGAATTTTTCTCCGATCCGTTTAATCATAAAGGCACCTGTCATGAAGGCGAGTCCTTCTGCCGTATAAATCCATCCTTTAATCGCCGTCGAATCTTGCAGCTCACTGATGTTGATGACGAGCAAGTTGAACCCTCCGAGGAAGAGGAGTGGGATGAGCGTCATGACGAGTGTCATGAAGATGACTGGAATCGATTTGATGATCGGGAAGACGTCTTTAAAACCACTCGACGCTTTTGCATCGACCTTTTTCGCTGAGGGCGTTTTCGTCTCATCGAGTTTCAA
The DNA here is from genome assembly GCF_018617345.1 of Exiguobacterium sp. s131. Taxonomy (GTDB): domain Bacteria; phylum Bacillota; class Bacilli; order Exiguobacteriales; family Exiguobacteriaceae; genus Exiguobacterium; species Exiguobacterium profundum. The sequence continues at coordinate 1,909,000 of NZ_JACSJX010000001.1, read as the reverse complement.
GAAGAGTGTCGCCACCGCTAGCAACAGATAGGCGACGAGCGAGAGCGCGTAGACGTTACGGAGCGAGATCAGTGTCAAAAGGACACCTGCAATCGCCGTCCCGATGACACGTGACAACGTCGAAACGTTCATATGGACGCCGTTCAAGGCGAGGAGCTCCCGTTCCTTCACGATGAGCGGAATCGCTGCCTGCAGGGCAGGGAAATAAAATGCGGCCGACCCTTGTAAGATGATTAAAAAGACGACCATCCACACGACCGAATTCGTCTCGATGGCGACGAACATGAAAATCACGCTGAGCGCCCGGACGATGCTCGAGATGAGCATGATGTTTTTCTTAGAGCCTTGGTCGGTCAAGCGACCCGCGAGCGGACCGATGGCGACCCCGGCAAGTAAGCCGATGGCGAGAATGACCGCCTTCACAAAGTCAGAGGGGACGCGGTCTTGCATAAATTCCAAGTTCCCGATGATGCCGAGCCATAGACCAAGACCGGCGACGAATTCGCCCGTCAAGATGATCCAGACGTTCCGATTTTTCCACATAGATGTATTCCTCGATTCTTATCTGTTGATAATAATTATGCTTGAGAATGATTCATTTAGCCACAAAAAAGAAGCCAAACGTCGGCTTCTTCATCAATCAAATATCACAGTTGTCGTCGGTGCACGTCGCGCCGTTCGAAAGGACTTGGATCGTCGGATTGTTCTCAGACCAGACTTTTTCGAGCACTTGCGTGAACGCTTCCGTCGGCTGAGCACCAGACACCCCATATTTGTTGTCGAATACGAAGAACGGGACACCCGTGATGCCGAGGTCGCTTGCGCGTTTCTCTTCGGCACGGACGTCTTCCGTATACACGTCAGTCGTCAAGACGTCACGCACGGCGTCACGTTCGAGTCCGACGCTTGTCGCGATTTCAAGTAGCACATCGTGATTCCCGATGTGTTTCGCGTCGACAAAATACGCCTGAAGCAACGCTTCCGACAATTCTTTTTCTTTCCCGACCGTTTTCGCGTAATGCGTCAAACGATGCGAGTCGAGCGTACCCGTCACGACCATGTTCTCAAAATCGTAATCGAGTCCGACTTCGCGGGCCTGAGCGGCGACTTGTGCAGTCGTTCCTTTTGCCTGTTCGATCGGCATCCGATATTTCGTTGCGAGTGCCTCATAGATGGTACGTGAATCATTCGTCGGGGCGTTCGGGTCGAGTTCGAAACTCTTGAATTCGACTTCCACTTGGTCTGCCTGTGGGAACTGTTCGAGCGCCTCTTCTAGACGACGCTTACCGATATAACAAAACGGGCAGACATAATCTGACCATACTTCAATTTTCATGATGAATCCCTCCTGTCCTTAGTGTAGGAAATCTTGAATTCAAAGTACAGGAAACGGCTCATGAAAAAAGCCCTCCACGAGGAGGACTTAAAAGACGTACCAAAACACACAGACGAAGTGGGCGAAGCTTCCGAACAAGATGAACAGATGGAACACCTCATGGAAGCCCCAGCCTCGCCAGTTGACGAATTTTGGCTTGAACCCGTAAATGAGTCCACCAATGGTATACATGACGCCACCGAGGACGAGCCAGAAGATACCGGCGTTGCCGATTACGTCATGGAGCGGTCCGATAAAAAAGACGGACAGCCAGCCCATCCCGATATAGAGCGCGGTCGACAAGAAACGCGGGGCATGGAACCAAACGAGTTTGAAGATAATGCCGAACAAGGCGAGTGCGTGTACGGTACCGAAGAGGACCCACCGCGTCGGTCCTTCGAGCGCGAGTAACGTGAGCGGTGCGTATGTACCCGCAATCAATGCGTAAATCATCGCATGATCGATTCTCCGGAAGAAAGCGATGACGTTCGGTGAGGCGATGATGCTATGGTAAAGACCTGACGATAAGTAAAGAAAGACGAGGCTGATCCCGAATAGAATCGCGGCCATAATGGCAAGCGGCGAGCCGAGTAACGAGGCTTTGACGACCATCGCGATGAGGGCGATGAAAGCCAGTACCGCACCGGCAAGATGCGTCAGTGCGTTGATGGGTTCACGGAAAATCGAATGCATGTAAAACACTCCTTATCACATCATGTAGTATCGATAACTACATGATATACTGAAGAGGAACAAACAGCAAGGTGTACCTTTCGACAAATGGAAGTTTTCTTTATACTTAGGAAGTGAGGTGAGGTAGATGAAAGCGAAGGACATTACCGAAACGGAAGGCACACTCCCGCGGGATGTGCTGCCGACCATCGATTTATACATGGATCAGGTCATCCAGCTGTTCGAGCAGCATTATGGGAAGATGAAGCGAAACGAGGAGGAGACCATTTTGACGAAGACGATGATCAACAACTATGCCAAGGGCAAGTTGTTTCATCCCGTCAAAAATAAAAAGTATACAAATGAACATCTGATGTTACTCAGTTTGATTTATGAGATGAAAGGTCTCTTGTCGATCAGTGATATTAAGGAGACGCTCCGACCGTTGAACGAGTCGGATGAGACGTTCTCACTTGAAGACTTCTACGAGGCCTATCAGGCTCAGAAAGTGAAGAATCTAGAAGCGTTCGAAGCCCAGGCGGACACGCTATTAAGTACATCGCTCGAAAAAGAGAGCGATGTCAAGCGAACGCTCGCCATCGCATCTGCCGTTCATATGAGCCACTTGTATCAGCGGTTGGCCGAGCAATTGATCGATGAGAACTAAAAACAACTCCTCCGAAGACAAATCGTCTGCGGAGGAGTTGTTTTAGTTATTGATGTATTTCTCGTAAACCGTACCGAAGTCTTTACGGTTCCATTCATGATAGTGGCGTTGTAGCCAATCGAACGATTGCTCGTTCAATTCCTTGAACGTGTTCGGCACGTTCATGTCACCTTCACGAAGTCCGCTCAAGATCGAGACGGAGTGAGTCAGTGATGTGTTCGCATACTCCATCATGCGACGGCCTTCCCGCTGAATCTCTTCAATCGCGAGGAGTGCCTTGTACAAATCTTTCACGTGCTCGATTTGTTTCTTGTTGATATCGATTGAGTATGGCTTGTCGCCGATTGTGAATTTGACTTCGACATCGAGGTCGACGGTGCCGGCCGTCTCGAACATGACGTGCTTAATCGGATAGTGTGCGTAAGGGTAACGATATAGCACTCGTTTCGAACTCATCGCACTCGTTCCATCAAGGTGAATCATACCTAAGTTTGTAAAGCAGTATTCATCCGATTTTGATTTGATCAAGAAATAGATCTTTTCGTTATCCTCATGGAGGACATAATCATCCGAGTCCGCCTTATCAAAATCGGACGGGTCGATCACCTCACCGATGTCGCTGAAGCCAGTCAAATCAGAAGCCAGTTTTTTGAACATGTCATTCACTCCTCAGTAATGGATTTTATGCATCTCTTTCGGGTCGGACCCGGTCCGCTCGTCACGATTGAGCGCATCGATGGCCGCCATCTCTTCTTTCGTCAACGTGAAGTCGAATACCTGTATGTTTTCTTTGATTCGACTCGGTGTGACCGATTTTGGAATGACGGCGACTCCGTTCTGTAAATGCCAACGCAAGATGACTTGAGCCGGTGACTTGCCGTGAGCGTTCGCAACCTTGACAATCGTCTCATCTTCGAGCGCTTCGCGTCCTTTCATGAGTGGACTCCACGCTTGAATTTGGATGTCATATCGCTTGCAGAATGCAATCAGTTCTTTCTGAGACAAATATGGATGGATCTCGACCTGGTTCACGGCCGGGACGATCGAGCAAGATTGAATGATTTGTTCCAAATGCTCGATCTCAAAGTTCGAGACGCCGATTGCTCGGACGCGTCCTTCTTCATACAGCTGTTCGAGTGCTTTGTACGTTTCGACGAATTTACCGAAACGAGGCATCGGCCAGTGGATGAGGAACAAGTCGACATACTCGAGTCCGAGCCGATTTAAGCTATCCTGAAACGCTTGGAGCGCCTCGTCGAATCCGTGGAACTCGTTCCAAAGCTTTGTCGTCACAAAGACGTCCTCTCGTGGGATGCCTGCTTCACGAAGCGCTTGTCCGACACTCTCTTCATTTTGATAAATCGCAGCCGTATCGATCAATCGATAGTCTGCATCGAGCGCAGCTTTGACCGTATCGACCGTCACTGCGCCATCTTCGACCTTATAGACACCGAGCCCGAGCATCGGCATCTTGACGTTATTATTCAACGTCGTCCATTCCATAAAAAATCCCTCCCTCTCGTCTATAACGTTACCGAAATTTTGGATGAAGGGAAAGTAAAAACTACAGACGGATGCTTTCCCCGTGCGCCTTGATCACAATTTGGTCACGGTCGAGTTTTGCGGCCGCGACGAGACGATGATACGGTTCCTCGACAGGCTCATAAGAAAGGACGAACGTATCCCAATGCATCGGGAAGAAACGCTTCGCTCCGCTCTCTTTGTACATCATCCAAGCCTGTTCCGGAGTACAGTGTGCTTCCTGGAACGAGTCCGGTTGATAGGCACCGATTGGGAAGAAGGCGAGGTCGATCGGTTCACGGTCAGCGAGTCCTTTGAAGGAGTCGGTATAGGCCGTGTCTCCTGCGAAGAGCATACGAATCCCTTTGTATTTGAGCAGGTATCCGTTGTACCCCATATGTTTGTCCCACGGGAAACGGTTGCCCCAATGCTTGACGGGAATGGCGCGGACATCGAGCCCGTTCGCAAGTGTCACTTTGTCATGTGGATGCAGTTCGAGCGTCTGCAGACTCGGGTATCGGCGCAACAGGCGGCTCGTCCCAGGAGCAGAGACGACAATCGTCTCGCGAGTGATGAGTCGCTTCAAACTTTTATGGTCAAAGTGGTCCATATGGGCATGGCTGAGTAGGATGACATCGACCGGGCCGACCTCCTCAATGGAGAGGGCCGGAGCGGTGTGACGTTTCATGCCGACTGTCAGCGGTCCGAGATGGACACCGATTCGTTTTGAGAAGACGGGGTCCGTTAAAATCTTGAGCCCATACCAATGAATGAGGACCGTCGAATGCCCGATCCACGTCGCCTGCACATGCGTCTCATCAATGGTTGTCAGTTCTGGACGTTCCGGCCATTTAAAGCGCGGACGGGGGAGCTGTCGTTTGAATCGTGTATAGAGAAACGTTCCGACGCTCGCCAAGACGGCACTCGGAACGAGGATGCGTCGACGCATCATGCATCACCTCACTGTTCGAATATACTGTCATCATATCGCGAGGACAGATGCACCGCATCCGCCTAAAGGAGTAGAAAAAATGGGAGATTGTGGGGTACACTCTTGCGGATCCGCTTTCAATTTGATAAGGTGGCAGTAACTTAGGAAAGAGAGGTACACCGTGCCATGAAAAATACACGTTCACTCCAACGATGAGACGAATCATCACTGTTCGCTTGAACAGTCACGGGTGAAGTGTGTCCATTTTTTCAAATACGGGAAGCGCTCGTTTTCCTCTTTGAACGGATTCCTTCACACCACCGCTTTGAAGCGGATGGTGTTTTTTGTTTCATCGCGTATCGGATTCATAAGCGAGGTGAAACAGATGTTAGCAGTAAAACAAGTCCGGTTTGACTATGACCGGAAACCATTATTTGACGCGGTCTCGTTCGAGGTCGCGGCTGGAGAGCGTGCCGTATTATTCGGATTGAACGGGAGTGGGAAGACGACGCTCTTCCGACTCGTGACCGGGGAGTTGACCCCGCAAGCCGGGAAGATTGAATTTCTTGGCGAGGTCGGACTCGTCCGACAGACCATCGAATCGACAGACATGACCGTACTTGAGTGGACGATGCGCAGTGATCCAGAACGATATGCGCTCTATGAAGATGTTTCTTCTGGTGACGAGATGCGTGTCATGCGGTCCTATGAACGGGCGCTCGCACTCGATGTGTACAACTTGGAACAAGAGGCGACAAGAGCATTGACTCGACTTGGGCTGGAGGAGCACCTCTTCCGAAACATTAACGAGCTAAGTGGAGGCGAGAAGACGCGAGCTCAGCTCTCAACACTGACGATGAAGCGGGTGGACCTCGTCCTGCTCGACGAACCGACGAACCATCTGGATCTCGAGTCGATCGACTGGCTCACGAAGTGGTTGAATCAGTTTAAGGGGACGGTGCTCATCATCTCACACGACCGTCAACTGATGGATGATGTCGCAACGACCATTCTTGAACTGTCAGGCGGACTAGTCACTCGATATCAGGGAAACTATACGGCGTATAAACATCAAAAAGAAGAAGAACGCGTGCGTGACGAGCGAGCACATGCTCGATACGAGAACCGAAAGGCAGAACTTCTCGAGATGATTGCCCAATATAAAGGGTGGCACTTAAAGGCGAAAGCGACAGCGAGTGTCCGCAGTCCGGGAGCGCAAAAAGGAGCGGCCAATCTCGCCGTCAAAATGAAGGCAAGAGAACAGAAGTTAAGGCAGCTCGAAGACAATCGTCCACAAAAACCAAAAGAGGAGAAATCCATCTCCGTCCGTTTTGCGGCGGATGAGCTCGAAGCGAAAACGTGGCTGACGTGTGAGGATGTGACGTTTGGATACGACAAGCCGTTCTATGAACCGTTTTCCTTCTCGATGAATAAAGGAGAGCGGATCTCGATTACCGGACCGAACGGAAGCGGAAAGACGACGTTATTAAACGTGCTGATCGGTGAACGATTACCACACTCGGGCGTGATCAAGCGACATCCTCGTCTGAAGATCGGATATTTCTCTCAAACGCTCGAGCGTCTCCCGGAGACCGGAACGTTACTTGAGGCGTTACTCGCCAATAGTGAGATCGGAGAGACGGAGGCGCGGACGTTGCTCGCTCACTTCTTGTTCCGGCGAGATGAAGTGCACCGACCGATTACCGAGGCGAGCATGGGAGAAAAGTGTCGAATCGCGTTTCTCATCTTGTACTTCTCGGATGCCCATCTGTTGGCATTAGATGAACCGACGAACTATTTAGATGTGGCGACACGCGAACAAATCGAGGCGGCGTTGTCCGTCTATCCGGGTGGATTATTGTTGATTTCCCACGACCGCTACTTTCATCGTCTGACTTCGCGCACGATTGAATTAGGAGAGCACATTGTCATACGTGAGAACGATGAGCGCGATGAACCGGTCGATGTCGAACAAATGGTCAGAACGATGGACGAATTGACAAAAGATGAATTGAAATTTTTTGATGAAGCAGGAAACCTCCTACCATTTGACGAAACGAGTGAAATGAATCGAATCGAGTAGGAGTGAAGAACATGAATGGAGGAAGATTGTCGCGTGCGACGACGCGGAAGCGTAAACGCGTGTTCCGTATCACGACGGCATTGGCATTAATGCTCGCCTTGGTCGGGATCATCGCGTTCGCGGCACTGATTGACAAGAAACAGGACTCGGCTTTACCGGAATCGGATGAGATTGCCACGGAAATGGTCGACTCCGAGTCGGAACAACCGGCTGATGCTGATGCTGAGACGGAATCGGCAGATAAGATTTATATCGGGCAACCGTATACGAAAGTATACGCGGATGACCGGGTCACGGTCGTTTATGAAGCCGACTTGGGTGATCGATTTGAACGGTTGGAGACGGTAAGTGGATTTGTGAAAGTTCAGTTGAACGAGCGGTTGACCGGCTGGGTCACAGAAGAAAGTGTGACGACAGAAGCGACGGCATTATCGGATGACGAGGTGATTGCCGCTTGGCAACAAGTCGTCCCGAACGCTTCGGAGTCTGTCCTTGACTGGATTGGAAAAGATCTCGAAACCGTCCGTGCGGAGCTTGGCAGTCCTTCTGCCGTTCAACGTGACCAAGTGAACGAGTATCATTTCTATGATGGATTCTTCCTCATGGTCCGGGACCAAAAAGTACGGGCCGTTGATTGGGACAAGCTAGCCATCGCAACACCAGACGTACAACCGACTCGCGAACAAGCGACCGGAATCTGGTTCGAGGGTGAGACGGTCCAATTGAAACTGTTCCCTTATAGCGGCGTCATGCGTGTCCGCCTGGAGCAAAAATGAGACAAAGCGGGAGAATTCATTCTCCCGTTTTTTTATCGTTTTACATTCAAATTAACGTTTGAATGTTTGGTTAAAATGGAATAAGATAAACAGTAGAAGGAGGAGTCAGTTATGGGACATCATCATGATCACGACCACCATCACCATCATTCGACGAATCAGCGGGCACTCTTACTCGCCTTTCTCTTGATTGCAGCGTTCATGGTCGTCGAAGTGATCGGCGGGCTATGGACGAACAGTTTGGCGCTGTTGTCGGATGCGGGGCATATGCTAGGAGATGCGGCGGCGTTAGGACTCAGTTTCCTCGCTGTTCGATTTGGGGCGAAAGCGGCGACACCGAACCGGACGTTCGGGTATCGACGTTTCGAGATTTTAGCGGCATTCATTAACGGGCTGACACTGCTCGTCATCTCGGTCTATATCCTTGTCGAGGCATACCAACGAATCAGCGCGCCACCAGAAATTCTAAGTAGTGGGATGCTTGTCGTCGCCATTATCGGGCTGCTCGTCAACATCCTTGCCGCCTGGATTTTAATGCGCGGGGAGAAAGACAATTTGAACGTGAAGAGTGCGTTGTTGCACGTATTCGGAGATTTGCTCGGCTCGGTCGGAGCCATCACGGCAGCAGTCCTCATCATGTTGTTCGGATGGACGTGGGCGGACCCGGTCGCGAGCGCCTTTGTTGCGATTTTGATTTTAATCAGTGGTTATCGGGTGACGCGTGACGCGATTCATATCTTGATGGAAGGGTCGCCGGAACAGATTGATGTCCGGGCGATGCAAGAAGAGATTGCTAAAGTTGACGGGGTGAAAGAAGTGCACGACTTGCATGTCTGGTCCATCTCGTCGAGCGAGCATGCAGCGACGTGTCACGTGTTGATTGGAGAAGAGACAGATGATCAAGACGTCTTGAGACAAGTGACGGAACGAATCCGGAAATACGGGAAGTTCGAACGTTCGACGGTCCAGATTGAGCGAGAACGACAATGTTGTGAAGAACGAATCATCTGGTAGTGAAGAGTAAGGGAGTTCAGTTTGGACTGAACTCCCTTTTACTAAGGCTTCAATACTACTTTTACGCAGTCATCTAAATGCTCATTGAATAAGTGATAGGCATCAGCAGCATGTTCAAGAGATAAACGATGCGTGATAATGTCAGTAGGGTCAAATTTTTGATCTATGATCATTTGAAATAACTCAGGCATGTAATGAATAACAGGTGCTTGTCCTGTTTTCAAAGTAACATTTCGGGTGAAAAAATCTCCCATCGGAAACTGATTGTAATTCATTGGGTATACCCCGGTAAGTTGAACGACCCCAAATTTACGAACCGCTTCTTTTGCTACTTTGATTGCGCTTAGTGTACCGCCTTGGATCATAAGTTTTTGTTCTATCTTTTCAATTGAAGATTTTTTTCCATCAATACCCACACAGTCGATAACAACATCTGCCCCGCCATTAGTAATCTCATAGATATATTTTCCTGTCTCAGTTGGATCTTTTAAAAGAATTGTTTCTACTTTATTTGATAGTTTTGCCCGATTTAGTCGATAGAGTTCGGGATCTACAGCAATAACGCGTTTAGCCCCACGTACCCAAGCTAATTTTTGAGTCATTAACCCCACAGGACCTGATCCGAGAACCACTACCGTATCTCCAGCTTTCATGCCAGCATTATCTAAACTCCACCATGCTGTTGGAATAACATCAGATAAAAAGAGAAGTGCCTCATCTTCAAGCTCACATGATTCGGGGATGACAAGCGGCATGAAATTACCGTATGGAACCTTTAGAAACTCTGCTTGACCACCCGGATGATTTCCAAACTGCTCAGTATATCCAAATAAACCACCAGCATCAGTGTGAGGGGCGTGGTTAGAGTTATCGCACTGACTCTCCATCTCATTTTCACAATAAAAGCAGTGACCACATGATACATTGAATGGAAGGACGACCCGATCACCCTTTTTCACTTTAGTTACATCGGGTCCAGTCTCTTCAACAATTCCCATAGGCTCATGTCCAATGATAAAACCAGGGCGAGTAGGCATATTCCCTTGATAGATATGAAGATCTGATCCACAAATAGCTGTCGATGTAATTTTTACAATGATTTCTTCCCGGTTTTCGATTTCGGGATCTTTAACGTCCTTTACTTCAATCTTCTTAGTTCCTTGATAAGTTACTGCGCGCATATAATTCACTCCTCCTTTTAAAGACAAGTAATTAGCAACATAGCTTGTATACCCTTCTTTTAAAAAAAGTGAACTAAATATTGGAATTCGATGATGACTATCTTTGACCATTCACATCGATCACAACAATCTCTGGTGGATTATAAATACGTGGAATGTTGAAGCTGTAATTGAATCCTCGTCCAATCACATGGGTAAACGTCTCATGCTCGTAGAGTCCGCCTGCGTATTCAGGAAAGAATCCTTGGTCAGGTGCGAATAATCCGTTCATCAAGTAAGGGATTCTCACTTGCCCGCCATGAGCATGTCCGGATAAGACGAGGTCGAATGGAAGTTTAGCATACGTGTCGACTTGTTCGGCACGGTGGGAGAGAAGCACCTTGAACGTCTCATCGGGGGCGATGTCCTGCATCGCCGCAGTCGACTCCGCATCCCAATCCGTATAAATATTTTCTCTGAACCCACGAAGAGGATCTTCTAGCCCGCCGATGACGAGGTCGATTCCATTGATGGTGACCGTCTCCCATTCGTCTTCGAGAACGTTGACACCGTATGAGCGAAACACGTCTTTCACATTGTGACGGACATAGTCATCCGATCCATCGATTTCATGGTTGCCGGTCACGAAATACATCGGCGCAATTCCTTCAAGCCCTTCGATTAGTTCGAAGGCGGGTTCAGGTGAACGATACCGGTCGAGTAAATCGCCCGGTAAAGCGATGAGATCCGGTTTCTGTGCACGAACCTGGTCGATCAAAATCGACTGTTTATAACCGTATGAAGCGCTGTGTAAGTCGGAGAGGAGCACGATGCGGAGAGACTCGTCTGCTGACAGTTTATCGGACGTCACGTCATACGTCCGGACGGTCAACCCATTGTACGTCGCCGTGAACAACAAAATGCCGAGTGCAACAAAAAGAAGAGTTGATTTATGTTTCTTCATCAGTGCTCCCTCCTTCCTTAATCGTGTCTCTATCTTACTCTGATAGGCAGGGTTAAGCAAAAAAAATCCCGCTCAAGAGAGCGGGATGAATGTTATGCAGCTTTCGCTGTCAATTTGACGTCGACATTTCCGCGAGTCGCTTTTGAATAAGGGCACACTTGGTGTGCTTCTTCGACAAGGCGCTCTGCTGTCGCTTGGTCGACACCTTTGATTTCGACTTCAAGTTCGACTGAAATGAAGAACCCTTCATCGTTTTGGTTTAATGTGACGTGACCTGTGACGCTTGAACCGTCTGTCTTCACACGTTCTTTTCCGATGATGAGGTTGAGGGCACTACCGAAGCAAGCCGCATAGCCAGCTGCGAAAAGTTGTTCCGGGTTTGTCGCACCGTCTACGTGTTTCGCGCCAGGCATCGAGACGTTCATGTCGATGACGCCATCTGTTGATTTCACATGACCTTCGCGGCCACCGATTGCTGTTGCTGATGCTGTGAATAGTGATTTCATGATTGAATTCCTCCATTTCATTTTTAACAATTAAGTTGTGCACAATTTAAATTATAGAGCAGTCAAAAAGTTTCGCAAGTGATATGCTTGGCTAAAGAAGAGTACGGAGGATTACGTATGGACCAATCGTTAAAGTTAGAACATCAAATCTGTTTTCAATTGTATACCGCCTCAAAAGAGCTTACCCGGTTATATCGCCCAATTTTAGCACCGCTAAACCTGACGTATAGTCAATATCTCGTGATGCTTGTCTTATGGGAAGAGGATGGAATCGATTTGCGACAACTCGGATCGCGGTTGACGCTCGACTCTGGGACATTGTCGCCGCTCGTCAAACGGCTCATCCAAATCGGCTATGTGGAGAAAAGTCGTGCGACGGACGACGAACGAAAAATCATCGTTCGTTTGACCGAAAGCGGTAGCGCGTTGCGTGAGCAGGCGGCGAATGTGCCGTTACAAGTAAGTGGTATGCTGAATATAGACGAAGCGACGTATGTCGCATACATGGAGATGCTCACCGATATCAAGACGAGACTACACGATTTCGGGGAGCGTCAGCGCGAGCAGTAAGGAAGGAGGAGCCATGTTTCGAAAATTGATCATCCTCTTGATGGGGATTGGACTCTATATGGCTTGGCAATATGAGATGCCGAACGTCTCTGCCCCGACGAGCATTCAGGTGGAGTCTGAGGTGGCGACCGAACGAGCGACAGACGCGCCAAAGTTCGCAAGTCAGTATGCCGGGCATGACTGGTATTTGGTCGAACGTGGCGGTGACCGCGGACTTGAACTGATTGATGAGGACGGTGCGAAAAAAGGATTCTATCAGTTCGAGACAGGTAGCACGTATCGAGGTCTTGTACTGAATGAAACGACCCGTGATCAAGTCGAGGACATCGGCTTCGAGGCGGTGACTTCGTATAATAAGGGATTGAATCGATACTTGATTCCGGACGATCCATCGTTTTCCGTTTTCGCAATCGACGGACAGTATGTCACTTTCTTTTTTGACCAGCATGACGACGACCTCTTGAAAGGGATCTTATCGGTCGACCGCCGTGTCGAAGAGGCGAGTGAGGGCTACTATGGTGATTTGTCGAAAGAGGGAACAGTCGCCAATGAGCAGTTGATGCGCATCCTCATGAATTGGGACCGTGAAAAGTTTGAATTGAACGCTTTAGCCGACTATGAACCGCTCTATCCGGTCGTGCGGGCACATAGTCAAAACATGGCTGAAAGCGATTTCTTTAGCCATACAGACCCAGAAGGACAGGACCCGTTCGATCGAATGGACGAAGCGGGACTTTCATATTCGATGGCCGGCGAAAACTTGGCCATGGGACAGATGAGCGTGTTCCATGCGCATTGGGGACTCATGAACTCGAAAGGGCATCGTGAAAACATCATGCAGCCGCGCTTCACCCATGCTGCCGTCGGACTCGCTTACAATGAAGAAGACAGTCCGTTCTACACGATCAACTTCATCACTCCAAGATAAAAGGACGACTCTTCGGAGCCATCCTTTTTCGTATTAAATCAGTTTTTTGACCGCATCCTCAATCTCGGCCGGTGTTGTCTGTGGCGAGAAGCGTTCGATGACGTTCCCGTCGCGATCGACTAAAAACTTCGTGAAGTTCCATTTGATCGCCTTCGACCCGAGAAGCCCGGGCGCTTCTTTTGAGAGATAGGTGAAGAGTGGGTGGGCATCCTTGCCGTTCACGTCGACTTTCGCGAACATCGGGAACGAGACCCCGTAATTTAGTTGACAGAACTCCTGGATTTCTTCATTGGAACCCGGGTCTTGATGACCGAACTGGTTGCACGGGAAGCCTAAGATTTGTAGGCCCTGTCCTTTATAGGTGTTGTACAGTGACTCGAGGCCTTCGAGCTGCGGTGTGAACCCACATTTGCTCGCCGTGTTGACGATGAGTAAGACGTCGCCTTTATATGTAGCTAACGGTTGTAATTGTCCTTTCATGTCTACTGCTTCAAAATCATAAATCATGGTGATTCCCCCTTTTTCTGTAGTATACCAAGAGAAGGGGACAGACTCGAACTTGAACGCGTTGCGTGCAATCAAATTGTTATGAAATCATGATGTCGCTGTTACATCATTCCGAAGAAAGAATCCGTATAATGAAAAATGTTGTAGAAAGGAACGGTGTTATGCGATTTTTAAAAAATGAATTTATATGGATTGCGCTTATTTTAATCGGACTCTTTTTATCAAGTGCGACCCCTTACTCGGACCAGTCTATCGTTTCGCCACTCGAGCGATTCAATTGGAGCTGGATCGAACCGACACTTGCGAACGTACAGTTCGACTACGCAGGAAAGGAAATTTCGCTTGATACGTTGGGGACGGCAGGATTGATTGAGTTCTTTATGCGGAAGACGGCACATGTCGTCACGTTCCTCGTTCTCGGTGCATTATTCGTAAAGGCCATCTCGCGAACGAATGTTCATGCGGGACTGAACGTACTCTTCGCTTGGGCACTTGCGAACACGGTGGCGATCTTTGATGAGTATCATCAGAGTTTGACTCCTGAACGGACCGCGCTGTTAGAAGATGTCCTTTTGGATAGTACGGGTGCTGCCGCAGGTGTCATCTTGTTCGGTGGGTTGTTATTCCTTCGTTCGAAACGGAAAAATAGCAAACGGGCCGGTTATGTAGCCTTAAGGTAGTCAAAAAAATGAATAGGTTACTATGTGAAAAGCGCTTTCTTGAAGTGCTTTTTTTCTTTTTAAAGCTATTTTGTGACAACAAACCAAACAAAATATCGTCTATACCCACGTTTTTTAAAGGATAAAACCTAAATTAGGTCAATGTCATACGAATGAAATATAAGTGTAAAATAAATTTTGGTTTAGATTGCTATAATGAGTCACAGAGCGAACGAAATGTCGCGACTTATCTTGTAAAAAATACTTTACGACTATAGATAAAAACTACACGGGAATCAGCGGAGGGAAGCACAGTGTATAACTTGAAAAAATTTGCAGCTACAGTCACTCTAGGCGCACTCTTGATCGGCGGAACGTCACCGACTTATGCAGCCTCACTTACAGAGAAGCAGAAGAAAGTACAAGAACAACGACAAAAGAATAGCAGTGAACAGTCGAAAGCAAACTCTTCGATTCAATCACGTGAGCAAGCCATCAGCAAAGAGCAGCAAGAGATCAACAAGTTAGATGCTGAACTCCAAGACGTCATCAACGATGTCGCTCAGAAAAAAGCTGAGATTCGTGCCACTGAAGAAAAAATTAAAAAGCTTCAAGCACAAATTAAAAAGTACGAAGCGAAAATGAAAGCCCAAGAAGATCTTATGAAAGATCGTATGGCGACGATGCAAAAGAATGGTGGCTCGTCAGTCAACTGGGCTGAGTTCATCTTCGGTTCTAAAGACTTCGGTGATTTGATCACACGTATGATCACAGCTGGTACGATTCAAGAGAACGACCAACAGATCTTCGAAGAATACGAAGCAACGAAAGAAAAACTCGCGAAAGCGCAAGCTGATTTGAAAGCGGAGCGCGACTCACTCGTGAAGCAAAAAGAAGAACTTGAAAAACGTCAGAAAGAGCTCGATCAAAAAATGAAAGAGCGTGCTGCGAAAATCAAGAAACTCGAAGCTGAAAAAGTGAAGTTCGAATCAAAACTCATGAGCCTTCAAGAGATGGAAGATACGCTCAAAGCTCAAGAACAAGCGATTCAAGCAGAAATCGAAGCGCAACGTCGTGCTGAAGAAGAAGCACGTCGTGCAGCGGCAGCAACTGCTGCGGCGAAAAAACAACAAGGTTCAAGCTCGAATAGCGGTTCAAGTGCTTCAACAGCACCGGTAGCGTCTGCACCAGCAAGCGGTGGCATGTTCCAACGTCCAGCAAGCGGTCGCCTCACACAAGGATGGGGTCCAGCAAGCGGAGCGAACGGCTACTCGTTCCACAACGCTCTTGATATCGCGGGTCCAGTCGGTACACCGATCTATGCAGCACAAACAGGTACGGTCCTCCGTGCAGGTTGGGGTGGCGCATACGGAAACCAGGTCATGATCGCACACGTGATCAACGGACAAGTATGGACGACAGTATATGCTCACATGAACTCGGTATCCGTTTCTGCGGGTCAACGCGTGTCACAAGGACAAAACATTGGCGGCATGGGTAGCACAGGGAACTCGACAGGTTCACACCTTCACTTCGAGATTCACCGTGGTGGCTACTCGTACTCTTCATCGAGCGCGGGAAGCACAGTCAACCCAGCATCATTCTTCTAAACATAAAGACAGTGATCGACAAACGCGTCGATCACTTTTTTGTTGCCCGATAGACGATGAACGTCAAAAGGGCGGCACCGATGACACTGAGCCATAGCGTATCGACATTTGGGTCATCGAGCATGCTCCGGCCCCCGAGGAACACCATATAGCCGAGTATCGCGAGCGTGACAAGCGTCAATGTAGTCACTCGGACCTGTCGCGGGATACGGAGCCACCAACCAAATAATCTATTCATGAAAAATCGCCTCCTCTATTAGTATAGGGGAGGCAATGTATTTCATCTAGCGAGTCGGACCCAGGCGGAGTCCATGATTTGTTGGTAACCGACTTCCCGATAGATTTTGTTCGACGTCGGGTTCGTCAAGTCGGTGTAGAGGACGCAGAATGATTTTGTCTCGAGAAGTTGTCGGCTGAGATCTGCGACGAGACTTCGTGCATACCCCTTTCCTCGTGCACTAGGTGATGTGTAGACGAATGAAACAGTGATTCCGTTCTCTGTTGGACGTGCGCGTTTCGCACACGAGACGACCTGTCCGTCGACTTCCCAAAAGACAGCCTCTTCCCTGTCGAGCATCGTCTGTACGGCCTTCGTCACCTTCTCTGGTGGAGATGAACGGAGACCTGATTCGACTTCGAAGGCACTATACCAAGCTTCGAGCTGTGCCTGGTCGGCCATCGTCGCTTCTCGCATCCTCCCAGTCGCCATGTCGATGTCTTCCACGCTGTCGAGGCGATAAAGACCTTGGGACATGAACATCTCACTCGACCCAGACGTCAACTCCTGCCATACTTTCCCGAAACGTTCCGCTTGCTGTCGTTCCGATACGACTTCCGAGAAGGGGACTTCTTCTTTCAAAAGGTGGGGGATGATGAAAGACGGGAGAAGGTCCGAGCGCTCCTTCTTCACGATGATATAGTGAAGTGGATGCGGTGGTGTCACTTGGAGGATGGCGAGAAGCTCTCCGTCCTCTTCGACTGTGAACTGATGAAACGTTTCATAAATTCCTTGTTTGACGTTATTCAAGACGCCAATCATGAGGCTATTCTTTGCCTCCTCGTCGAGTAATGCCTTCATGACTCGGTCTGAGAAGTGATCAGGGTCTTTCCATTCCATCCATTCCATATGGTTCTCTCCTTTATTATATGTAGACAAAAACGGACAAACCTGATGGCTTGCCCGTTTATGAGTCGTTCATTATGCGATATCTTCTTGTTTCGACGACGTGTTGTCGAGAAGTTTTGTGTTGTGTTTGAAGTAATGAATGATTTTCGCGATGGCACCGTCACCCGTGACGTTTGTTGCTGTCCCGAAGCTATCTTGTGCCAAGTAGAGTGCGATGACCAAACTTTGCATCGTCGCGTCGAATTCGAGGATCGAGCCGAACAATCCGAGCGATGCCATGACGGCCCCGCCTGGTACACCTGGTGCTGCAATCATCGTCACACCGAGTGCGAGGATGAATGGAAGCATGATGGCGTAGGATAACGCCATGCCATTCAAGTACATAAGCGCGACACCGACCGATGTGAGTGTGATCGTCGACCCTGACAAGTGGATCGTTGCCGAGAGCGGGATAACGAAGTTGGCGACATCCTCGTCCGTGTTGTTCAACTTCGCTTGGCGAAGCGTGACTGGAATCGTTGCGGCCGATGATTGCGTCCCGATGGCTGTGAAGTAAGCTGGCATCATCGTCTTGAGCAACTTGAACGGATTCTCTTTGTTGAGACCACCTGCGATTGAATATTGAATCATGAGCATCGTCAAATGAAGAACGATGATTGTGACGAAGACGAGCGAGAAGACCGAGAGGATCTCAGCGACTTGACCGGCGTACGTCATGTTCATGAAAATTCCGGCGATGTGGATTGGAAGTAATGGAATAATGACTTTACTGATTAAAAGTTCGATGATATCGCGGAAATCCATGGCGAGGTCGAGTGACCGTTTGCTTTCGATCGCGGCAATCCCGATTCCGATGACGAAAGCTAAGATAAGTGCGGTCATGACACCGAATACAGGTGGAATTTCAAATTCCATGAACCCTTTCAACAAGGCTTCTTCTGGATTTTCGGCTCCTGTCGTCGACCGTGTCAAAATTTGCGGGAACAAATTGCTTGTTGCAAAGTATGCTAATGTTCCGGCGATGATGGTTGATGCGTAAGCGATGAGTGCTGTGAGTCCGACCAGCTTTCCTGCTCCTTTTCCAAGTTCCCCGATACCCGGGATGATAAAAGCAAGAATAATCAATGGAATAGCGAAGCCTAAGAACTGCCCGAAGACCGTGTTGAACGTCACGAACGTCCGAACGATCCAGTTCTGACTTTCTGGTACGATGCTCCCGAGTAAAATACCGAAAGCGATCGCGATGATGATGCGACCTAAGAGGCCAATGCGTAATTTCAAATCAATCACCCTTTCTGTTTGTTTGAATAGTTGATATTTTCGCACATTTTACGGAATGTT
This sequence comes from Exiguobacterium sp. s131, assembly GCF_018617345.1. GTDB lineage: Bacteria > Bacillota > Bacilli > Exiguobacteriales > Exiguobacteriaceae > Exiguobacterium > Exiguobacterium profundum. Next base: position 1,890,590 of record NZ_JACSJX010000001.1, on the reverse strand, counting down.
GCCACCTTCTCTTGCAATTTTTCTAAAGAAAGACGTTTGACAACTGTTTAGAAGGGTATTAGGAAATGTTGTACATATCAAGGGAAGGGGCTTCTCCTTTTCCTAATATAAAAACGATGTTATGATTAATTCTGACAGACGTAAAGGAGGGGTGCGCGTGCAGTTACAACGAACAACGATTCACATTGCGGGTCAAGACTATACGATCGTAAGCGAAGAACCCGCTGACCACGTGAGGGAAGTAGGCTTTTTGGTCGACAGTAAGATCCGCGAAATTCGTGAACAATCCCCTCATCTAGATGCTCGTCAGGCAGCGGTCTTGGCTGCGATTCAAATCGCGAGCGACCACGTCAAAACTAAACGAAATATGGGAGAATAAATCAATCCATGGTTACGCTACTTATACTGTTTTTCTTGTTTATCGGAATCGTCAACGGCTTCCGTCGTGGCGCGATTCTACAGCTCGGCCATTGGGTCGCGCTCATCATCAGTTTTCTCGTCGCCAATACGTACTATAAAGAGTTAGCCGAAGCGTTCAAGCTGTGGATCCCGTATCCGTCTCAGCTCGACGGGACGCTCCCGGGTGGCGTGTTGGACCTCAACTCCCTTTCAGGGATTGAGATGACATTTTATAACGTCTTTTGGTTCGTCGTCTTGTTCCTCATTACGAAACTCGTCTTGCATCTCATCTTGGCGATGCTCGACTTCTTGACGGACTTGCCCATTTTACGCCAATTAAAAGGTGTGATCGGAGCTGTCCTCGGATTCTTCGAGGCATATGTCATCACATTCTTCATCCTTTGGGTGATCGCGTTCGTGCCGATGGCGAGCGTTCAAAACGCCGTCGACAAATCGTCGCTAGCGACATATATCATTCAAGACACGCCGTATCTATCGGATTGGTTTTCAAATAAGATGTTGTGACACGACAGGCCGGAATGCAAGCTAGTGCTTGTGTCTCGGTCTTTTCTGTGTGAAGAGGGGGAAGCTTATGAATAAAGTAGAATCGATGATGTTGCTCGAAAAAATCGCGCAATACATGGAGATCAAAGGGGAGAACCCGTTTAAAATCAATGCGTTCCGCAAGGCGGCGACAGCGCTCGAGAACACGGACCTTGAACTCGAGGACATCGACGACTTGACGTCCATCTCAGGAATCGGGAAAGGGACGGCTGCAGTCCTTGAAGAGTATCGAGACACAGGACGCAGTGAAGTACTTGAAGCACTGCAAGAAGAGATTCCGTTCGGTTTGATGAAGCTCTTGAAGATTCAAGGGCTCGGCGGGAAGAAACTTGCTAAACTCCGTGAAGTCGGCGTCGTCGACTTGGAGTCGCTCATCCGTGTACTCGAAGACGGTACGGCGGCATCACTACCCGGTTTCGGGGCGAAGAGTGTTGAGAAATTGCTCGCCGCCGCGAAGAACCTCGAGTCACGTCCGGAACGATTGGCTTATGCAGTCATGCGACCAATCGTTGAAGAAATCAATGAGGTGTTAGAGAAGGAGACGCTCGTCTTGCGTCATTCGGTCGGAGGAAGCTTCCGCCGTGCCGAAGAGACGTGTAAAGACCTTGATTTCATCATTGCGACCGAGGAGCCGATTGAGCTACGTGAGAAGCTGCTCGCTTTGCCGTTCATCAACGAGGTGATTGCGGCAGGGGAGACGAAAGTCTCACTCGTCCTCGAACGTGAGGAGATGGTATCGGTCGACTTCCGTATGGTCGAGCCAGGCTCGTTCGCTGCGACGCTTCACCACTTCACGGGATCAAAAGACCACAACGTCCGCATGCGCCAACTTGCGAAGGCAAAAGGGGAGTCCATTTCCGAATATGGGGTCGAGACAGCAGACGGATTGTGGCAACCGGAAACCGAAGAAGAACTGTTCGAACGGTACGGTCTCCCATTCATCCCGCCTGAACTTCGGGAAGGGCATGCCGAGTTCGAGCACGACTTATCGAAGCTCGTCACGCTCGAGGACATCAAGGCTGACGCGCACATGCACACAGTCTGGTCGGACGGGAAGTTGACCGTCGACGAGATCGTCGTAGCGATGAAAGGTCGCGGCTATGAATGGATGGCCATCACCGACCATGGGAAGTATTTGACGTTCGTCAACGGTTTGACCGAGGAACGACTCGAGGCACAAGGTGAGGAGATCCGCGAAGCTGCAAAGACACATGAGATGAACGTGTTGCGAGGCGTCGAGATGGACATCCGTCCTGATGGGACACTCGACTATGAACCCGAGTTTTTAGAGACGCTCGACTACGTCGTCGCCTCGATCCATTCGAAGATGGACCAATCGGTCGACGAGATCATGGCACGTCTCGAGAACGCCTGTCGTTCTCCGTACGTCAACGTAATCGCCCATCCGACAGGTCGACTCATCGGTCGTCGGGACGGCTATCCAATCGACGAGGACAAGTTGATCGCACTCGCCAAAGAGACAGGGACGGCGCTCGAGTTGAACGCCAACCCGAACCGCCTCGACCTGACAGCCTCTACGCTGAAGAAGGCGAAGGCGGCGGGCGTCAAAGTGATGATCAACACGGATACGCATCACCCAGATATGATGGAAGACATGGCCCTCGGTGTGTTGCACGCACGGAAAGCCTATCTCGAACCATCGGATATTATCAACTGCTTCACGTTTGAAGACGCCAAGGCGTTCTTTGCGGCGAAGCGATAGAAAGGAACATGCTAGATGGACCACGCGTTACGCGTATTAGAATATGAAAAATTGCGCCAACAGCTTGCCGGTCACGCGGCGAGCTCGCTCGGAAAAGATTTGGCGCTGAAGATGCAACCCGACTACTCATATGACCGGGTGCTCTCGAATTTGAACGTGACGAAAGAGGCGACCGAGGTCGTTCGTCTCCGTGACCGTCTGCCGCTCGGTGGGCTTACGGATGTCCGCGCGGAAGTGAAACGGGCCGCGATTGGCTCGGTCCTCTCGACGAGCGAATTGCTCGCTGTCGCTGCCGTCATGTATGGCGGACGCCAAGTGAAGAACTTCTTCGAGAAGCTTCACGAGGATAACGAAGAGATTCGCATTCCACGTCTTGACGAGTATGCGGACAAGTTGACGAAGCTCATCGAGGTCGAACAGGCGATTCGTCATGCGATTGACGACCAAGGGACGGTCCAAGATTCCGCGAGTCCACAACTCCGTGGACTTCGGACACAGCTTCGGAGCTTTGAAGGGAGTGTCCGGTCACGTATCGACAACATCCTCCGTAACAATGCGAAGATGCTCTCGGACGCCATCGTCACAATCCGGAACGATCGCTATGTTGTACCGGTCAAACAAGAGTACCGTCAAGCGTTCGGTGGAATCGTCCATGACCAGTCGGCTTCTGGTCAGACACTCTTCATTGAGCCGCAGGCCATCGTCTCCATCAATAACGAGATTCAAGAAGTTCGTCTGAAAGAACGTGCTGAAATCGAGCGGATTCTAAGTGCTCTCTCGAACGAGGTCGGTGGGGTCCATGATGCCATCATGACGAACCTCGACGTGTTGGCCGAACTCGACTTCATCTTTGCGAAAGTCGCATACGGACAAGAGATGAAAGCGACCGAGCCAAAGTTGAACGACAATCGAGAAATCAAGTTGAAACAGGCACGTCATCCGTTCATCCCGAAAGATGAGGTCGTACCGATCACGGTCGAGCTCGGAGAAGACTACACGTCACTCGTCATCACCGGACCAAACACCGGCGGGAAAACCGTCACGTTGAAGACGATTGGACTCCTTCAATTGATGGTGCAATCAGGTCTCTACGTGCCGGCAGAGTTCGGGACAGAGCTTTCCGTGTTTGACGCGGTCTATGCCGATATCGGGGATGAGCAATCGATTGAACAGAGTCTCTCGACGTTCAGCTCGCATATGACAAACATCGTCGGCATGCTCGACAAAATCGACTTCATGTCACTCGTCCTCTTCGATGAGCTCGGTGCCGGGACGGATCCACAAGAAGGAGCTGCCCTTGCCATCGCCATCTTAGATGAAGTGAAACGCCGCGGGGCACGTGTCGCTGCGACGACGCACTACTCGGAACTAAAGGCTTACGCTTATAACCGCGAAGGTGTCATGAACGCCTCGATGGAGTTTGATATCGAATCGCTCAGCCCAACGTACCGTCTCTTGATTGGCGTACCGGGTCGCTCGAACGCCTTCGAGATCAGTCGTCGTCTCGGACTGTCTGAGCAAGTCATCGACAAGGCACGTAGCCACGTCGGTAGTGATGCCGAGTCAGTCGAATCGATGATCAATGAGCTTGAAGCAGCGAAGCAACGCGCCGAGCAGCTCGAGCAAGAGCTCATCGTCAAGCGCCATGACTTTGAAGAAGAGCAGGCCGAATTCGAAGTGAAGATGACCGAATTTGAGCGCGAACGCGACAACTTGTATAGAGCGGCCGAGGCGAAAGCCGAGAAGGCCGTCGAACAGGCGAAGCGTCAAGCGAACGAAGTCATCGACCGCTTGAAGAAGCTACGTGAGCAAGGAATCGTCAAAGAGCACGAGATTATCGCGGCGAAGAAAGAGCTCGAATCGGCAAAACCGACGCTTCAAGAGAAAAAGATTCAAAAAGTGAAACAAAAAGCCCAGCAGAAACGTACGTTCAGTAAGGGCGAAGAAGTGAAAGTGACGACGTTCAATCAAAAAGGCTACATCGTGAAACAAATCAACGACAATGAGTATAACGTCCAAGTTGGCATCATGAAAGTGAACGTCAAAGCGGACGACCTTCAGAAGATCGGTCCATCGAAAGAGAAGTCGCTTCAGTCGAAAGGGAGCTCGCTCAAACGTCAGAGCTCGACGAAGTCCGAGCTCGACCTCCGTGGCGTTCGTGTCGAAGAGGGGCTTATGCGTCTAGACAAGTATATCGATGAAGCACTCGTGTCGGGCTATGACAACGTCCGCATCATCCACGGATTAGGTACCGGAGCGATGCGTCAGGCGACACAAGAATTTTTAAAAGGACATCGTCACGTGAAGAGCCAGCGCCCGGGAGGAATGGGCGAAGGTGGACTCGGTGTCACGGTCGTCGAACTGAAGTAAGGGGAGTCGGGAATGGGTACGATTACGTTTGCCGTTATGCTGGAGTCGTTCGGCCTCTATTCGATGGCGGGACTGATGATTGTCGTCGGTCTTGCCATCTTCGAGGTGACAACGCCGTACAGCAACTGGCGTGAGATTCAAAAAGGAAATATTGCCGTCGCCTTGGCGACAGGCGGGAAGATTGTCGGTCTCGCCAACATCTTCCGGGTCGTCGAGAGCCATCATGATAGCACAATCGACATCTTCGTCGGGGGTGGTTTTGGATTTATTTTGCTCCTCGCGACATACTGGTTGTTTGAATTTTTGACACCGACACTGAAGGTGAACGATGAGATTCAACAAGGGAATATCGCCGTCGGGTTGTTGGCATTCTTGCTGTCGATTGGGGTCTCCCTTGTCGTCGGCGCGGCATTGGTGAGGTGAAGACATGGTATACGAACGATTGGCAAAGATCTTGTTCATCGGGGCCGGGCTGTTCTTAGTGGCAGCGGCACTCTGGTATATGTTTTATTGAGGGAAGAGGGAGAATCCGTTTGGGTGCTCCCTTTTTTTGATTTCAGGCACCTTGAATATAAAATATATGGGCGAAAGGAAAATATTTTACAATTCGTGTGAGGAAATCGATATACTGAAACTAGATTATGGAACGAGATACATAAGAAGGTTGAGGTGTAGGTCATGGCGAACGGGTCAGAAGTGTTTGAAGTCTTGATGACGAATGCAGTGAAATTACCTGGGGTGAAAGTAGACCGGAAAGAGTTTTTAGCTCAAAGTTTCAGTAAGTACGTGCCGGCGAGTCAGTTGGCAGAGATTGTCGAGAAGGGGCCGCTTGAGGCGAACATCCCTCTCTCAGTCATCAAAAAAGTAGCGAAGCGAAATATTACCAATCAGACGATGAAAAGTTCGAGTGCATCGTTTGCAGCCGGTCTACCTGGAGGCATCGGTCTCGCCGCAACGATTCCGGCCGATACGGCGCAATTCTTCGGTTTCGCCCTCCGTTTAGCGCAAGAAATCGGGTATTTATATGGGTACGATGACTTTTGGGAAGATGGAGAATTAGATGTCGAACGGGTGAATGGAGAATTAATTCTCTTTATAGGTGTCATGTTCGGAGTGGGCGGTGCGACGGCTACCATCAAGGCATTGTCCGCACAATTATCGAAAGAAGCTTTGAAAAAAATCCCGAACAAAGCGCTGATGAAAACAGTGTACTATCCAATCATCAAGAAAATGTCGGCGATGATCGGGGTGAAGATGACGAAAGATACGTTCGCCAAAGGGATCTCAAAGATGATCCCACTCGCAGGTGGTGTCATTTCAGGAGGAATCACGTACTCATCGATGACGAAGATGGGCAATCGTCTCATGCATGCGCTTGAAGAAGGAGTCAACATGACGGAAGCGGAGTTTATTGAAAGTGTGGAAGAAGTGAAACGAGAGAACCTTGAGATTATCGAAGGGGAATTCATAGAAATCGAAGAGATTTTACGTCAAGAAGGGGAAATCATATAACAAGTTGTTGTGTTTTTAAGGGGGGATCTCATGAAACTAGATTTACACTACTTGATGTCGACCGAGCGCTACGTACTCGACATGGAATCGTTTCAGATGAAGGATGAGGCGTATTACCCGTTAGAGTGGACGTTTTATGGAGCGGTGAATCCGACGATGCTCCTTACATGGGATGCCGAGCGCGACCGCATCCGAATTCGCTTCGAACAGTACGCCGTCTTTTTAGGGACACAAGAAGAGCACGGAATGAAAGAAGATGGGTTATGGAACGAGCATCCGATTGTAAAACTGTCCGCATCACGCCTGATGTCATTCGCCAGTGAACGGATGGCGATTCATCCGGTGAACCGTAACCGTGGCGCGCTCGCGCATTATGTCATCCGTACAATCGAGCAGGAGTTTCATGTGTTGGCGTATGAAGACCCGACCGTAGAAGATTTAGGAAAAGTCGGGGACACGGGAGTACGTGTCGAAATTGTGGAAGAAGCCGAATGAAAAACAACGTCGCCTCTAATCGGGGCGACGTTGTTTAGTTTACGGCACGTCAATTTTGACGGTATACACTTTCGGCATGGCGCTGCTTGACGCATACAAGACGAGCGTCTTCTCTTTTTCTGGGACGAGGAAGACCAAATCGATTTCAGATTTCTCGCCTGTGAAATAACGAAAACCGTTCTTGAACTCTTTTTTGTTGTGGTTGACCATATCGACTGGACTATATTTTGTCCCGTCTGGTGTGTACATACGGAATCCGTTTGGACGATATTCTATATAACCACCTTGACCGTCATCTGAATGGAAGAGGGAGAGCGGGAGCGCTCCCCATCTTTCGGTTCGGTCCCATCCGGCGAAGGGGAGACGGGCTGTCCGACTTGGAACTCACGTTTCTTCATTTGTGGATCCCCAATATACGTTTGGAACGTGCCAAGGTTCATGATTTTTTGAAGGTCATCTTCTTTCGGTGTGGTGGCTTTGGCTTCTTTCGGTTTATCTGCTTGTGAACTACTCGCCACTTATTTGCTTCGCAAATTGAAGGGAGAGCTTCTTGGGAAGACCGTGCTATTACCAGCCACGGTTATGGACCAAGCTCGTCGGGTGGTTCCCACCCTGCAGGAATTCGTTTTAGTTTGCCAACATCAACAGATTGATGCTCGCGTTGATGTCACGGTCATGATGCGCGCCATAATGACTTGGTTCTTGTCAACGATCCGTCTCGACAGTTTGTGAAGGAAGTCCTTGCGTTGATTGGCCATCTTTTCGTGTTTCTTGGCCATCGAGACCTACATATTGTTTTACAACCATGTTCGTCTTCAGAAACGACTAAATGACTTGAGCCCAGTCGAATACAGATCTCAAGCCGCCTAGGCTGGTTTTCATTATTTGCCCTGTCTACTTGACGGGGAGCAGTTCAAAAGTAAGCGTCAGATAGTGAATATGTTGGTTCTTATAAAAGAAAGAGTCTAGGTTTTGTCCCAGCCTCTTCATTTATGCAAATTGTGTTGAATTGTTCAGCGCACAGGTACCGTTTCATCATATGATTTATTTTATAAAGAAAAGTAGCAAAAGCCCTTACCTTATTGTGTTCTTTATCACATTTGTAACATCATTAGTTGAGGCAGTGTTTTTTCTGTTAGGGAAAGTATCATACGGAAATGGGTGGAATGTCTTTTGGACATTTCAGATTGTAAAAATAGGATGATTTAACCGTGGATTACATTTATGAAGTGGACACCCTGTCCCTTTCTTATATTTTTGGTAAGCGCTATAATTAACTATATCTTGAATTCGGGATATACTAATTTTTCATTTCATTTAAAACATAATAGGGATCAAAATTAAATTAATTATGAGGAGATGATTACTCTGGAATGGCAGACTTGGCTACTTATCTCGGTTATCGGGTTTACGTTTTATTTGTACGCAGAAGTTCGTGACCTTCGGATGCGCTTGCGTCAACTTGAGAAGACGAATTATCCTTCTCCACAAGAATTCAGTCCGGAGTTGAATCAAGAGCTAGCTGAATTAGTAAGACAAGGGAAAAAAGTACAAGCCGTCAAGCGCGTTCGAGAAGAACACGGCTGGACGCTACTTGACGCCAAACAGGCAGTAGACCGATATGAAGAATAAAAGTAAGTGTCAAATAGAAAACACGTTGTTACACGTATTAAAGAAAATGCCCTGTAAAATCAGTAAGTTGATTTTACAGGGCATTTCTATTTTTTTGGCTCATCACCATAACTCGTGGTTGCTATTTTAACGACCGATTTCCAGATACAACCTTAAAAAGAACCGTTCAAGGTTTCGATAGCCATAACCACGGCGTTTGATGAGCTTGATTTTGTTGTTCCTTCCGTCTTTCCGTTCGATAGACTGGACACGATTGTTCGACGCATCGCTTCCTCTCGGTTCTGGATCGATTTCGCGATCTTCGCCAGAGGCTCGCAAGGATGAGACTGATAACGATCCAACCAATCGGTCAGTCGACGTTTCGCCTCGTTCAAAAAACGACGCCGGCGGCAAAGGGCGTCCGTGAAGAACTGGATGAGATGGAAACGATCTAGCACATGTTTCGCATCCGGGAAGACATGTGCGACGGCCTTCGCCATCGCCGGTGCAAAGTCACTGACGACAGAACGGATGTTTCCGGCTATGCCTTGGAGTGCAGCTGTGATGTCCTTTTCTTTTGGCGAACTCGTCGATGAGGACGTCTGTCGTATGCTTCACTGTCTTTACTGAGGCGTACCGATAAAACCATCGTTCTACCGTCGTGTAAGGTAATCCGTATTCACGCGCGACATCTGAGATTGTCCTACCATGGCAACGTTCTGCGATGCCTTTCAGGAACACCTCGGTGGAGGTGCGGACGAGCCCGAGACCGTAGTCATACACGAACGTCAAATCACAAGAGAAGCATCTTTGACGTGGGACATCCAGCTCAATCCAGAGTATACCGACGTTCCATGCGTGACCGTGTCGGAAGCGACATCGCCCTTTCGAATGCAGGACTGTCTTTCTCTGACAAAGCGGGCAAGGGATGTCGTGTCGATCCGGAATGACCGAGAAAACGTTCGGTTCTTCGTCTGAAGACATCTGGATTTGAAAAAGGTCTGGAAGTGGAAGAAGTAATTTGATAAACTGTTGGGACAAAGCGAAAACTCCAATCGTGGTTTGTCTAGGCAACAATTACGATACCGGGGTTTTCGCTTTTTTCTATGTTCAATTCAAATCCGATGGATTTTATGTGTCAACCACACCTTATGGTGATGAGCCAATTTTTATTAATTAAATGGAAGTTCATTGATTAAATCTTCGGTATTGAATTCTTTTTGTTCATATTTAAGCATTAAATCTAAGTAAGCATTTTGCGCCGACTCAGGGTCGGTTAAGAACATTTCTAACTCTTGATAAAGAGCGTCTAATCCGCCAGCAGCGTATTCCTCGATAATATCATAGTTCTCGAGTGTCACATCTGACTCATCTTCAGAATCATTCTCGATTGAAAAACGTTCAAATGTATTTTCTAAATGCATGATCAATTTCATGAATTGCAAATCTTGTTCTGAAAAAATGCCAAGTAAAATTTCAGGACCGGGTTTTACTTTTTTTCTTCGTTCATTGCTATAACCAAACAATAATGCTGCCATGAAAGCATCTTTATAGGTTTCAAAAAGTTGAGCGTCTTCTTTTAACGCTGTATACATATGATCTTGTGTACTATCTCGACGCACGGAACGCTTTGCCATTACATTACCTCCATAATTTCCGTATATTCCCCAATGCCTTCATTTGTATGGTTGAGTAATTTATATGATTTTCCAATCCGATGATTAATGGCTTCATCCACTTCTCCACGCCATTGTGAAGTAGATACAATTACAACAATTTGATCTGATAATTTTGGTAAATTTGTTGCAACGCGAGAACGATGGTCTGCATCGAGTGCTCCAAACGGAGAATCCATTACAAGTGGAAAAATATTTCCGAGTTTTAAATCTTCATCTAACGCGTGACCTTTTTCTTTGTCTTTGTACTCCCTAGTTAAATCTACAATAGCACCGATGAAAGCAAGACTTGTAATCTGTGATTCTCCCTGAGATAAACCGATACTTCCTCCGTTTACATCTGAAACGAGAAGCTCGTAATTATCAGTAAGTGAGATTGGATAGTCTTTTCGTAATAACTGAGAATAGGTTAGTTTGATTTTTTCTTCTAATTCGGTTTTTACTTGGGATTCTCTGAGCTTCAAAAGCCCAATCAAAGTGTTTTTCACTTTCGTAGCGGACCCTAGAGCAAGTTGAAGTTTTAATTGTCTTTCTTCTGCTTTGGTCAGTTTACTGACCTCTTTATTTAATAACTCTTCTTCTTTTGAAATTTCCTCAATTGATCGAAGTAAACTTTCTATAGCAGCCTCAGCTTTAACGATTGCAGTTCGAATCGAGGATTCTCTTTCGATTAAATTGGATGAATTTTCGATATTGCGTGAACTTGCTTTCATGCGTTCCTCAATTTCTCGTAACTCGTCTTCCAATCCTCTAAGGTTTTCTCTCAATTCTTCACGTTCACTAACGAGTCGTCTGATTTCTGTGTAAAAATGGCTTCTAGCAACTTCCCAACCACTTAAGCGGAAATAAAGTTGATCCATTTCATTTTTTGAACTCGATAAATTTAAGACCTCTTGCTGAACTTTTTCTAATGATGCAATTGATGTTGTCTCAAGTTCTTGTCCACACAAACATTTCCCTTTCGACATTAAAGAAGGAATCAAATCAGGATGAATCAATTTTTCAATTGAATCCTGGTCATTTGTAGATCCAATGCGCTGGAATCTTTTCATTGGTAAGGTTGAAAAAGCTAAGTGACTTGAGCGGGAAAGTAGGATTCTCAACTCATTTAATTTCTCATCGAATACATTTTTCGTTTCTTTAATTGATTCTACTAAGTGATCACGTGTGACTTGAAAGGTTCTCGTTTCTTCACCGTTACGTAAAGCATTTTCAATACTTTTCAATTCACTTTGGGCAGCCGAAAGTTCTTGTCTTGTTTCAGTAAGTTGCTGTTTCTTCTTTATTTTTTCATCTTCAAGTTGATTTATGCGTAAGTACTTGTCGCTCAATTCACTTTTTACATTTTTAGATACTTCATCGCGAAGTTTAATTATAGTTTTACTTAAATGTTCAATAGAGTTATCGAATAACTCCAATCCCATCATTCTCTTAATGGAATCACGAATTTCCGAATAGGCTTCTTTCTTTCCTAAATGGTCCATTCGTTCACCGTCAAAGAAGAAGAACGTATGCAATTTATACGGTAAAATGCGATTAATTTCGTATGAGATATCTCTAATTTTAGTAGATTGATTTGTAGCTACATTCCGTTTAGTCAATTCAACTTTTTGATTGATTGTTTTATTCTTTGGCAAATTAAGAATATTGTGCTCAGAATCAAACTTCGCGTATAACATACGACGTAGTTCGTATTCATAATCGTTATGTTCAAATTTAATTTGTACCGCTGTGATTAAGTCATTTTTATTGTTTGTGTTTTCTTGAACAGCTTTATTATTAAAAATAGACTCAGGATTCGGTAATTTAAGTTCTCGTCCATAAAATCCCCAAATCAAAGCTGTAAGTAATGCTGTTTTACCGCTTCCGTTTTCACCGTGGATGACAGTAACATTTTTACTTGATCCGTGTGCAAATTCAATCGTATTCTGCCCATAATATTGACGGAAGTTTTCAATGATTACTTGCTTGAGAATCATGTCAGATAAACTCCTTTTTGATTAATTTAGAAAATTCATCAGGTAATTGCGCAGCAGTGAATGAACCCTCTTTATCTAAATAGTCTTTTTCTAAGCGAATGATATTTTGTAGAATTTGTTGTTCTGTTTCGGATAACTCGCTTAACAGTGCATATACATCATTTTCGCTGCTTGAATGGTTTTGACTCATCATGTTCACCTCTCAATTGGTTATAAATCGACTAGATTAAATGCTTCTTTTATAGGATTTAAAACTTGTAGTGCTTGGTAATGATTTTCAGATATTGATGCGAACTCATTTACCCTTTTTAACTCATTCATCAATAACCGGCGTTCAATATTAAATTCTTTGTCTGTTAGTAAATCAATTTCTGTCAAAGGACGTGGAATGACAATGTAATCATGAATATACGCATATTCTTTTCCAGGATGTTTACGTAAAATTCGTCCACGACGTTGAATGAACTCTTTTGGATTGGTTGTGCTAGCCAAAATATAAGCAGTCTCTGCAGAAGGAACATCTACTCCTTCATCTAGACATCGGATAGCAACAAGCGCTTGAATCGCATTCTCTGAAAATTCCTTTAACAGAATCTGTCGAAGTTCTTTCGATTCAGTTGAGGTAAAAGTTTTCGCTGATATGTTTAAATCTTCGCTTAAAAATTGTGCAATATGATCTACATGGCGTTGGTTCTCTATAGAATGGTCTCCGCAATATACTATAGTGTGGTCAAGAGTTTCTTGCATACCCAGTTGTTTCTTTAACAAAATATCTTTTTGCTGAGCTGAATTAATTAATCGAGCGCGCTTAATTAACAACATTTCAAGTAGCCCAGTAGTACTTCCGGTCGATTCAATTGATTGTTGGTCAGATAGATTAACTAATTTTGATATCTTATTCGTAAGCTCATGATAAATTTCCAGTTCATCTTCTGTGAGGGAGACTAGGTGTGGGTAGTAATAATACTTTGTTAAAAACCCTTTTTTAATTGCTTCTTCCAAAGTAAACTTATATATTGACCCACCAAAATAATTTAATAACTGTTCGGTTCCGCTACCATCATGGTGCCGTATTGGAGTTGCACTAAGTGCTAATCGATTTTTAAAAGCTGTAGGAAGCGATTGAAGCGACTGCTTTGTACCCAAATTATGCGCCTCATCGGCAACAATCATTCCGCCATCCGTAATTCGAGTAAGTTGAGCTTGGAAATTAGCATTTTTAAATGTGCTATTCGTAGTGATTACACACATAAAATTTTGTATTTTAAAATTATATTGAGTGATTTTTCCGGATAGAATTGATGTCCATTGAGATTTTGAACCATAGCATAGAACTGGATTCATCCCAAAGGATTCAGCATCCTTCGCCCATTGATCTACTAAATGTTGATAAGGACATAAAATGATGATTGCTAACCGATTCGTTTCTTCATACCGTTTTGTTATGGCTGTGAGAGCGGTTAATGTTTTTCCAGTACCCGTAGCCATCTCTAGTAAACCGCGGTAGTCGTTTTCAGACCACTTTTGTATAGCTTCCAATTGATAGTCTCGTGGAGTGAACCATTTTGGTAAAGAAGGGAATAGAATTCTTGAATCCATATAATAGCTCCTTTATCATATATAGGAGTAGGTAAAACCTACCATATACCCTTATTATAGATATAATAAAGAATATAGTTAATAAAAAAGTTATCAAGGTGATTGAAAGGAATGAATAACATGGAATACTTTTTCTCATTTCTAAAACAAATTAATCCAAAAGCGGAAGAGTTGGCCCAGATTGTAGAAGATAAATATTATTCTAAAGAAACAGACTTTGCTCTTCTAAATGCCAGAAAAATGATTGAAGCAATCGTGAATGAATGGCTAGAAGTAAGTGGTTTGCAAAATACATACAACTTAAATGATAACATTCGTTTGTTACAGTCTGAAGAAATCATCGACCGCGAATTGGCTTCGGATCTTCATTACGTTCGAAGAAACGGAAACAGTGCTGCACATGAATTGTTCACTAAAGAGGCGCATGAAATTCTACCGAAAATCTGGTCGAGTTTATATAACATTGTTGAGTCTTATGTCCTTAGTTATGAAAACCCACCATCTATACCTAGATACGCTCCACCGACTCATCCAGCTGAAAAGAAAAGTGATCGAGGGCATGATGATATCTTAAAAATTTTGGAAGCGCAACTAGAAGAAAAATTAAAAGCACTCAGTTCTGCACCAACAAAAGAAGATCCTACTGAAAAAACAATCGTGGGAGAGAAAAAAGAAACAAATAAGCTATTTGATTTCTTACCTCCAATTGAAACAGATGGCGAAAGCTATTTGTATAACCTGATGTCAAGATTAAATGAATCTTCAAAAGAGGCGGTTGAAAGTGCAGAACTCCCATTGAGTTCATTAAAGCAGTATTTACACGTAGAACGCCCGATCGAAAAGAAATTAATTCAGATGCTTCAGCAACCTGCCCAAAAACGATTAACACTATTAATTGGTAGTGTAGGGGATGGAAAATCGCATATTCTTTCACATCTTCAATCGGCAGAACCTGAACTGATGAATCGATATAAAAATAAAATTTGGAATGATGCGACAGAAAGTCTTTCTCCTCGTAAGACTGCAATGGAGACTTTACTTGAAAAATTAATTCCATTTTCCGATCAGCACCTGAATGAAGGTTCGGAAGAGTTTGTACTGGCGATCAACTTAGGGGTATTACATAAATTTATATATGACTTCGTGAGTTCATTCGATAATCATTACACGTTCAATTCATTGATTTCATATATTGAGCAATCAGGTATTTTTGAGAATGAGATCTCCCAAGCAACGCAACATGATCATTTTTCCATGGTCAGTTTCTCAGATTATCCAATGTATGAACTTACTAAAGGCGGCGTAGAATCGAATTTCTTAATGGGTATTCTATCAAAAATGTTCGATCAAAATGAAGAAAACCCATTTTATTTGGCCTATCAAGAAGATGTAAAGAGAGGTATCGATTCGATTATCCATCGCAATTTTTTACTTATGGGTAATCAACAAGTGAAACGCAACTTCGTAAACATCATCGCAAGTTCTCTTTTAAAAGAAAAAGCAGTTTTATCTATGCGCCAATTTTTTAACTTAATATACGAAATTATGATTCCAGGAAATTGGACAAATATTAGTAAACAAAAAATTGTACTTGAGACGTTACTTATACATGGCCTTCATCAAAAAATATTTACAGCTCAGAATGACTCACCTATATCAATCATGCTAAGAAATGAAGATCCGGTTGCTTCTCGTTCCAAAGAGATAGATGAAATCATTCTTCAAATCAATTTAGAGTCAGATGTGAGTGGATTTATCTCTAGATTTGACGAATTGACTCGTCAAACATATGAACTTGATTTATTAGATCGTGAATTGGTTAAAGAGTACACACAATCATTACTAAGACTGCTCTATTTGTCTAACCCGAGAGAAATGAATATTACACAGACAACTATTGAATCATTCTCAAAATATCTATTTGCTTATTACACTGGTCAAAAATATGAACTTAAAACTCTCTACGAGAAATTTGAGAATGCACTTATGTTATGGTTTGGATTTAAAAAAGATCAAAAAAATTATTTGTTTGATTCGAATGCAAAATTTTCAAAGCGTTATCGTATAGCAAAGCCAGTTAGTTTTACATTGGATCCAATCAGTATGGCGATAAAAAATGAAGAGCAAGTGGTTCAATTTAGAAACTCTTTATTTATTCAATTTGTAGTGGGTGAGCGCAAACAAAGAATTAAGCTAGAAATCGATTATAAGATGTTCAGTTTAATTTCAAAAATAGATAAAGGATATCAACCTTCTAAGATTGATTTCGACGATGCCATTCGATTCAGTGAATTCGCAAATGCGATTCGTACACATAATACAAATAACGAAGAAGTGTTGATTTATGTTGTCCAAACTGGAGAAACCTTCGTTTTAAAACAAGAAGCAGATCCATTTAGTAATGAAGAAAAAATCGTATTTAGTAAATTGTAAGTTGTGAAAGCGGGTGTAAATAATGAGATTACTACCAGAGAAAATTTTCGATGAAAAACAAGTTATTGTCTTAGACAAAAGTCGGAAAAAAATAACGAAGCGACAAACTTCGAATTTTTATCAAATACTCCCTTTCACAACAGGAAAGAGCGATTCAATTAAAAACGCTCTTTCCGATTGGGAAAAGGAAATCGGTGCTTATTCTAGAAGACTTCTGAATGTAGAACTGTCAGCTAAGTCTTTCAATACGGATTATCTGTTAGAAGGTGTACTAGAGCGAGTCGAGAATCAACCTGAGCATGAAGATGAAATTCATACTTTCTTTAGTGAATTACTGTTACAACGGGATGGAGGCTTGAACGTTACTCATCCAAGTATGTTCATGTACATCCAAGGCAATCCTGCAACGAAAAAGAAGTTGGGTACTTTTCTAGCGGATTTGACGCAAAATGCGTTAGACGAAGGAGAAATCGAAAAGATTAAACAGGTTTTTAAAGCAGGCCAAAATGAAACTCTGTTAGACAAGATGATTGTAAATTTATTACCGAGTCTAACGAACAAAGAATATAAAGCCGAGCATGCTCTTTATTCTTCATTACCAATAAAACTATTAGGAGAAGATTTTGTCTATTTAGCTGAGCATCCTCAATACTTTTTGAAAGAAATTAATAATTTATTTAAGTATTACCTACACTATATTGTTTCTCAAACAACAGTGAAAATTAATAACTTTGAGACGTCTAACTGGAACCATCCATCGAAAATGTACTACACAATTCATAACGAGACGACTGTTACTTCAAGAAGAAAAACGATGAACTCGGGGATGGGACTGTTGACGAGTGCGAGTGAAAATTTATTTGTTCATGAGTTGACGATGGCTCAGTTGAGTTGTAACTCTGTTAACCAATCATTAGAGAATGAGAAATCAAAAATCATGACATATGATGAAATTTTTCAACATTTCACTATGCTTAGTGATATAGATCAGGTTCAATTTTTGAAAGATATTGATTTGCAAACTGAACGAATTCTTACTTATGCAGGTTTAGAGAGCAATGTGAATGATAGTCAAACTTTCAACGAAGCAGCTAAACAACTATTCAATGCGATGAAACTGACGACTCCGAAAGAAGCGCAGTCTCGTTATGGAGATCATGCAAAAAATATTGCTAAATCGCACTTTACAAAGCGTCGTGGGCGTCTTGGATATGTATTGTCTCTGAACCAGGAGATGTTAATTCTGATGTGCGCTGTGAGTTGTAAAAATGACCGAATTACATTTGTAGAACTATTAGAAAGATTAAGTAAAAGAGGCATCAACTTTGATAACGAATCATCAACTGCCCTTTTACAACTACTAGAAAAAATTAATGTTATCGATAAGAAGAGCGATAGTGGGGAGGCGCAGTATGTCAAACCAATTTTATGAGTATGTAACGAAAAAAATAAATGGCCATTTTTTAGTAAATACGCCTAAGCCTGGAGATAAGTATTATTTGCAACTCGAAGAAGAGGGCCATGTTCAATATTTAAAGGAATATCTCGAGAAGGAAGCAAAAGATCAGGTTAAAGCTTTTGAATATAAATTAAACGGAGTTACTGAATATGAAACGTTTACGATTGACTACGGGACAAGTGAGTTAATCATTGCTACTCAAAGCGAAGGAATTCAACCTGACTTCTTCGTTAAACTTCGAAATTTAGTTAGTGAACAAGAAGCTGAAGGTTTAAATCGCTCATTGCTTGTTATTTATCACGGGCAACTTGATAGTATTGATGGTGGTGGAGCAAATCTTCAAAAAGAAGGGATGCCGTTAAATCCTCAAAAGATTTTAGAAGAACTTAAGCATGAATTGAAGCAGATGTCGGACAATAAAGGCGCATTGGTTGAAGTGATTAATTTTCACTTGAAGGAAATCGAAGAAGAGTTCAACTCATTTAAAGGAGTATCATTCTTTGATTTTGAAGAAATTCTTTCTCTCATGCAAAAAACAGAACTTTCAAAGAAAGATTTTCTAAAGTTAAGGTTCTTCCACGACCAGGAGCTTGATTCGTTTATCCAAACGTCATCCAAAAAAGAGATTCGTGAACGACTTCGTGAGAACCGAGATTTATATGAATTTGTACAAGAGAGTCATTTTAATGAAACGACTGAGGCGCAATTGCCGAAAAAGTTTAACGAGCAAGGTGTCAATAAACTTAAACATGATCATTGGAATGAATTAACATTGCAAGAAGTAATTAAACTCAAAGCAGAAAAGAATAAAAAAGTATTTGAGCTTGATGAAGTTACAAAAGTTAATGAGCATTCCTCGGTAGTGGTTTGGGATCGGCCACATAAAATGACAAAGACAGGAAAACGCATACGTTACATTGCAATTTTTAATCCTTCTCATGAAAGAGAAATTAATCTAAAGTTTAAATATCTTATTGAGGGTAAAGGTGTTCGGAAAAGCTTAGAACAGTCGCAAGTCAAAATTGAGTATTGTAATCCTTTACTTGAAGTAAATTCAAATGTGAAGACAAACAATCTTTATTTGACACTAACTTCAAATCAAGTTCAAAATACTGCGCAATGTACTGTAAAGTACAAAGTAAAAAATGAAAGTACATTATATTCAGAACTAAATATTATGATTTTCCCATTCTCTAATGAAGTTCTTAAGGATTATGCGGGAACTTATGAAGTGAAGCGTTTAACTGGGAACGGTACCGAGTATTTGACACTAGGCAATAAAGAAGGTGAATTACGCTTAGGTGACGGCTCACAAGAACCCATTTACCAAGATCAAGCTCTCGTTAAAGTATCCGAGGAGCCTAATATTACGTATCACTTTGATCAGGATTTGTTTGAAGACGATCAGTTTATGCAGCTAGTTGTTGGAGAGTCGCAACCGATTAATATTAAATTAAGTGTCGATGCATCAAAACCGCATCCGATTCCGAATATACGGTTGTATAAAGAAAAACGTGAGAAGCGAGCATCAATTGTACTGAGTGCGGATGAGAAATTGATTTTGAAGAATCAAATTTACTATCCCCAAAACGAGTATAAAGACTTCTTGGACTACGAAATGGAATGGGTCAATCAAAGTATGCAAACTGCTGTTCTTTCGGCAGGCGTCCTCAGTCCTATTGAATTGGAGTTTAAAGCATATTATGAATTAAGAGAAGCGTATAATCTGTTCTTAAACCACTTCAAAATTAAAAAAACTGTACCCATGTTGGCTTACTGGGATGATGAATACAAACGAGTTGCTTTAAATTATGTTCAAGCGTATGTAAAAGCGATTGAATCGATTCAAGAAGCAGATCGATTGTTTGAAGTGGGGCATTCAATCTTAAAATTAGGTGTCTTATATAATCAAAAAGAGCAAATTGTTTACTTTACTCCATTCCATCCGATTAATGTTGCATTTCAATTAGAGCTTAATACGCAACTTGGAGAAGAGGAGATCTCGGAAAGTGTACTGAAACGTCTACGAGCCGATGCATTAGCCCCATATCTATGGTTTGAAGGTAAAGCTTACAAGGCAGAATCCCAATCAGATTTGCCAGAGTGGATGGTGTATCGAGTAAAAGAAGAGGTTGTCGTGGCTGAAGCGGACCGCTTTTTATCTGAAGTAGTCAAAGAAAAGTTAAATCAGTTTGTCGATCATTTTACGTCACTCTTTAATCAGACAAATCAAATCGCTAGAGCACCACTTTATTTAAATGTAATTGAAATTCGTAATGATGAGATGGTACTGAAAGGTATAGTTGAATGGGTGTTCCGTCAATTAAAGAATAGTTATGAGAAAAATCGAGATATAGTAATCCCCGTAGAAGTGAAACTTTATTCCGATTCAGGTCGATATCGAAGTGCTTTCGATCAATTTGCTGCAAAAGATTTCATGGAAGATGACTGGGAGCAGTTCGAATATCTGTACACACTCATTCCGAAAAACTTCATTCTCTCCCCGCAAGAAGTAGCGGAGAAAATTCAGTCGCTGATTAATCACTACCACATTCAAAATAAATCTTCTAATGATTTTGAATATGCTCATATTAGTTTCTATAAGATGAGTGGTGAAGAACAAGTCATCACAGACAAAATGGAGTATATCAAGAGTGGTAATGCCATGAATGGTTTGTATTCGACACTTGCACCGACAGTCAAAGATGGTCAGTTTAGTATGGGGTTTGGTCTTCGAGGTTATGCAATTGAGGAAGAAGACTTGTTATTACGATGTGCCAAATCATTTAATGAATTGAACGTACACATGAAAGATAACGGGAGTAGCTCATTTGCACATGGCGTAACAGCACTAGCTAGTATTACAGATGCACGCGATAGTTATAAGTTACAAAATATTTATGAAAGTTCACACTGGGTTACATTAATCGAACCTACTGTCGACTTAGGCTATTTTTCTTCTAAGCAAGGAAACCCGGATAATGAATTGATTATCATTCATTATAATGATCAATCTTCCTCTTACCGATATGATGCTATTACAGTTACGAAGAAAACAGCACAATATCAGGCAGTGATTAAAGATTATTTGAATCATGAAAAACCGGATTTGAATACAGATGAGAGTATTAAAGAAATCATTCAAACGTTCAATGTAATCAACGGAGAATGGCTACTCTCAATGATTCAACAAGGTTTAAGTAATGAAACAGCTCGTAACGTGCATAAGAGTCGTGAAAAATTCAGCTTATTGGCAGCCGTTAAATATTCATTGGCGATGTTTTCAACCGATGATATTACTTGGGTTCCAATCTCTCTTGAGGAAATTTTACGAGTGGCGAAAGCAATTGGGTTAAACCACGCGAATTCACCTTTCACTGTGAAAGCGTTAGGTAAGTCAGGTAGTTACTCAGATGATTTACTGTTGATTGGGATGCAGGAAACGGACGGTAAGTTAAAAATGCACTTCTATCCAATTGAAGTAAAAATCGGTAGAAACTTGAGTAATGTCATAGATAAAGCTAGAAACCAAGTTGTTCGAACGAAAGCTCTCTTTGATTTAGAATTAGGTGTGGGGGAGGCAGAAACTACATTCTCTCAACAGTACTATCGTATGTTCTTTGCACATCTTTTCTTAGCAAATGCTAAAAAACTATTTGAAGGAAAATTGTGGATCGAGAGAGAACAAAATTATGACTTTGAACAGGAAAGACTTTCCGTTATCGAAAGACTGATGAAGGGCGATTATGAAATTTCGAATGAATTAACCGAGTACTTTAATAAAGGTGTTGTCGTTTCATTTAGAACAGAAGAAACAACTTCGTTTATTGAACGCGTTGAAGACGATATTCTGTTGCTTAATTTACCAGAGCAGTATGGTATAAGTGGTGGATCGTATTCGATTGAAGAAATCCGACAATCTATTATAGATGGCAAAAAGGATATTCCAAGAGAAGAAATGCTTGAAACCTTCAAAATTAATAATATTTAAACGTAAACGACCGGCTTAAATTTAATTTAAGCCGGTCGTTTACTTACAGTTCTTTGAAAATCTCTAAGTCTTTTAGTTCAATGTTTGACGATAGTGAGAATCGAATGGATGATCGAACTTCATCTAATGTTAATCCGATCGCTTGGAGGACATGACTTGGTTTACTGGAGCTACAAGCAGATCCAGTTGAGACCGCCATGACAGGAGCCAGTTGTTTTACGAGAACTTCATTGTTAATACCAACGAATTGAATATTCACAATGCCAGGAATTTTGTTTCTATGGTCACTATTAAATCGTATGTTCGAACCAAATTTTTGAGTTAAAAGTTGAACTAAATACTCTTCAAGTTTCTCTAACTTTTTGATGTTCTTGGTCAAGGATGCTTGATGCATTTCAGCTGCCTTTCCCATTCCCACAATAAGAGGAACAGCAAGAGTCCCGCCTCGAATGCCTTGCTCTTGGCCACCACCATGAATAAGTGGTGTCAATTTTCTTGGAATCCCGTCCTCATCTTTTTGTACATAAGCGATGCCGATACCTTTTGGACCGTTGAACTTATGCGCAGAAGCTGATAAGAAATGAACGTTCGTCAGTTCTGACAGGTCGATTCTCATCTTTCCGACGACATGTGTGGCATCGGTGTGAAAGAGCGCACCATATTGAGCAACTAGTTCAGAAGCTCTCTGAATGTCATTTAACGACCCTAACTCGTTATTTCCCCAAATGATTGAAACGAGTGAAGTAGGGCGTTTTTTTAGTAAAGACTCTAATTCAGAAAAATTGATTCTACCAAATTGATCGACTGACAAGTATTCAACGTGAATATTCAGTTGCTCATTTAAATACTTTGCGATTTCTAAATTAGATGAATGTTCGGCTACCGTGGTAATCACTTGATGGTCCGGTAAAGTTGAACTAACACTCTTTAAAATCCAGTTGTTACTTTCGGTCGCTCCCGAAGTAAAATACAGCTCGGTAGAAGAACAGTTAAGAAATTTACCTAACTGTTCTCGAGCATGTTCAACAGCGTTCTTAGAGTTTTCTGCCAGTGAATAATACTTGCTCGAAGGATTCCCGAACTCTTCAAGAAAATAGGGGAGCATCTCTTCAAGTACTTCTGGATAGACAGGTGTCGTTGAGCTGTTGTCTAGATAAAGCATGTTATCCCTCCTGGAGAGCCAATAACTCTCTTAAGAATTGATTGGTACTTCTAGAAAATTGGAACATTTGATAAAGCTCTTCGGCACCTCTAGTAATATGTGAATTAAAGTAATCAGGAAAATACCGTTCTTCCTCTATGTGCTGTTTAGCATGTTGAAGAATCATCATTTTAAACATCTCGTCGTGTTCTCCCGTTAAAGTGGCACGATTTATTTCAAAATTAGAAATGGGCTGACCTTTAACGCTAGGTGGAGTTTTTTCGTTTTTTAATGATATTCCAACGGCGAAACGAGCTAGGATGTTCGGTGTGATATGAGTTGAGTTTGCAATCTCTTTAAAATAGAGATGCGTTTGTTCAGTTAATTTAAGACGGTAGTTCATGAGTTTTTCACCTGCGCGTTTTCAAATTCAAAATACGATGGAATGACTCGTGTTTCTAAATGTTCATTATCAAACTGAAGACTATACTCTTTAGAAATCGATGGTTTGAGTACGTCGTAGTAATCTTTGCTAATTTCTGAGTCTGTAGATAGCACTAACACTTGTTCACCAAAGTTAGGAAGTAAGTTACGTAAAATGTTATAACGGTGATCTCGATCTAATCGGCCTAACAATGTATCGAAGATAAATGGCATTTGATTTTCGGAAACTTTGAAAATTGCCCAGATTAATGAAAGAAGTAGAATCTGTTTCTCACCAGAAGATAGCGTAGCTACAGAAATTTGAGACTGGTCTTTAGATGACAAAGTTAACGAGAAGTCTTCGGGTAGAATCGATAGCTTATCTACGTAATCTTCTTTACGCATCAATGTTTTTAACATGCGTAACGCATTTTCTTCAACACTCCGAATGACTTTATATCGCTGTTGAAGTTTGAAGTCTTCTAGTAAAGCTAATGTTGAAGTCGCATTTTGCGATAATAAGCTCGATTTTGAAGTGATTTTCTCGATTTCTTGTTGAAGTGAGGCGTTTTCTTCCACTAACATCGAGTACTGATTTTGGAGCTCTTCTTCAAGTTTAACAATACGTTCTAACTGCTCGTTCAAATGAAGATGACTAACTTTGAGTTGATTCAATTCCTCAAATTGTTTTTCAAAATCCGCATGATTTTCTTCTCGAATCACTAGTTTTCTTCGTAATATCTTCAGTTCCTCTATGATTTCGTCATCGCGATTAATGTTTGCCAAGAGAGATGAGGAAGATTGAGCGTTTACTGAAGAAATCATATTTTCAACTTTTGCCTTCGAACCGAACGAAGCGTCATGAATAATTTCAGTTTTCGGAACAGCCGTTTTTAAAGCCGCATTGAATTCATTCTTCAGTGAATCATGTCCTACAGATCCTCCTAAATTACGTGAAACATTCTTATAGAACTCATCGGTGAAGACTTTTTCTAAATCTTCTACACTTCTTATCAATAGTTCTGATTCTACTTGTTCTGCAGCTTTTTCAAGCAAGTGATGATTGATAGAAAAGGCGTAGTACTCATTGAAAAAGTCTGACGTAGATTGCTTTAATTTCTGTCGTTCTTGTTCTAGGTTTCTTATTTCCTCTTTCAATTTTGCTTCTTCTTCTTTACTAATCACGTCGTGTGCGCGTAACGATTCAGAGAAGGCAGTGATTTCGGCTTCACTAACTTCGATCTTCTGAAGAAGCTGAGATTTATCGACTTGAACGTTTTGCAATTTTTGTTCGGATTCACTTAGCTGTTTTTTAAGCTCATCTAAACGTTTTGATTTATCTTTAGATAGCTTAGTCTTGGCTTCGTCTCGTACAAGTGATTCGATTGTTTCCGTTAATAAATCTGGAATCTCTAATTTAAATGCACTTTTCATCAAATCATCTAGGTACTCAGACAGTTTCCCTTCATTAATAATTTGATTAATTGTCTCTCCATCAAATAATGAGACATTAAACAAATAAAGGGGAGTACGTTCTAAGAATAATGAATAGACTTGACTCTTATCCTTCTCTGCTAGTGCAAAGGTATTTGCATCACGATAGATGTTAAAGTATTCTTTAATATTCTTAGCGTCGATTCCCCATGATCGTTCAAATAAATAGCGTGATGTAGTTTGATTCGTTGTTGTTGTAAACGTAATTTGGATTTTTGAAATTTGTTTAGTGGTACTATATCTTTCTCGTTGATCTCTTACTTCGCTATTGATTAACTTCTCAATTTCTTTGAAGTAGGATGGAGTAGGTGCTTTAATCCCAAACGCCTGACTACCATATAATCCAGTGCGAAGTGCGTTTAAAAAGGTTGTTTTACCCGCTCCATTTTTCCCGCCGATTAAAATAACGTTTTTATTAGAGTTTTCATTCTTGAAATCAAATGTTTGATTTTTATATGCTCCAATATTCTTTAAGACAATCGATTCAATCTTCATCTCTCTCTAAAACTCCTTGCTCTTTGTAAAGGCTTAAATAGTCTTGGCTCAATAGCGCAGCGACATCTTTATTAAATCCTCGTTTAACCTTTACACCTAGAAAATCATTTGCTGTTGTAAATAGTTTTTGAACCATATTGAAATCAAGACCATACTTTTGAGAAAGAAGTTCTAAATCATTCGCTTGGTCACTTGTTAGAATCTGACGATCATCATGTTCCCAATCCAGATCGACGCCGAATACTTCGCGATAAAGTTCTGGTAACGTATCGTTCCAATCACCTTCACGGAGCCATAAGCGACGAATTGCTCGTAACTCATCATCCTGAATTAATTTGTACTCGACTGAATTTGGAACTTTTAAATCACGTTGTAAAATCAATAAGTCGCGCATTAGTTCAGTTCTAGTAGCTAGCGTGAAAGGACCAAGACCAAGGTGTGAGTATACAGATTGCCCATCCTCGTTTGTTTCAGTAACGACAAACTGAATATTGAACTCTTCAGGTTTGCTCAAGTCAATATTGTGTTTTGCGATAAATTGACTTAATTGTGCTTTAGGAACGGCAAGAACAGACTCATCAGTCAAATCTTCAATTCGGTCAACTACTTTATGAGAAGTGGCAGCACGACCGCCTTTTTTCTTTTGAACAATATAGATTCCATCTTCTTTGATTTCATGTTGAACTTCTAATAAATAGAAGGCACCATTCATTCGTTTATGCATTCGTTTAGAACGGTCGTCACGAATGAGAACCATTTTATTGCGGAACTTCAATAATGGTTTTAACCAGTCATGTTCACCAGTTTGAATAAAGCCAGTAAGCGATTTATCTTGATTGACAACCGTACACGTCCAGCAACCGAAACGGCTATTCCCACAAGAACCAGCACTTTCTTTAATGTTTTGGTCAACGACTAATGGACATTCGCTACTTGAATCCATGTACATTTTCTGTAGCTTATGATGGTCTTCCCCCCAAGGAGCTGGGTTTTGAAGAAGGTAGCTCCATACATCATCTAGAACAAATTCTTTAATTGGAGCAAATACATAAGCATTCGCTAATGATGTGTGTCGCATCAATTCGCTACCTGAAATCTCATGGTCTTTTATGGATTGGCCTCGGCTCGTGCTCTCAGATGAACGGACACCAAGTACCATAATAATTTCGCCGTATTTTGACACTTTATCTTTAATGAAGCGGTTAGCAGGGTCGATTTTAAGACGATCTGTACACCATCTAAACGTTTGGTTCGGAGTAGGGTAGCCACGTCCGATAATATTCGTCCAAAAAGTTTTTTCTGTAAGTGGTTTAACTTTTTGTGTTTCGATTGGGAGATTATATTTTAAAGCGGCTTCTTGCATGCGGTGTAAAGAGCCGTTAATCATGGAAACAACGAGTGGGTTTTCTACCAAAGTGTCAGAAGAAATGATAAACACCTTCTTATGCAACTGTTCTGGTGAAAGCTCTAGCAACGCTTCGAAAATGAGTTGAGTCGTTAGTGTAGAATCTTTTCCGCCACTAAATCCGACCACCCATGGACGTGTGTCATTTAAATACACACGTTTGATCAAATCGATGGAGCGTCTAGAAACAGTATCTCCTTCATGCTGAGTAAATAAGTTACTAATAATACCTTGTGTCATAAATTGTCATCCTCTCGTGCCAAAACAGTCATAATACGTTCATGCTTGATTTTTGTTGATCGAAATCTTTCTCTTCTTTCGTGAGCTTGATGCCGATTAGCGATTTGATTCGTATGGCAGTCAATCGAATAGTGTAGTTGTTCTTTAAAATTCTGCCGTTTTCGTTAAAGGCACGACCTTTCCAATCTTTTTCGTTTGAACGGCTCCAATCAATATCTTTAAATTTTGTAAGGTAGGCTGTCCATGTATCAGGTTTTTGTTCAATTAAAGAGCGCGCAACTTCAGCCGCTGCTTCGATAAATAAACCTTGACCCGCAATTGAAATCATACGTAAATCACGAGGGGAGATTTCTTTATTAAATACTTGTTCCCATTCATGAATACTATTGCATAGAGTTAGCCAAAACGTTTTGATGTTCAATGCGTCTTCTTCAGTTAAAAGAGCACCTTTTTTCTTATTAATTAGTCGTTTATTTGCATTATAAATATGATTTAGCGCTAAAAGTTTTGGTGAATTCTTGGAGAGGGACGTTTTCTCCATTTCTGTATACCGTTTTAACAGCGGAATCTCTTCAACGATTTCTTTAGTTAGGAGCGATAACTGATCGCGATGGTCATATAAAATACCGATAGATGACGTTGTGTTAACGGCATGTCGATTCAAATCTGAAAAGATTTGTTGAGACCGTTCTAGACCTTCATCATGAAAGAATACAACAGAAATTGTTTCATTACCTAATTCAGGCATAATTTTTAAAGCCTCTTCAATCGCTGCTCTCCGGTGTTGACCATCATTTATTAAAAAACGAGAATCTAATGTGATCGAGAGCTTGCCTAAGTCTTTAAAATTCGGCTCATCCGAAAAAGGAGTGAACTGAATTTCACCATCAATGGAAGCTGTAAGTGATGAAAATACATAGTCCTTAGACTGATCTACAATGTAATTTGTGATATCTGGGACTCGAGATTTATTCAAAATTCGCTGTGAGCGATATTGTGGTGGGACTTCCTCTTCATCGAATAAGAAGATTTTTGGAATCAGTTTTAACGGGCACATAACGACGAAATATTCTTTTTCTGCCTGTTTTCCTCGTAATGCGGGGAAGTTATAGCTGAAATTAGGATCCATACAATATCCTCCTTCTATATATTACATATGATATTACGTACGTAACTTGTTGTTTTTATAATGAAAGTCTAACATATGTGTTCGTATAAAAATAGCGAACAGACTTTACAATATAGAAATTTCGATAAAAAATCTCAGCGGGAATCCGCTGAGATTAAGCTGTTAATAGTTTGATCAAAAAATCCTCCTCAAATAAATCGCTACTTGATTCTATAAGTGAATAAATGCTCATCGTACCTAGTTCGATATATTTTCGCATTGCATCACGAATGTCTTTTTCCTCTGTAATTTCCTTTTGCATGTCATTGATGATTAAATGCTTACCCAGGAGATAGTCATTTCCATTGATAATCGCACCCATATCCCATGTACCAGATTTAAGTTCCTCGGGTAATGACGATTGATTATTAAAATTTTCAATCCCGTGCATTAAACATATTTTTACGACAAATGGTCTAGCGTCTTTTGGGGCATAGTGATCCAAGTGTTGAATAATTTCATCGATTCTGTCTTTTGTAATTTTAGATAGTTTTATTCCTTTTGAGTCCATAATTTTTATCCTCTCACAATTTCGAAGTAACCCTCACGAATGAGTGTATATTTATCGTTTTGGTTATAGTCCAACATAATCTGTTTTGAAGTATATTCTTTCATTAGATTCACATATTCAGGTGTGATTTCGGTATCCGTGGAAAGAATAACAACCTGATTACTAATATGTTTGTAGAAATGTTCAACTAAATTTCTTCGGTGATAACTATCGAGACGCCCGAGAGGTGTATCAATAATCATAGGTAGGTCTAAGTCAGCAGCTTTAATCATTGCCCAAATAAATGCCGAAGAGATGATTTGCATTTCACCAGCTGATCGTTCTTCTATAGCGATTTCTGCACCTCGTTCATTTTCGATTCGAATCATCATCATATCTCGGTCAATGAATGCTCTACCGAATTCGTCCTGTTTCCGCATAAGGGTATTGAGCATTTCATTAAACTCACGGCTTATCACATCGATTTTCCAATGCAGTACTTTCGTTGCGTACTCTTCAATTGCAATTTTAATTTCACCGATAATTTTTACATCGTCTGCTAAATCAATGGCATTTGATGCAGTAGACTTAGTACCTTTTAATTTTGCTTCAATCGAACGGATTTCTTGAATGCACTCTTGTTCTTTTTTCTTTAGCTTCATATAAAGATTTTTCGCTTTTCCAAGCATTTCTGTCGTCTCTTGGATGTTTTTATCTTCCTCATCAACACTGACAGCAGAGGGTGCAAGTTCGATTTTTTGCTGTAACTGATCAATCGAATATTTAATATTGTTCGACTTTTTGATTAACTCAACAATCTGTTGTTTGATTGTCCCCGCGTTGATATTCATTAAGTATCTGCGGTCGTTCGGAGAAAGGTCGTGCCAAATGTTTTGGTCTTCTTGCTTGATTGGAGTACGGGTTGTTTCTTTTGATAACCAAATCCCTTTCCCAATCTCCTCAACTTGACGAAGCTGTTCTTCGGTCAACGGTGGATCGATTGGTTCAGATAAAAGTTTAGACATGAATTGGTGGTAAGGCGCCAATACTTGTTCAATTTTTTGTTGGTCTGAAATGATTTGTTGTTCAGCTGTTAAGCGTTCGTTTAAGAGTCTGATTTTTTTGGATGCAAAAGATGGAATTGCCTGCTCAGCAAACAGTTTCGAGATTTGGTCCATTGTTTGTTTATATTGAACCTGCAATGCACTCATTGAAGCAGCAAATTCCTCACGTGATTCACTGTTTTGCGTTAACTTGTCGTTCCGAAGTTTTTTATAATAATCAAGTTTTTTATTATAAGTAGAAACTCGCTCTTCACTCTTGCTTCTTTTTTCAGACCATTCACTAAGTTGTGCTTTAAGGTCTGTAATTTTTTTGTTGAATTTTAACAACTCCGTACTCTTTTGAGCGACTGCGAGTTCGTTTTGCTTGCGGGAATAAATTTTGTCTAAGTCGTTTTTTAAAATATTAAAATGTAAGAATCCATTCATACGCTCGATGGTTACCTTAAAGTCTGTAGAATTTCGAGATGAAATAATACGTCGAATTTCTTCACCATCAAAGATTAAAAATTGAGAGGCGTCAAATGGAATCAATTTATCAATTGTTCGATTAAAATCATCCACATTGTGTGGAGTGATCTCTTCATTTCGTTTTGGACGTGCTGCACCAATCGTTCGTTTGCTGAATGTTTTATTCTCGGATACAACCCGCTTCTTGCTATCATATTGCCAAACCACTTTGATTTCATAATGATGACCATCACCTGGTTCGAAAATCAGTGAAGCACTAGCTTCTCTTCCACCCTTTTCAAAAAAAGAGTTATTAATAGTATTAGTGAACTGTTGCTGGAATTCAGCATCCGTCATTCCTCGTCTACCAAATAGTAAGTACCGAACGGCTTTTAAGATTGTCGTTTTGCCTGCACCGTTCAACCCACCAATTAAAACGATGTTTTTCTCATCTGTATGTGTATCGAAATTGATTGTTTGCGTATTTAAATAAGTTTTGTAATTATTTAATTGGATCCGCACAAACTTTAAGCCTGACTTTTTAGAATTACCAATAGATTGAGTTAGAGAATTACCTTTTTTAATCAAATACTTTAATTCTTCTTCTAACTCTTTTTGTCTTTTTGTTGGAGTCATTGCTTCCCCATAGTAATTAGCTTTCGATGTTGTGAGAATGTTTTGAAGAAGATTAGGGGAAAGGTCATGCCGTAAAGCAACTTCCTCTAAAATCTCTCTTTCAGTGTTGTAAATCTTTTGGTTCATATCGATTTCCTTTCTTCCAAACATGAGATATTCAGGTCTATATTCCTATTATAAAGGAAATACATCTAAAAACCTGTAACTTTTTTAGAAAGGGTATGGATAAATTAGGTATACATAATTGCTAATTATATAAGGAGATGAAAGATGTGAAACGCCTGTTACTACGCAAAATCCAATTCGCCCTCCAATACCATGGTGGGACGGCATCTTTAAAAGACATTTATGCGTATGTCGAAAAATCATACTACCAACTCGAGCTCGATCGATATAAAGATTGGAAAGGGCACGTCAATAAACAGATTCGTGCACATTCTAGTGATTCGGCGAGTTTTACCGGAAAAGAAGACCTCTTTTATTCCACAGGAAATAAAGGAATTTGGGGCCTCAGACAGTCCAATAACTAACGAAAGCGGGACCAATTTCACTTGGTTCCGCTTTCAATGTTTACAAAACATCACACCCTATTGTCACATAATGTTCATTCCTGTACACTTCGATATTGTGTGCTAAAAATTATGTTAGGGGTTAGTCAATGGAACTTGTACAGCAATTATCTCAAATGCAACTGATCAACCAATTCTGGTTGCTTATGGCCTTCGTCATTCCAATGGTCATTTTATCTCGTATGGTCGTGGCTGGGACGCGCTTCTCGCCGATCCTCGTCATCGTCATCTTCGGTCTCGGTCTCGGATTCGGTATGGTCGAAATCGGTATCGCGACGCCGGGTCTTCCTGAATTCCCGCTTGTCGACTTCTTGTCACGGACGACGATCATCGCGTTAGTCGTTTCGTTCTTCGTCGGTGGACAAGAACTTCGTAAAATCTTGAGTAAACAAGAGCTCGACATGGAGGACATCGTCATTCCTGCCAAAGAGGAGATGTTCCTCGGGACAGGACGTACGCAGTTCATCTTCATCCTTCGTTCGTTCTTCTTGCTCGTCGGTTTGGAAGGATTCTTCCGTATGGCAATCGAGCCAGGTACGGCAGAAGGGATTGCGCTTTACTACCCAATCCTCGCACTCCTCGGTCTTGCGGTGTCGTTCTTACTCATCGACCATAAAGCACAGATTCAGGACAAGAAAGTATACATGCAAAAAGGTGTCATCGAGACTGTCCTCTTGCTTGTCATCTTGTTCGTCTCGTTCTTGATTGCGACAGCGGTTCAGCCGATTATCGCACTTCCGCAAATCTTCTTTGCGATGTTGATTTCGTCAGCACTCGGTGCCATCTTCCATAACTGGACGTATGGACCGACTGTCCGCGCGCTTCTCTTCGCAGGGATCCCGGTCGTCTTGGCTGCTAACTTCATGGTCGGGGGTTCACGAATCGGTGACGCGTTCGCCATCGAAGGCATGAACTCGATTCTCGTCTACGGTTTCTTCGGTCAGTTGTTCTGGATGTTCGGTGGGATCGCGCTCATCATGTGGTTCGCTCGCACGGGTCACATCCGTAATCTCGCACCAGGTATGGCAGGGTCACTTTCACACAGTGGTCTCACAGGAGCGTGTACGGCTGGTGACTTCGGTCAAGTAGCAGCGAAACGTGCGCCAATCATGATCAACATCCCGTTCTTCGGACATATCTTCGTCTTCTCAATCCTCGCGGTCAGTGCCGACAACGGTGCGCTCTGGATTTGGCCGACAGCCATCATCGTTTTGGTCGGTCTCGTACTTACTGCGCTCGCGTTGAAAAACTTACGCGCGGCGAACGGGGAAGACTTCAAAGAAGTCAAAGCCCTTATGCAGTTCTCGTTCGGATGGCAGATGATGGCCGTCTTCGGTGGTCTCGTTATCTTGGCGTTCAGCACAATTGCGTTTGATTACACGACGATGGCACAATCGTCAGCGATCTCGCACTTCGGCTTGTTCGCAGCGGTTCAAGGTGGAATGTTCGGAACGGAAGCGTCACTTCTCATCCCGCTCATCTTCTCGATGCCGTTCCTCGTGCATCCGATCGTCTTCTACATGTTTGGGAAAGCGCTCGACAACAATGGCGAAATGCCACGAGTACCGGTATATGCGATGGCGCTCGTTGG
Source organism: Exiguobacterium sp. s131 (assembly GCF_018617345.1). GTDB lineage: Bacteria > Bacillota > Bacilli > Exiguobacteriales > Exiguobacteriaceae > Exiguobacterium > Exiguobacterium profundum. Next base: position 1,857,616 of record NZ_JACSJX010000001.1, on the reverse strand, counting down.
TGTCGTCGGTGTATCTGCAGCGATTTTCGCCTTATAATTGGACTCCGCTCTGACTTCGTCAGGGCGGTTTTTTAATTTTGATGAAATGGATATGGTAGACTTTGGATAGTGAGAGCAGGGGAGAGCGTATGAAAAAATGGTTGTTCATCGGTTTTGTTGTGTTGATTGTAGCTTGGGCCAGGGTGACACCGATGTATACGATAAGCCCAGGTATGGATGACTTTATAAGCTGGTTCGAGGAAACCTATTCGGTACAATGTGAAGATGAGAGCTGTGACGCATTTACGCTGATTGGGGATCAGACAAATACATATGTGAATCAAGAAGGGTATATGAAACAATCAAGTGGCTTTTTCACTTTTGACATGGAGGTCAGGCGATTATATCGAAGTGTCGAAGAACCCGAAAGAGTCGGGACGATTGAAGTGAGATGGAATCAAGATTCGTTTGAGATTACGGAAGAGACGGGTATATTTGTTGCTTCACCGTAGGATGCTTGAAAGCATGCTGATGATCACTCAAGATGTAAAGGGAGAGCGCTATGAGGCGCTCATCGATGTTTTGCTTGAGCACTGCACTCACTTTGCGTTCGTGGAAGACAGGCGACGCATGGAGATTGAAGAGGAGCGTCTAGCGTATATGGATATGTACTGACTGAAGAGATTCTTTGGGATTTGATTGAACGAACTATCGTAAGTGAGTGGGAGACAACACGACTGTCTGTGGATACAGCGTATCTATATTCGTTTCATATGAATTACAGGACGGTACAGTTCTAAAAAGAACGGGGTCGTTCATTATTCAGTTGGATTCATCCGAAACTTCCGGAAGACTTGATGTTTTATACGGGAGAGACATGTGTGCTTGCGGTATGCTCCCATGAATCGTTCTTTGTCGTCGATGAAGAGATGTGGTTAGATGAATGATCAATGTCACCTCTTATATGGGTGACCTTGTATTAAGTCAACTTGCTAGAGAAGGGTCTCCAGTCTGGGTCTTTTCTGTCGTGTTTATTCGGTTTTCTGACATCATCACAAAAGAGCCGTTCACTCGCACCAAATTGAATGTAATTTTGTTGAGCCTGTCGAAGTGATACCGTATTCGCACCGCCTTCAAAATCGGGATCATCGAATTGAACCCCGTCATCTTCCCAAAAACAGATTCGACAAATGTCGTATGTGCCTGGTGGTTCCTCTTCTAACGTCTGATAGCCACAGCATGGGCATGTGTATCTCACCATCATCACCTCACTATTTAGTATAGAGGATACAAGCAAAAAGCGTTCGACCATTTTCTCAGGTCGAACGCTTTCTGTCATAAGATCACCATCGAGATCAACGTCAAGATGGCAAGCCCACCTTGTGTCAGAATAATCTTCTTGTCACTCGTGATACTGCCATATAGGGCAACGAGGATGATATAGGTCAGGATCATGGTGACAATCTCGACCGGGTTTGGGGAAAGGTATAGTCCGTACAAGAGCCCGACCCCAATCAATCCGTTATAGACGCCTTGATTTTTGAACAAAACCGACACCGAGTCTCTCGTCAGCTCGTCTTTCGATAGACGGAAGACGCGTGACGTCGACGAGGATGCCGTCGCAATCGTCTCTAAATAGAAGATATAGAAGAATTCGATGGCGACGAGCGTTCCGAGCACAAGGGTGAGCGTCGACATATTAGTTGACCGCCGCTACTTGCACGACCGGTTTCGCTGACACGTAGTTCGCCACGTTTTGTGCGAAGTTGATGAGGACTGGGTTTTGGTTGTGCTGCTCGAGAGCGGCTTGGTCTTCCCAGTTCTCGATCATGACGAAACGGTTCTCGACAGATGTTGACTCGTATAGGTCATATCCGACACACCCTGCTTCTTGTTTTGATGAGTCGATCAAGATTTGGATATCGCGCAAGAAGTTCTCACGTTGTAATACTTGGATATCGAATGTGGCGTTGACTAAAATCACGGTTGATTCCTCCGATTGTTAAATGAATTATTTGAATGATGTGACCGTTTGAGCATCAAGGCGAACTGATTCGTAACCTTCTTCTGCCGCTTTTCCGACAGATAAGATCATGACTGGTACGTAACGATCTTTATCGAGACCGAACGCTTCTGCAAGTTGGTCTTTCTCGAAACCGCCGATTGGGTTCGTGTCATAGCCGTGTGCACGAGCTGTGAGCATGAATTGCATCGCTGCGAGACTCGCATCGATCTTCACGATGTCGTTCATCTCTTGTTTCGAGAGATTTTTGTAGTAAGGGATGATCGCGTCGAGCTGTTGGTCACGTACTTCTTGTGGCATTTTACCTTCTGCGACCGCTTGATCGTAGATTTGTTCGCCGTACTCGTAGCACTCCATGTCTCCGAAGATGAGGAGCATCGCAGAAGACGTGTCGTTTTGACGCGTGTTGAAACGGATAAGCGGTTTGAGCGTCTCTTTCGCTTCTGGGCTCTCGACGACGACGAAACGCCATGGCTGCATGTTGACCGATGATGGGGCAGTCGTTGCTTCTTGAATCATCTCGAGCATTTCTTCTTGTGAGATTTTCACGTTCTCGTCATAGACACGGATTGATTTGCGACCGAACATGACGTCTGTAAATGTATTGTTTTTGAATGTAGTTGCCATTGGTGAATTCCTTCTTTCTCTGTTTAGGCGTGACTGTTCAATTTTTGAAGCAGCGCGGATAAGTGTTGAATCTCTTCAGCGGACAAGGCTTGTAAGACGAGATGGTTGGCCCGTTCGTCTCGCTCGCAATCCCTTAGGTCTTGCTCTGCTTTCTCTGTCACACAGACGAACATCTCGCGATGGTTCTCCGCGTTCCGCTCTCTGACGACAAATCCTTTCTCTTCAAGGATTTTCAAATGTCGAGTGATGGCGGCATTGTCGATTTTCATCTCTTCCTTAATCGCACGTTGCGAACAAACGCCTCGTTCTTTGACGACTTGTAACATCTCGTAGCGGGTCAGGCTGAATCCTGTCTCCCGTTCGAACGACGATGCGACATTTTGTTCCGCCACCTTGATTTGGTAAAGTAATCGGCTGATTTCACGTAGGTCCATTGCGTCCCACCTTTCTCAATTGACTTATCAATCGTTGACTTGTCAAACGATACAACGTTTTGGATTGCCTGTAAAGTCAAACGCTCAAAAAAGACGACACCGGATTATTGTGTCGTCTTCTCTTCGATAGGGGTGCCATCAAATCGATATTCTGTCGTGAATGTCGTATCGTCGAATCCATACAGGCGGTCATAGGCGTTCAAATCCTCAATCGTCCGCACATCGAGGAAGGACGGGTCGATGTCAGACGCTTTGCGCGTGAACATCATGTACCGTTCTGTGTAATCATCATTTCCTCCAGGCTTCCCGTCGAACGAGAAGTGAATCGAATAGACGTCGGATTCCACTTCACGGATGACATCGAGGATTCGTTGTTTCTGTTCGTCCGTATTGTTCCAGTCTTCATGAAACATGATCGAGACGTCGAGATACGTCTTCGGATTCGTTTCATAGATGGACGGCGGGGCCGGGCTGACTTTTGCTTGCACATCATCGGACACTCCGGTCGGTACTTCCGCACGGACGGTCTCTTCTTCTTTTAAGATTCTTTTCGAAACGAGGCGCTCGTGAATCGTCCGCTCTGCCTCGCGTTCCCAATACGTCTCGAGCACGTTATCGTGGATGGAGCCGTCACCATACGTTTCGAGAATATAAGTTCCGGCGAACGGTTCGTTCGTCAATGTGACTTCCCCGACATAACCGCCCATCTTCCAATCGCGTGACAGCTCGATATCGGGTTGTTCGTTGTACGTTTCCTTCACATACGCGGTATAAGTCTCCCGTGCCTCTGACTTTTCAATCGTCGTATATACGAAGAGCCCGCCAGCAAGAACCCCACCGACCATACTTGCCAGTAATCGTTTTTTAATCATTTCGTCACCTCTCGTTCAATCTACCTGATATTGAAGGAGAATACCTCGGTCCAAAGTCTTATTCAAATCATTTCCATTTCGCTGTAAACTAAAAGTGCCCTCAAAGAACTATTGTAATTGCGTGTACTAATACATATAATACACTTAAAGAGTAACATTGACTATGAGAGGGTGTGACCCATGTTATACAAAATCGATATGAAAAGTTCAGAACCGCTATACGAACAAATCGTCAATCAAACGAAAGAGCTCGTTATCCGTGGAATTTTACGACCCGGAGATAAGGTGATGTCCGTGCGTGAACTCGCCACCGATCTTGTCATCAATCCGAATACGGTCAGTAAGGCGTATCAGGAGTTGGAACGGCTCGGGCTGCTTGAGATGCGACGTGGGCGCGGGACGTTTGTCTCCGAGGACTGGGTGGACGATGATGCGGCACGTGAGCCGGTCATCGCCTCGATCAAAAAGATTGCGATTGATTGCCACTATGCGAACGTGCCGTTAGACGAAGCCATTGGCGTATTGCGAACGGAATATGAGAAAGTAGGGAAATCCAATGCTGAAAGTTGAACAGTTAAGTAAAAAAATTGACCGTCAAACAATTTTGGACGGAATTGACTTTACTGTCGAGTCAGGAGAAATCATCGCGCTCGTCGGACGTAACGGTGCCGGCAAGACGACACTTCTCCGGACGATGGTCGGCATCATCCGCCCAGATCAGGGAGACGTGCTTTATGGAACGAAAAGTATCTTTAAAGATGCCGGATTGAAGCGGGACATCATCTTCGTACCGGATTCGGCGGACGCGCTCAAACACTATACGGTAAACGAGGCGACGGACTTGTATGAGTCAATCTACCCGTCGTTCAATCGTTCCGCCTTCCGTGAGACATTGACGCGTTACAACATCGACAACAAAAAAATTCGCCAACTCTCAAAAGGTCAAAAGGCGCTCGTCACGTTATCGCTCGCTTTCGCCGTCCAAGCGAAATACTATCTGCTCGACGAACCGACGGACGGTCTAGACGTCGTCGCCAAGTCAGACGTGTTGAAACTGATGATTGCCCAAGTCGAGAAACGGAACTGCTCGATTATCGTCTCGAGCCACCAGTTACACGAACTTGAACGAATTGCCGACCGCATCATCATGATCGAGAGTGGACGCGTCAAAGCAATCATGTCGCTCGAAGAGGCGCGTGCTCTCAGTATTAAGTGGCAAGTCGTCTTCAACGACCATGTCCCGGTCGAGTTGCTCGAACGAAAAGATATTGAAATCATTAGTGTGACAGGACGTGTCGTGCTGTTCATGGCGAAAGAACGCACAGACGAGCTCGAGGCGTTTATCGATTCATACAATCCGATGCTCATCGAAGAGATCCCGATGTCTCTCGAAGACGTATTCCGTATCCAGTTAGGAGGAGAAGCCCATGCCGTCTAAAGTGTTGTTGAAAAAAGATTGGAAACAAGTGTCGCTGCTTTGGATCTTGCTCGTTTTTTTAGGCGTCATCGCCTTCACGGTGCCGGTATGGACGCAAATGCAGGTGTATGAGGAACAGATTCGCGATATGCAAGAAAATCCAAGTGATTATTCGGATGTAATCCAAGAAGATATAGAGACGATGACTACCGAGGACTTTTTCAATAGCAATTCTGATTTCGGATATTTAGGAGGACTCGATGCACTCATTCCGATGGGGGTCGTCGTCTTCTTATTTGTCATCTTCGGTGCGCTTATGGCATCCGTACTGATTGGAAGTGAACGAAACAGTCAAATGTCGGACTTTTCGATGTCGCTACCATATACCCGCACCCAGCTGTACATATCAAAATGGGTGATTGGTGTTACAGGGATTGTTCCAGCGACATTGGTAGGGGGGGCATTGATGTTTCTCATCATCCGTCTTTCTGACTATTCCTTCTTACTTGATGGCAATGAGGTCAAAGTGCTCGGATTGATTGTTTTCCTACTTTTGTCGGGCATCTCATTTTTCTCGGTATCGCTATGGATGGGATCATTTGGTGGTGAGTCGATCTCACAAGTCGTTTGGACATTTGTGGCACTTGTCTTCCCGATGGGGATTGTAGCCCTCATTCAAGGATCGCTCATAGCCTTTTCTCCAAATCTTTCATATACACTTTTTGACGAGGTATTTGAAAGTGTACCGATGCGAATCCTGTCACCGTTGAATAACATCGTCAATACAGATATGTATTCAATCTTTGATTCTCGAGCGGAGTGGACGGAATTCCTTACAATCGGTTTGTCCAGTTCGATTGTCTTTATCGTTCTAACATTTGGTCTCGGATTGTGGATGTTCAAGGAAGCACCACAAGAAAATAATGGCCGCTTCTTTATGTTCTCGAACTGGTTATGGCTCATCCATATCGTTATCGTTATTTGTTTCGCAATGTTAGGCGGTGTGTTCTTCTCGGGAATTTTTTACCCGCAAAGCGTGATGTTATATGTTGTCGGTTTTGTGATCGGAGCGTTCTTAGCACACTTACTCGCTAAACGCTTGCTTTACCGCTTCAACTTGAGACTCAAATCGTAAGGAGGGACACCTATGAAACGCTTCTGTCTGTTGCTCGTACTCGTCATCTCACTGGCAGGATGTATGAACCCGGAACCGGACGCCTTTGAATACAAAGGGGCGAAAGTCGGGGACAATGCAGCCGTCGTCGGCATTGCCGGAAGTTTGCCGCTACATGAATGCTATCAATCGGTCGAACTGCAGACGAAGAAGCGTCCTTATGGGTTGACCGTCCGTTACGAAGATCCGGGAATGGAACGAGCGGAACAAGAACGTCTGGCGATTCGGAATGCAGCTGCCTATTTTACCCTCATCCCGAACGCCGAAATTGTCCGCTTTGCATTCCCGAACCGGACCTACGCTTTCTCTCGACCCGAGATGGAGGCATGGTTCGGGACTGACTTCTCAAATATTCGTCATGAAAAAGAATTGCAACAACTTATGAATCAGAAGCTTGAACAACTGGATTCGAAAGATTCCTATTTTAGGCGGGTATGACAGCGATTGGATAACAAATCCAATCGCTTTTTTTGATATTTTCTGAAAATTATCGGGTAAAGGGTAGATGAAAGCGTTTTCTTAGCATTATAATAGGGGTAACTGAATGAGTATTCATTTCCTAAGGAGGAACAGCGATGAACAAACCGTGGTTACAAGATTATCCAGAAGGAATGCCCCAGTCAATCGATTATGAGGTAAAGCCGCTCTATGAGGCATTGTCTCGCGCAGCAAAGGATTATCCGAATCGTACGGCCGTCTCCTTTATCGGAAAGGAGTGGACATTCGCGGAAATCGATGATGCCGCACGTCGACTCGGAACGATGCTTCAAGCGAAAGGGCTTGAAAAAGGCGACCGCGTCAGCCTCATGCTTCCGAACTGTCCTCAATACGTCATCTCGTTCTATGCCGTGCTCTATGCAGGTGGGACGGTCGTCCAGACGAACCCGCTTTACACGGAACGAGAGCTAGAAAACCTCGTCACGGACGCAGGGGTCAAAATTGTCATCACCCTCGATCTGTTATATCCGAAAACGCTTCGCGTCAGTGAGAAGACGGAGATTCAAACCGTGATCACGACGAGTATCGCTGATTACTTACCATTCCCGAAAAACAAACTGTATCCAATCAAAGTGAAACGTGAGAACAATATCGTCATCGATACGACCGGATCGACGCCGTTCAAAAATTATAAAGACTTTAACCCTATCACGCCGCTCGACATCGAACCGAAAGAAGATGTCGCCGTTCTTCAATACACTGGGGGGACGACGGGACTTCCGAAAGGCGTCATGTTGACCCACTTCAACTTGACGGCGAACGCGGATCAAATCACGAACTTATTCTATAAGTATAATCGTGGGGACGAGAAACGCGTCTTGTGTGTCGTACCGTTCTTCCACGTCTATGGGATGTCGTGCTGTCTGAACTTCGGGGTCACGAACGGCTATGAGCTCGTCCTCGTACCACGTTTCGAAGTGACGGATGTCTTGAAGACGATTCAGAAGAAAAAGCCACACTTCTTCCCGGGCGCACCGACGATGTACGTCGGAATCTTGAACGACCCGAAACTGAAGAAGTATGATTTGTCTTCGATCGAGGCGTGTATCTCGGGTTCAGCACCACTTCCAATTGAAGTGCAAGAGGAATTTGAGAAGATCACAGGAGGTCGCATCGTCGAAGGATACGGTTTGTCTGAGACGTCGCCGGTCACGCATGCGAACTTCTTATGGGATAAGCGAATCGTCGGCTCAATCGGTGCCCCGTTATCGGACACTTCTGCTAAAATAGTAAAAGCAGACGGAGAGACCGAGGCGGACATCGGAGAAATCGGGGAGATCATGTTGAGCGGTCCGCAAGTCATGAAAGGCTACTGGCAGAAGCCGGAGGAGACGGCAGCCGTCTTGAAAGATGGGTGGCTCGCGACGGGTGACCTCGGCTACATGGACGAGGACGGGTTCTTCTATATTGTCGACCGGAAGAAAGACATGATCATCGCAGGTGGCTTTAATGTCTATCCGCGTGAAATCGAAGAAGTGCTCTACGAACATCCGGCCGTGAAGGAAGCGGTCTGTATCGGTGTCCCAGATCCATATCGGGGTGAAACGGTCAAGGTGTTCATCGTCCTTCGCGACGGCTCTAGTGTGACGGAAGAAGAACTCGACAAACATTGTCGCGAGAAGCTTGCGGCTTATAAAGTGCCAAAGTTGTATGAGTTCCGCGACGAGTTGCCGAAGACGTTCGTCGGTAAGATTTTACGCCGTGTCCTCGTCGACGAAGAGAAGGCCAAACAAGTGAAACAAAGCAGTTGACACCAAGCGTACGCATGATAGAATAATAAATGAATGAACCATCATTCATTTTTCTGCAACGGTAAGGAGCTTGGGGTTAATGACAAATCATATTTCGAAAAGTGACCGAATCATTGATGCGGCGGTCAAAGTAATTGCCAATCATGGCTATCACGGTGCAAAGGTGACAGCCATCGCCAAAGAGGCGGGTGTCGCGGACGGCACAATCTATTTGTACTTCAAAAACAAGGAGCATCTCTTAATCGAATTGTTCCAAGCGAAGATGGGGCTGTTCATCGACTACTCGAAACAACAAATCGAGAGCGAGACGTCAGCCGGGAGTAAGTTGTATCAGTTGATTGAATCACATTTAAAGCAACTGTCGGCCGATTACGACCTCGCCGTCGTGACACAAATCGAACTGCGGCAGTCGAACTTGGTACTTCGCCAAAAAATCGGAGAAGTGCTAAAACCGTATTTGAACTTAATCGATTCTGTCGTCAAACATGGAATCGAGACAGGAGAGTTTGACAAGGATTTAGACTATCGACTCGCCCGTCAAATGATTTTCGGCACGATCGATGAGGTTGTGACGAGTTGGATGGCGAGCGGCTTCAAGTATGATCTGTTGTCGACGCTTCCAAATGTGCACCATATGTTGAAAAAAGGGCTTACGTAACAGTGAGCCCTATCACTAGCTCAAAAAATGAATGCTGATTCATGAATGATGGAAAGAATTGACTAAAGGGGGATCAACCATGAATATTTTTGTTTTGCTGAAACGTACGTTTGATACTGAGGAAGCAATTCAGCTCGAGAATGGGGAAATTCAAGAAGACGGCGCTGAGTTCATCATCAACCCGTATGACGAATATGCGGTCGAAGAAGCGATTCAAAAACGTGACGCACTCGGGGGAGAGGTCACGGTCGTCACGGTAGGACCAGAAGATGCGGACAAAGAATTACGTACAGCACTCGCAATGGGTGCGGACAAAGCCGTTCGCATCTCAATCGAGGACGATGTCGAGGATGCGGATCATGTCACGATTTCAAAAGTTCTCGCCTCATACTTGAAAGAACAGGACGCAGACCTCATCTTCGCAGGAAACGTGGCAATCGATGGCGGTAGCGGACAAGTCGCGCCACGAGTCGCAGAACTTCTCGACATGAACTACGTGACGACGATCACGGCTCTTGAAATCGATGGCACGACGGCAACGGTCACACGTGACGTCGAAGGGGACACGGAAGTCATCGAAGTCGCACTACCACTTCTCGTAACGGCACAACAAGGGTTGAACGAGCCGCGTTACCCGAGCTTGCCAGGAATCATGAAGGCGAAGAAGAAACCGCTCGAAGAACTCGAACTCATGGACATCGATCTCGATGAAGATGAAATCGAAGCGAAAATCGAGACGATTGAACGATTCTTGCCAGAAGAGAAGAAAGCCGGTCGCATCCTTGAAGGCGATATGTCGACACAAGTGAGCGAGCTCGTACAACTTCTTCGCACGGAAGCGAAAGTCATTTAAGGGGGAGATCATAGATGAAAGCTTTAGTACTCGCAGAAGCGCGTGAAGGCGCGTTACGTAACGTATCATTCGAAGCCATCGCTGCGGCGAAGCAATTGACAGACGATGTGACGGCAGTCGTGATTGGGGATCACGTGCAATCACTCGCACAAGAACTCGGGGAGTATGGTGCAAGCCGTGTCCTCGTCGTCGAAGATGATCGCCTCAAGCATTATACGCCAGACGGCTACGGACAAGTGCTCCGTCAGTTGATCGAGCAAGAAAATCCGGAAATGATCGTCCTCGGACATACGGCTCTTGGGAAAGACATCGCACCGAAACTTGCGGCACGTCTCGATGCCGGACTCATCAGTGATGTTGTCTCGATCGAAGGGACAGGACGCGACGCAGAGTTCGTTCGCCCGATCTACTCAGGGAAGGCGTTCGAGAAAGTGAAGTTCAAAGATTCGGTCATGTTCTTCACAATCCGTCCAAACAACATCGATGCACTTGCACGTCAAGCGGGCGCGAGCGTCTCTGTTGAAACGCCGGTGGTCGAATTGAAAGACCTCGCGATGATCGTCAAAGAAGTCGTGCGTAAGGCGACTGGGAAAGTAGATTTGGCGGAAGCGAAAGTTATCGTCGCAGGTGGACGTGGCGTGAAGAGCGAAGATGGATTCAAACCGCTTGAAGAGTTGGCTGAGCTTCTCGGAGGCGCGGTCGGTGCTTCACGTGGAGCATGTGACGCTGACTACTGCGATTACGCACTTCAAATCGGACAGACGGGTAAAGTCGTCACACCAGACCTCTACATCGCATGTGGGATTTCAGGAGCGATTCAGCACTTGGCTGGGATGAGTAACGCGAAAGTCATCGTCGCCATCAACAAGGACCCAGAAGCAAACATCTTCAGCGTGGCAGACTATGGCATCGTCGGCGACTTGTTCGATGTCGTCCCGATGTTGACAGAAGAGTTCCGTAAGCACCTCGTCAATAGCTAATAAGCAAAACGTTTTGGGGTTGTTACCCTCCGTGGTATACTCTGAACATGAATTGCATGAGAGTTCTTTACCAGGACTCTCTCATCTTATTGGGGAGGTTTTTACAAATGGCTATTAAACACGCAACGACTCAATCGTTTGAACAAGATGTAAAAGAGGGCGTCGTCCTCGTAGATTTCTGGGCAACTTGGTGTGGACCATGTCGCATGATCGCGCCAGTTCTCGAAGAACTCGATCAAGAAATGGGTGACCAAGTCCAAATCGTGAAACTCGACGTCGACGAAAACCCTGAAGTCGCAGGTGCTTTCCAAATCCAAAGTATCCCGACACTCATGATGTTCAAAGATGGCGAGCCTGTTTCGAAAACAATGGGCTTCCAACCAAAAGAAGCATTGAAAGAGTTTATCGCGACAGCACAATAATTGCGTAGCAGCCGATTGAGATCGGCTGCTTTTTTGTTTTGCGGAATAGAAAAGAAGGAAAAGGACAGGCAAGTAGGGAATAAGTTGAGTTATTCCACGCACCCTCAATCCGGTCATATTCCGATACATAACGTCTGATTTCAAAATTTTTTTTGAAGAAATTCCGTCGGCTTCCTTCATATTTAACAGATTCGGAATTTTGACGGGGGAGCGCTTGAACTGGAAGCTTTTATCATGGAAACAGACTGAAAATTTACGCTATACTCATGAGGAAGACATGATGGAGTCAAGTGACCTTACTTTACGGCTCAATCTATTGTACGACTCTGTTCGAAGGAGGAATTTTCTTGTCGCTGTTACATTTAGCTATTTTGTTGCCGCTTCTTGCGGCACCATTCATCCCGCTTTTGTTCCGGGGGATGAAACAAATTCATACAGGCTGGTTCGTCTTGATCGTTCCGGTCGTGCTCGTCACCTACTTCGCCGGATTCATTCCGATCACGAGTGCAGGGGACGTCGTGACAGAGACGATTGCGTGGATGCCGTCCCTCGGGATTAACTTCACGGCATACGTCGATGGACTCAGTCTCTTGTTCGCGCTTCTCATCACGGGAATCGGCGCACTTGTCGTCCTCTATTCGATTTACTATTTGAATAAGGACAAAGAGTCGCTCGGGCATTTTTACGTGTATCTCTTGATGTTCATGAGTGCGATGCTCGGGGTCGTTCTCTCGGACAACATGATTGTCATGTATATGTTCTGGGAGCTCACATCGATTTCTTCATTCCTATTGATCGGGTACTGGTATGAGAAAGAACGTTCACGCTATGGTGCGCAGAAGTCGATGCTTCTCACCGTGTTCGGTGGATTGTCGATGCTCGGAGGGATTGTCTTACTCGAATCGATGGTCGGTTCGTACAGCATTCGCGATATGGTCGCGAACTCGGGCGTCATCGCCGAGAGCCCATTCTTCCTCGTCGCGATGATTCTCATCTTGCTCGGGGCGTTCACGAAGTCAGCGCAGTTCCCGTTCCACATCTGGTTGCCTGACGCGATGGAAGCACCGACTCCGGTCAGTGCGTACCTCCACTCAGCAACGATGGTCAAGGCGGGTCTCTACCTTGTGGCCCGCATGAGCCCGGTGTTCCAAGAATCATCCGTCTGGCTATGGACGATAGCCGGAGTTGGGATGTTCACGATGTTCTGGGGTTCATTCAATGCCGTGAAGCAGACCGACCTGAAGGGAATCCTAGCGTTCTCGACCGTCAGTCAACTCGGGTTGATCATGTCACTCCTTGGACTCGGAGCGGCGGCGCTCCACTATGACGGTATGGATGATAATATCTTTATGGTCGCGACGATTGCGGCGATCTTCCATTTGATCAACCACGCGACGTTCAAAGGCTCGCTCTTCATGATGGTCGGGATTGTCGACCACGAGACGGGCACACGTGACATTCGTAAACTCGGTGGTCTGATGACCGTCATGCCGATTTCATTCACGGTCGCCGTCATCGGTTCGTTATCGATGGCTGGTCTTCCGCCATTTAACGGATTCTTGAGTAAAGAGATGTTCTTGAAGGCGACGACGAAAGTCTTCTCGGCCGACTTCTTCGCGCTCGATACGATTGGGATTCTACTCCCGATCATCGCCTTCGTCGGAAGTGTGTTCACGTTCATCTACAGCATCATGCTGTTCACACGGACGTTCATGGGCAAGGCAAAGTTCGATCAATTGCCGAAACAACCGCATGAGGCGCCGATTGGCATGTTAATCTCACCGGTCATCCTTGCACTTCTCGTTGTCGTGCTCGGGTTCTTCCCGAACGTCTTGTCGAACTCGCTCATCAAACCAGCCGTCGAGTCGATCTATCCGACACTCGTCGCACAAGGGCAAGAAGTCGATGTTCACATCTACTTCTGGCACGGTTTGACACCAGAACTCTTCATGACGATCGGGATCGTCCTTCTCGGTTCATTGCTGTTCTGGCAAATGGGTAAATGGATAGGCATCTACAACCGCATCCCACATCGTCTGACGCTCAACGGGATGTACGACGGTACGCTCGTATGGTCGAACAAGGCGGCATATCGCTTTAAGGACAACTACATGACTGGATTCATCCGGTCGTACTTGATCTATATTTTCGTCTTCCTCTCAGGCATGATGCTCTTCAGTATCTGGTGGTTCGACATGTACCGCTTCTCGTTTGAGAACCTGGCTGAGATTGCACCGTATGAATATGTGCTCGGAGCCGTCGTCATGCTAGCGGCGCTCGCGATTCTCTTCATGAAGTCGCGTCTCCCGTCCATCATTCTCCTTGGGGTCGTTGGTTACGGCGTGGCACTGTTCTTCGTCTTCTTCGGTGCACCGGACTTGGCACTCACGCAGCTCGTCATCGAGACGGTCTCGGTCGCATTGTTCTTGCTCGTCTTCTATCACATGCCGGACATCAGCAAGAAGGAAGTTCGGATGCGTTTCAAAGTCGGGAATGCTATCGTGGCTGTTCTCGTCGGGACGACCGTGACGCTTCTCAGCTTCATGGCACTCACAAACAAATCGCTCACCTCGATCTCAGAGTATTACAAAGAGAACGTGTATGAGCTTGCAGCAGGTAAAAACATGGTCAACGTCGTTCTCGTCGACTTCCGTGGATTTGATACCTTGTTTGAAATCGTCGTTCTCGGGATTGCAGCTTTCGGGATCTACACGATGATTAAATTTAGAACAACACGACGTACGAAAGGAGAAGGTGAACATGAAGCAAAACAGCAGACGCGTCAATGACGTCATTTTGCAGACGGCCGCGATTATCATTTTCTTCATCATTGTCATCTTCTCCATCGACTTGTTCTTTGCCGGTCACTATTCACCAGGTGGAGGATTCATCGGTGGATTGATGACATCCGCGGCACTCGTCTTGTTGCTACTCGCATTTGATTCGAAGACGCTTGCGAACGTGCTCCCGATCGACTACCGTCTCATGACGGCGACCGGATTACTGATTGCACTCGCGACAGGTCTTCACTCCGTATTCTTGGGTCGTCCGTTCTTGACGCATGCTTACGGGAAGTTCGACTTACCACTTCTCGGTGAACAGACGCTCCATACGGCGATTGCGTTCGACTTAGGGGTTTACCTCGTAGTTATCGGAATCACGTTGACGATTATACAAACGATTGGAGAGAGTGAATAATGGAAATCTTCGTTAGCATTATCATCGGTGTCCTGACGATGTGTGCCGTCTATCTTGTTCTCTCAAGAAGTTTGTTACGCATCATCATCGGCACTGCCTTGTTCAGTCACGCGGCACACCTTCTCGTCTTGACGACGGCAGGTTTGAAGACTGGGGCTGCCCCTGTCCTCGTCGACGGTGTGACTGAATTCACAGACCCGTTACCGCAAGCGCTCGTCTTGACGGCAATCGTCATCAGTTTCGGGGTGACGGCGTTCTTCCTCGTACTTGCTTACCGCACGTACCAGGAGCTCAGCACGGACAATATGGAAGAAATGAAAGGAACAGAATCGTATGATTAACTTACCGGTCTTTCCAATCGTCATTCCTGCGCTTGCGGCCATCCTTATGATGTTTATGCCAAAACGGGTCCAGCTGCAGCGCGTGATGGCTCTTGGAGCTTTAGTTATGACGGCGATCGTGTCACTCTTTCTCGTGCATACGGTCTCCACGGAGGGAATTCAAACCCTCAACCTCGGGAACTGGCAAGCGCCGTTCGGCATCACGCTCGTATCGGATATGCTGTCAGCCCTACTCGTGACGACGTCGACTCTTCTCACGCTCTTCATCGTGTGGTTCGCCGTCCATTATTTCTCAGATTCATATGAAGGCAACTACTTGTACATCTCGATGCTGTTCTTGCTCGTCGGGGTGAACGGTGCCTTCACGACAGGTGATATTTTCAACTTGTTCGTCTTCTTCGAGGTCTTCTTGATGTCCTCATACGTGTTGATTGTACTCGGTGGACGTGGCGTCCAGTTACGTGAATCAATCAAGTACTTGCTCGTGAACATCATCGCCTCGGCGCTCTTCGTCATGTCGGTCGCCTTGCTTTACGGAGTCACAGGCACGCTCAACTTGGCGGACTTGGCGATGAAGATCCCGCTCGTCGATAACCCGGACGTCATCACCGTCATCGGTGTGCTGTTCGTCATCGTCTTCGGGATGAAAGGGGCACTCGTCCCACTTCACTACTGGCTCCCTGGAGCGTACGTGGTCGCACCGACTCCGATTCTCGCCATGTTTGGGGCACTCTTGACGAAAGTAGGGGTGTACTCGATCTTGCGGACGTACACGCTACTGTTTGACGGGAACGGTGAATTTTTACAGACGTTCCTCATGGTGCTCGCTGTCCTCACCATCTTCATCGGGATGACAGGGGCCATCGCCTATAACGACGTGAAGTTGATCATCATCTACAACATCATGATCGCGGTCGGGGTCATCTTGTACGGAATCTCGGTCAATACGCAGACGTCCCTTGAAGGGTCACTCTACTATTTGATTCACGACATGATCATCAAAGCCGTTCTCTTCATGCTCGTCGGGATGATGATCGGGATCACCAAATCCGGTCAACTCCGCGATATGGGTGGACTCATCACCCGTTTCCCGCTGTTCGGATGGACGTTCTTCGTCGCAGCGCTCTCGCTCGCTGGGATTCCG
Organism: Exiguobacterium sp. s131; assembly: GCF_018617345.1. GTDB lineage: Bacteria > Bacillota > Bacilli > Exiguobacteriales > Exiguobacteriaceae > Exiguobacterium > Exiguobacterium profundum. Next base: position 1,841,245 of record NZ_JACSJX010000001.1, on the reverse strand, counting down.
CCACTTAGTGGATTCTTCGGGAAATTGTTGATCGTCTCAGGCGGGATGGACGAAGGGGAACTGTTCGGACCACTTCTCGTCCTCTTGTCGAGTCTCTTCGTCCTCTATTCGGTCATGAAGATTTTCTTGAACGGGTTCTGGGGCGAGGCGAAGCGCGAGTATGATGGACCGCTCGTACCGTATACGAAGCGTTTGATCGTGCCGGTCTTCTTGTTGCTCATCATTGCGGTCGCATACGGATTTGGGGCAGAAGCCATCCATCCGTATATCACGCAAGCGATTGAGCCGCTCGTCAATCCAGAAATCTATATCGATGCCGTGATAAAGGAGTGAATGACAGATGGCTTATCAACTATTGATTAACTTTTTCTTGGCGTTCATCTGGATGTTCCTCACGGGATCGTTCACAACGAGCGGATTCTTCGTCGGGTATCTACTTGGCTTACTCATCTTGTTCATGATGCGCCGATTCTTTAAATCTAGTGGAGGCGGCTTTTACTTCACACGCGTCTGGCGTCTGTTTAAACTGCTGCTCATCTTCATCCGTGAATTGTTCCTCGCGAACTTTGAGGTACTGCGTCTCGTCCTTAGTCCGAAGTTGAAAATCCAACCAGGGATTTTCCGCTATGAGACGTCGCTCGACAAAGGATGGAAAGTCAGCTTGCTCTCGATGCTGATCACGCTCACACCAGGGACGCTCGTCGTTCAGGTGTCAAAAGACAATTCCGTGCTCTATATCCACGCACTTAACATGCCGGATAAAGAAGCGTTACAAAAAGACATTTATGATAACTTTGAATCAAGCATTAAGGAGGCGACAGAGTGATGGATTTACTAGACATTCTCATCTACATCTCGCTCGCCATTCTCTTGCTTGCGATGTTGATGATGTTGTATCGTGTCGTCAAAGGACCGACGACGGCAGACCGAGTCATCGCGCTCGACTCCATCGGGATCGCGCTTATCTCGGTGATCGCGTTACTATCGATTCTGCTCGATACGACTTTGTATTTTGAAGTCATCTTGCTACTCAGTATTTTGGCCTTCATCGGAACGGTGGCGTTCTCGAAATTCTTAGAGAGGGGAGAGATTATCCAACATGACCGCGACAATGATCTTTGATCTCATTACCGGCATCTTCACGATCATCGGCGTCTTCTTCACCGTCGTCGCCGCGATCGGTCTCATCCGTCTCCCAGATATTTATTCGAGAACACACGCTGCCTCAAAGAGTGCGACACTCGGTGTCATGTTCGTTCTCTTTGCAGCCGTCCTTCACGTATATGTCGATGAACGGGTGTTTGATGCAAGACTCTTGCTCGGTCTCTTCTTCGTCCTCTTGACAGCTCCTGTTGGGGGTCACCTCATCTCGCGTGCGGCGCACGCGAAAGGTGTTCCACTTTGGGAGAAGTCGTTACAAGACGCGCTGAAAGAAGACAAGGACAAAGGAATCGAATAAGTAAAAGACGGGATTCGCCACGAGGCGAGTCCCGTCTTTTGTTTAGATGAGATAGGTCAGGTCGGAGGCGGCGGTCGGATAGGCGACTTCTAAGTGCTTCACATGTTGATGCGACAGTTTGTTCTGTATAATGTAAGAGAACAGGTTGATAAGTTCTGGGGCATGATGACCAATCAAATGAGCCCCGATGACGTGCCCTTCTGCACTTAGTAACACTTTTGAATATGCGGTTGTGTCATTGATTCGTGAATAGGTGAGGAAGTGCGACATGTCCGTTTCTTTCACGTCGAAGTCAATGCCCTCCGCTTCCGCTTCCTCGACCGTAAGACCGACTTTGGCAATCGGTGGTGTCGCATAGACGATGGTCGGGGCCGGACGCTCAGGGAGTGACCTTGTATTCCCGTGAAGCATATTGAGTGCGGCGAGGCGCCCTTCCTGACCGGCGAATGGAGTGAGTTCGGGATTTGAACTGTTAGCGACGTCGCCTGCGGCGTATATGTTTGGGTTACTTGTTTGCAGATGCTCGTTCACATGTACACCGCGATGATCAGCTGTGACACCTGCCGCTTCAAGCCGAAGTCGCTCGATGTTTGGAATTCGTCCTGTAGCGTTAAGGACAACTCCTTCTAGGGTAGAGTCATCTGATAACGTTAAGACGTTGCTATCGATTCGTATTGGCTCGACACCATGTCGGACGGTGATGCCGATTCGCTTCGATTCTTCGATGAGCCGGTGGACGACGTTCGGGTCGAATGCCTTCAACGCATGTGAACGAATGAGGAGTGTCACGTCGCTTCCGAATCGTCGGAAGATATGGGCGAATTCAAAGGCGATATAGCCTCCCCCCACGATATGAATCGATTCAGGCAACGCGTCGAGGTCGAACACATCATCGCTCGTGATCGCCAGTTCGCCACCTGGGATATCGAGAGGGCGGGGCGTTTGACCCGTAGCGATTAAAAATTGATTGGCAGAGAGCTCGTGACCATCGATGACGATTGAATCCTCATCGATAAAGTGAGGCTCTCCCTGATATAAGTCTATGTTCATCTCATCCCAATGCTGTTTTTTGGATGTTGGGATAGAGAGGCGGTACTCATCAATCCGCTTTTTAAAGGACGACCAATCCAGTGACAGGCTTCCTTCGATGCCAAGCTCACGCATACGTTCCGTTCGGGCAAGGAGTTCTGCTCCTTCGGCAAGCATCTTCTTCGGGTCACATCCGCGTTGAGGACATGTTCCCCCGAACGTCCAATTCTCAATGATGGCGATCTCTTTACCGGCTTCGCGTAAAATGGAAGCGGCTTGACCCGCTGCGGAGCCGCTACCGACAATGATGACATCGTATCGTTTCATACTATAAAATCCTCCTCTGGCGAGATATCACACTCTTTTTCCCGTCCAGGAGGAAGCTAAACTGAGGTGAATGGAATTGAGTCATACCGACCACATTAAACATAAATTAGCGCTGCTCCCGGACGAGCCGGGTTGTTATCTGCATAAAAACGAATATGGTGAGGTCATCTATGTAGGGAAGGCGAAAAACCTCAAGAATCGGGTCCGTTCTTACTTCACGGGCGCACACGACATCAAGACGATGCGTCTCGTCGCAGAGATTCGTGACTTCGAGTACATCGTGACGGCGAGTGAACTCGAGGCGTTATTACTCGAAATGACGCTCATCAAAAAGCACGACCCGAAGTACAACATTCGCCTCAAAGACGACAAAACGTACCCATATATCAAGATTACGAACGAACCATATCCGCGTCTATTGACGACGCGGAAATTGAAAAAAGACGGCGGACATTACTTCGGACCGTATCCGAACGCCTATGCGGCGAACGAGACGAAACGTCTACTCGATAAACTGTATCCGCTGCGGAAATGTCAGCCGATGCCTAAGAAACTCTGTCTGTATTATCATATCGGGCAATGTTTAGGTCCTTGTGAGCTGGCGGTCGATACGGATTCGCAAAAAGAGATCGTCAATGAGATCCGGCGCTTCTTGAACGGGGAGACGGCTGAAACGCTCACGAAGCTGAACGTCGAGATGGGACGTGCCGCTGAGGATATGCAGTTCGAGCGGGCGGCTGAACTACGCGATCAAATTCGAGCAGTCGAATCGATTATGAACAAACAGAACATGATCACGGCCGACCCGACGGCCCGTGACGTCTTCGGCTATACGCTCGACCGAGGCTGGATGTGCGTCCAAGTATTCTATATGCGTGGCGGGAAGATGATTGAGCGAGATGTCTCGCTCTTCCCGATGCATGGAGAGCCTTCGGAAGAACTCGAAAGTTTCATCGTTCAGTTCTATGAACAAAACGTCGTGCCAAAAGAAATTCTCGTACCCGAGACGGTCCGGCTCGATTTACTGAATGACGCCATCGGAACGAAAGTGATGCAGCCGAAACGAGGGGCAAAGAAACAGTTGCTTGATTTAGCAACGAAGAATGCGACAATCGCCTTAAACGAGAAGTTCGAGTTGCTCGCCCGAGATGAAGAGCGGACGTTGCTCGCGATGCGTGAACTCGGGGAAGCAATCGGCATCCCCAACTTGTCACGTGTCGACATCATCGACAACGCGAACATCCAGGGGGCGGACGCCGTGTCGGCGCTCGTCGTCTTTGAAGACGGGAAGCCACTCAAAAAAGAATATCGGAAATACAAGATTCGGACGGTTCAAGGACCGGATGATTACGAGACGATGCGTGAAGTCGTCCGTCGACGATTCCGCCGTCTTTTGACGGAAGACAAGCGATTACCCGATCTCCTACTGATCGATGGGGGGATTGGACAATTAAACGCGGCGCTCGACGTCATCCAAAACGAGTTCGGGCTCGACTTGCCGGTTGGCTCGCTCAAAAAGGATGACCGACATCGAACGAGCCAACTGTTATTCGGGGAAGGTGGGGGCGTTGTCGAGCTGCATCCACGCTCGAGCGCTTTTTATCTGTTGCAGCGGATGCAAGATGAGGTCCACCGGTTCGCCATCACGTTCCACCGCAGCTTACGGACGAAGAAGATGACGAAGTCGATCCTCGATGAAATTCCGGGTGTCGGTCCGAAACGCCGTCAACAGCTTATCCGCCATTTCGGGTCGATGAAACAAATCCGTCTGGCATCACTCGAACAATTGAAGGAAGCGGGATTGCCGGAAAAATTAGCGGAGACCGTGCTTCAGTACGTGCACGAGGAGACGGATGAATGAGACAGATTACGACAGACGTGGAGAATACAATCGCTTCATTCGTGAGAGCGATTGATGAATTTCTACCAACCGTTCAGCATATATATATTCATGGATCATTAGCGATGGGTGGTTTTCATCCGAAACGAAGTGATGTAGATTTGTTGCTCGTCGTATCAAACGCATTGACTCGGGAGGATCGACAAAAACTCATCGACTGCTGTCTCTCGTACTCCAACGAAGCATATCCGCTCGAACTGAGCATCATGACGATGGCGCAGCTAAAAGATTGGTATCATCCAAGTCCTTTTGAGTTTCACTATAGTGAAGGGTGGCGTTCACGTTTTGAAGAAGCTAGTAGGGAAGAAAGAACCGAATTGCAACAAGGATTCACCGATCCTGATTTGGCGGCTCACGTCCAAGTGATTTTAGAGCGTGGTATCACATGGCGAGGGCAACCACTTCATAAACTCCTTTCTGGATTCGATTCAGCTCATTTTTCTGATGCGATTCGAGCGGATGCGCTCGACTGTCTTGACTCGATTGAAGAACAGACGGTGTATAGCGTATTGAACTTGATACGTGGCCTGGCCTATGAACAAGAACGTGTTCTGCTCTCAAAACAAGAAGCACTCCATTGGTTAGTGAATAACGGACATTTTCCAGGAAATATTGTCGAAGTTGTTCGTAAGGCGACTCGGAGCTATGAAGGGGGAAGTGTGACGTTTCATCGACAAGAACTCAATGAATTCCGTCGCTACATGCGTCAACAACTTCAGCGGAAACAAAAATAAGAGTCGATGCGTTTGGCATCGACTCTTATTCGTAGTCGTCTTTCCGGTCTAGTTGGACGGTGATTTGGACAGCTTTTCGGGTTGGATCGGCATACCCTTCCGCGACGCACTGGAAACGACCTGCAATCTGTTCGGCTAAAAATCCAGCTTCAAGCTGATAGTATCCTGTCGCTTTGGCCTGAGTCGCAGGTGGTGGGATCAATTCATATGTAAACTTGCTCCCACGTTCCTTCTTGAGTGTCAACTCGCCCCAACCTGCCTCTGCGAAGAAAGCAGTCAGTTCATCGTCGGACATCGTCGGGAATTTACGGGCGACCCGTTTTCCTGACCAATAGATGACTTGGGCGTAATCTTCGCCAAGCAAATCCGTCAACACATAGTCGCGAAGCAGTTCAATCGCGAAAATTGGTTGGCTCATCGTTTCCATTCTATCCCATCACTCCAATCTCTCTATATCATTATAACGACCAATTGGAATTTGGTCATCCTGTATTTTTGAAAAGAATGTGGCACAAATCGGCTAGGTTGTCTTGTCATACAATTTTCACAAGAGTAGAATAGGAGACAGAAAGCTATATCTGCATTTGAAAACGCTTTTATTGACAATACGAGCCAATGCTCGTGAAAAGGGGGAACTAGAATGGCAGCGCATCGTGACTACTTCAGTCGTAAAGTCCATTCGCTACTTGGGGTCATTCCAATCGGTTTGTTTTTGATCGTCCATTTGTCGGTCAACTACTACATCGTCGATGGGGTGGAGTCATTCAACAAAGCAGCAAAATTCATGGCGAACTTACCGTATTTGTACTTCCTTGAAGTGACAATTATCGCATTGCCGATGATTTTCCACGGGGTGTACGGCGTGTACTACGCGTTTCTCGGGTCAATCAACTCGAATCGCTATTCATACGCGCGCAACTGGTTGTATCTCTTCCAACGCTTCACAGGAGTTTTCCTCGTGATCTTCATCGCTTGGCACGTTTGGGAAACGCGTCTTGCGAAATTGCGCGGGGTAGAAGTCAATGCGGAGATGATGCAAAACATCGTCGACAACCCGCTCATGTTGATCTTCTACATAGTCGGAATCCTTTCGGCTACGTTCCACTTCGCGAACGGTCTTTGGTCGTTCTCGATCACGTGGGGTATCACACAGTCACCTCGTTCGCAACGTCTCATGAGCTACGTATCAGGTGTCGTGTTCTTGGCACTATCTTTTGTCGGCATCCGTTCGATTTTGACGTTTGCAGGCATCTTGTAATTAGGGGGAATTTTACATGGCAAATCAAAGTTTGATCGTCATCGGTGGCGGTCTAGCTGGACTCATGGCGACAATCAAGTCGGCAGAGATGGGTGTTCCGGTAAAACTATTCTCGCTTGTACCGGTCAAGCGTTCACATTCAGTTTGTGCCCAAGGTGGGATTAACGGGGCCGTCAACACGAAAGGGGAAGGTGACTCTCCTTGGCAACACTTTGACGACACGGTCTACGGAGGCGACTTCCTCGCCAACCAACCGCCTGTCCAAAAGATGGCGGAGAATGCTCCGAAAATCATTCACATGTTCGACCGGATGGGCGTCATGTTCAACCGTACGCCAGAAGGTCTCTTAGACTTCCGTCGTTTCGGTGGAACGCTTCACCACCGTACGGCATACGCCGGAGCGACGACAGGACAGCAACTTCTCTATGCACTCGATGAGCAGGTTCGTCGTTACGAAGCGCAAGGTCTCGTCGAGAAGTATGAGGGCTGGGAGTTCCTTCGCGCCGTCATCGACGAAGAAGGCATCTGCCGCGGTGCGGTATGTCAAGATTTGCGCTCGATGGAAATTAAAGCGTTCCCATCGGACGCGGTCATCTTGGCGACAGGTGGCCCAGGGGTCATCTTCGGTAAGTCGACAAACTCGGTCATCAACACAGGACAAGCAGCGGCAGCGGTTTACCGCCAAGGCGCGGTTTACGCGAACGGGGAGTTCATCCAGATTCACCCGACGGCGATTCCAGGGGATGACAAACTTCGTCTCATGAGTGAATCGGCTCGTGGAGAAGGTGGACGTGTCTGGACATATAAAGACGGGAAGCCATGGTACTTCCTCGAAGAAAAATATCCAGCTTACGGAAACCTCGTACCGCGTGACATCGCGACACGTGAGATCTTCGACGTATGTGTCAACCAAAAACTCGGCGTCAACGGCGAGAACATGGTCTACCTCGACTTGTCCCATAAAGATTCGAAAGAACTCGACATCAAACTCGGTGGGATCCTCGAAATCTACGAGAAATTCGTAGGCGACGACCCGCGTAAAGTACCGATGAAAATCTTCCCGGCAGTCCACTATTCGATGGGCGGACTATGGGTCGACTACGATCAGATGACGAACATTCCAGGACTCTTCGCAGCCGGTGAATGTGACTACTCGATGCACGGTGCGAACCGTCTAGGTGCGAACTCTCTTCTTTCAGCCGTTCATGGCGGAATGGAAGCAGGGCCTGCGGCAGTCAACTACATGCGTGGTCTCGATCAAGCGACAGAAAGCGTTTCAGAAGCGCTCTTTAACTTCAACGAACGTGAAGAAATCGAGCGATTCAACAACATCCTTGCGATGGATGGAACAGAGAATGCGTATCAGATTCACCGTGAACTCGGTGAACTCATGACGGACAACGTCACAGTTGTTCGCTACAATGACAAACTTGAAGCGACCGACAAGAAAATCCAAGAATTGCGTGAACGTTTCCATAAGATTTCAGCTACGGATACGGCACGTTGGAGCAACCAAGGGGCATCGTTCATTCGACAACTCGACCACATGCTCGACCTCGCACGCGTCATCACACTTGGCGCGCTCAAGCGGGACGAGAGCCGTGGTGCCCATTACAAACCGGAGTTCCCGGAACGTAATGATGAGCAGTTCATGAAGACGACGATGGCACGTTACAAAGATGGGGAAGTCGATATCTCGTATGAAGACATCGATGTTTCGTTAATCCCGCCACGTAAACGGGATTACTCGAAGAAAGGGGCGAAGACGAAATGACGACGCCAATGCAATCTGAACAAAAAGACATCCGCTTCATTATCGAACGCCAAGATGGACCGGATCAAGCGACGTATACGGAAGAATTCACGGTACCATACCGTCCAAACATGAACGTCATCTCGGCATTGATGGAAATCCGCCGTAACCCGGTCAATGCGAACGGGGACAAGACGACACCGATCAACTGGGACATGAACTGTCTTGAAGAAGTATGTGGTGCCTGTTCGATGATTATCAACGGGAAGCCGCGCCAGTCGTGTACGGCACTCGTCGATAAACTCGAGCAACCGATTCGTCTTGCACCGATGAAGACGTTCCCGGTCATCCGTGACCTTCAAGTCGACCGTCAACGCATGTTCGACGCGTTGAAAAAAGTGAAGGCGTGGGTTCCAATCGATGGCACATACGACCTCGGTCCAGGACCGCGTATGCCGGAGAACAAACGTCAATGGGCGTACGAACTATCGAAATGTATGACATGTGGTGTTTGTCTTGAAGCGTGTCCGAACGTGAACGACAAATCGGACTTCATCGGTCCAGCGGCGATTTCGCAAGTCCGACTCTTCAACTCACATCCAACAGGTGCCTTCCACGCGGAAGACCGCCTCGAAGCACTCATGGAAGACGGCGGCATCATGCAATGCGGAAACGCACAAAACTGTGTCGAAGTTTGTCCGAAGGGCATCCCGCTCACGACGTCAATCGCTTCGATGAACCGTCAAACGACGCTTCACTCGTTCAAACAGTTCTTCGGTAGTGACAAAGGTCGCACCGGTTCTGCGGTCGAGGCGTAAGCGAGCCGATGACCAAGTACTTTCGAGAGCCAGGTTGGGAAACACGTGTCAAAGCAGGTGTCGCGCTCGATGTGAAAGTCCGCTTTTCGGAGTGCGACCCGTATGGTCACATGAACAACACAATTCCGTTCATCTATTTCGAAGATGCCCGGATCGAGTTGTTAGAGGCGACAGGATTCTCTTTAAAGGACGGATTCGTCGTCGTCGCCGATGCGCAATGTGACTATGTTCGACAAGTCATGCCACGTCAACAGCTGACTGTGCATGCCAATATCTTGACGGTCGGAAACACTTCATGTGATATTCATTACGGGGCATATGACGGAGAGCAACTCCTTTTCGCCGGACGGACAAGCCTCGTTCATTTAACGAAGGAAGGTCGTCCTACGGAATGGACTCCGGAATATAAAAACCGCTTGCAGAATTTTTGCGAATCCGCTATCATTTGATAATGAGTTCACAAACAAAAATTATTCTGCTGGTTCGCCTGTAGAATTGAATTTTGAAGGGAGACCATCATCTCATGGAAAAAACGTTCACAGTCGTTGCTGATTCAGGAATTCACGCTCGTCCAGCTACTCAGTTAGTTAACACAGCTTCTAAGTTCCAATCAGACATCAACCTCGAGTACAATGGTAAAACAGTTAACTTGAAGTCGATCATGGGTGTACTTTCACTCGGTATCGCAAAAGATTCTACAATCAAGATCACTGCTGAAGGTGAAGATGCAGAAGAAGCAATCAACACGCTTTCTGACATGCTCACTAGCGAAGGTCTTGCTCAGTAATTCGGGTAAGGGACGAGGCGCCACTGGCGACCTCGTCTTTTTTTGTCATGGGAACGTTTCTTTTTCCGTCCGAGGTTTTTTGGTAAGATAGGTGAGAATGGAAGTGATGAAAATGAAACGAGCGATTGGAGTCCTCGATTCAGGAGTCGGCGGGTTGACGGTAGTCAAAGAATTGATGCGCCAACTCCCTAAAGAAGAGATCGTCTATATCGGAGATACTGAGCGCTGTCCGTACGGGCCGCGTCCGCACGATGAGATTGAAGCATATACATGGGAATTGATTGAATTTTTATTGAAGAAAGACGTTAAAATGATTGTCATCGCCTGTAATACGGCGACAGCGGTCGTATTGAAGGAGGCGCGCAAACGTCTCGACATCCCGGTCATCGGTGTCATCGACCCGGGTGCCCGCGCGGCTGTCAAAGGAACGCGCAACAAGCATATCGGTGTCATCGGTACGAAGATGACGATTGAGAGCGGTTCATATGAGAAGGCGTTACGTCACGTGGCAGGTGAGGTCGATGTGTATTCACTCGCGTGCCCACCGTTCGTCCCGCTCGTAGAGGCTGGAGAAGTGTCTGGAGAGCGCGTGCGACAAGTGGTGGAGGAAACACTTCGTCCACTTCAACCATCCGAGATGGATACGTTGATTCTCGGTTGTACGCACTACCCACTCCTTGCCCCAGTCATTCAAGATGTGGTCGGACCGGACGTCCACCTCATCTCATCAGGTGACGAGACGGCGCTTGAAGTGGCTGCGATGCTCGATTATCAGGAACTTGAGAATGGATTGGATGCAGTCCCGGCACATGCCTTCCATGCGACGGGTGATATCGACCTATTTGACCGACTCGCGAGCGAATGGCTCGGGCGTCCGGTTCATGCGGAGAAAGTCGAGGTGACCGGCATTGCGTGATACGAGACGATTTGATGAACTGCGCCCAGTCGAGATTGTGCCGCACGTGAACAAGCATGCGGAAGGGTCCGTATTGATTTCAATCGGCGATACGAAAGTCATTTGTACCGCGACTGTGGAGGAGCGGGTACCGAATTTCCTTCGCGGAAAGAAGCAAGGGTGGATCAATGCAGAATATGCGATGCTCCCACGGGCGACGGGAGACCGTACTGTCCGGGAATCGGTACGTGGAAAACAATCGGGACGAACGATGGAGATTCAGCGTCTGATTGGCCGGTCGCTCCGCTCTGTCGTGGATTTAGAACGTCTCGGTGAACGGACGATTTGGGTCGACTGCGACGTCATTCAAGCGGATGGCGGCACTCGGACGGCTTCCATCACAGGTGGCTTTTGCGCGCTCGTGTTGGCCGTCGATCGCTTGATTCGCCAAGGGAAACTTGAAGATACACCGATTAAAGAAGGGGTGGCCGCGATTTCGGTCGGGCGAACGGACGAGCTTGTCTTAGACTTGGATTACCTAGAAGATGCTGCGGCAGAGGTCGATATGAATGTCGTCATGACGGCAAGCGGACGATTCGTCGAAGTACAAGGTACAGGGGAAGAGGCGACGTTCACGCTACAAGAGATGAACGAGATGCTCGCGCTCGCGCAACACGGCATCGAATCATTATTCAAGACGGCGGAAGCGGCACTCGGTGCTTCTTGGTGGTACGTCGGAGAACGTTCGGAGGAGACATTATGAAGTTGATCATTGCGACACACAATCCTGGAAAAGTGAAAGAACTCGAAGGAATGCTGACGCCGCTCGGGTTCGAGGTCGAATCACTACTCGACTATCCGGATGCACCAGAGACGGATGAGACCGGCACGACGTTTGAAGAGAACGCGGCGTTAAAAGCGACGGAGGCGGCAGCTTACTTTGGGCATGCCGTCCTCGCGGACGACTCCGGTCTTGAAGTCGACGCACTTGACGGGGCACCGGGAGTATATTCAGCCCGCTTTGCAGGTCCAGAAAAGTCAGACGAGGCAAACAATGCACTTCTTCTTGAAAAATTGAACGGAGAAACGAATCGTACGGCTCGTTTCGTCTGTGCGCTCTGTCTCGCAAAACCGAGCGGAGAGACGTTGACCGTTCGTGGAACGATCGAAGGGACAATCGGTTATTCCCCACAAGGCGAAAATGGCTTCGGATACGATCCACTCTTTATCGTCCCATCGCTTCATAAGACAGCGGCCGAGTTGGAGCGTGACGAGAAGGCGGTCGTCAGCCACCGTGGACAGGCACTACGAAAACTGGAGGCAGAAATCATACCATTCATGAAAGGATGAAGCTTATGCGTTTTCTAATAGTGAGTGATAGTCATGGTTTGACCGAAGAGTTGACGACGATTTTTGAAAGGCACGAGGCGGAAATTGATGACGCCTTCCATTGCGGGGATTCACAACTCGCCCTTGTCGATGAACATTTGTTACCTTATCGAACGGTTCGGGGGAATTGTGATTTCGGTGGAGATCTTCCCCTCGAACGCATCGAGACGACGGATGCCGGTACGATTTTAATCGTTCACGGGCACCATCATGACGTCAAATTTGATTTGAACCGTCTACGGTATCGAGCGGAAGAAGTGGGAGCGAATGTCGTCTTGTTCGGTCACTCGCATGTGGCGGGTGCGCTGATCGAGGACGGGGTTGTCTACATCAACCCAGGTTCGATTCGCATGCCGCGAGGACGAACGGACAAAACGTATGCGTTACTCGATCTCGAAGCAGGGGAAGCAACAGTGCGTTTCTATCGTTCAGAAGACGGTTCTCACGTCGAAGACTTGGACATCTCAGGAAAACTATGAGTTTGGAATGGGAAATCGATTGACAGGAAACCATTTTTCTATTATAGTTTTCATGTCAATGTCCCAATAGCTCAGCAGGATAGAGCAACGGCCTTCAAGACAAATAGGAGCCTTTATAGGGAAACAGAAACCTATAAAGTGGACGACACTATATCGGTGAAGCCTTAACAGATGATGCTGATGGTAATACCGAGGAAACTTACGATCTCTTAAGGAGTGATGTTTTATGTATCATCACACAAAAAGTAAGGGAGATTTAGGTGTTTTAAAGGCTCAAGTAGATTTATATCAAAAAGGGTTTATGATTTTGTTCCCTGCAACTGAACATGCACCGTTTGACTTAGTTGTTTACAAAGACAACCAGTTTAAACGGATTCAAGTTAAGTACAGAGAACTAAACACAAACGGGGTTCTAAATGTTCGGTTTCGTTCAAGCTATAGTACCGCGAGTGGAGTTCAGACGCGGTTTATAAACAAAGATGAAATTGATGTATACTGTGTATATTGTCCACAGACTGATACCTGTTATTACTTTGAACCGAATCTTTTTGAAAAATCTATTTCATTGAGGGTAAAAATACCAAAGAATAATCAAAAGCAAAATATTCTTTTTGCAGATGATTATCGTGAGGTTCCGTAGAGACTACACGTGTCGCACCTGAAACGGTGAAGATATAGTCCAGACTACAAACAACACGATGTTGGTGACGAAAGTCATGGTGGTAAGCTAAGCCGTCGGTCGGGGGTTCGAATCCCTCTTGGGACGCTTCCATTAAAATAGAGACGCTCTCTACGGAGAACGTCTCTTTTTTCATTTTCCGGGAAATCGATTGACAAGGAATCGCGTCCTAACGGAAGATGAAGGGGAATGGAAGAGAGGGTGAGGGAAGATGGAGAAGGAAAAGGATCAGGACTATCCGTTCCCTGGGAATTGGGCGCGTCTGCATAAGATGATTCAGGAGGCAGATGCTTCTGGGGAACGACAGCGGATCGAACCGATTTTATGGGATTGGTATCAGACGATTCCAGGTGACCCGTTTATTTTCATGGAAATCTTCCAATGTGCAATGGAACGGCCGGACGACCCAGAGACACTCGAGAAGCTGCAGGAACTCGTCAGCATCCATATGTCCGAGGCGGAAGAACCGGCCTCAGGAGGGTTGCAGATTGCGCAGTATTACATCATGCGGGACCAACCGTTTGAAGCGGCGCACTGGATCAACCAGTATCTCGAATGGCAGGACAAGAAGGATACGGTCAACACACAGGCACATCAGGTACTTCAAGTGTTGAAGATGACCGAGTTTCCGGCGGCAATTGCCAAGTTGAAACGAACGCTGACACGAGGGAGTACGGGGGAACAGATTGAAGCATTACAACATGTTCACTTTCAAATCGACCCGGTGCTCGACAATGTGCTACATGAACTGCTCGTGTCGGAGCGTCCGAAGCTCGTCAAACTGATCGTGTTGGAAAAAGCGTTCGCCGAACTAGATGTCATCGAATGGACGGATGGGGACGTTTCGAACAAGATGACACGAACAGAAGCAAAAGCGCAGATTGAAACATGGGAGAAGACCGTCTTTTCACTTCAAAAATCAGTTGAAGGCGATGAAATCGGGACCCAGCTGATGATGAATTACATGTATACGCATTATCCGTATGTGCCGGCCGAAAAAGCAGATGTGGAACAGGCGCTCGTACAGGCGAAACAAGCGATTTTACATGACGAATCAGTCGACGGTTTAGCTGCGGAGATTTTAGAGGCGGATCTTCGCTTTACACAGGCGTTATTAGACTAAATCCTTGTGTGCTTACCGAGGATTTATGCTATAATACGGATTGTTGTACATTTTTGTACGGTATAAACGAATTGTTGGAGGGACTTAGCATGACAGCAAAATGGGAAAAAACATCAGGTAGCCAAGGCGTACTCACGTACGAAGCTCCTGCAGAAGCTTTTGATAAAGCAGTTGACGCCGCATTTAAAACAGTCGTCAAAGACTTGAACGTGCCTGGCTTCCGTAAAGGGAAATTGCCACGCCCAATGTTCAACAAAATGTATGGAGAAGAAGCACTCTATCAAGATGCGCTCGACATTCTCTACCGCGACACAATCCAAGGTGCGGTTGAAGAAGCTGGTTTCGAACCAATCGCGCTCGAAAACATCGATGTAGACGGCACGCTCGAGAAAGGCAAACCAGTCGCTTTCAAAGTGACATTCGTGGTTGAGCCAGAAGCTGAGCTTGGCGAATACAAAGGCCTCGAGTACGAAGCTGTTTCAACTGAAGTAACAGAAGACGAAGTAACAGCAGAACTTGAAGCACTTCAACAGCAAGGCGCAGAACTCGCTGTTAAAGAAGGTGCAATCGAAAACGGCGATACAGCTGTATTTGATTTCGCAGGTTTCGCTGACGGTGAGCAGTTCGAAGGCGGCACAGCTGAGAACTACACACTCGAAATCGGTTCTGGTCAATTCATCCCAGGATTCGAAGAGCAAATGATCGGCATGACTGCTGGTGAAGAAAAAGACGTTGAAGTAACATTCCCTGAAGAGTACCACGCTGAAAACTTGGCGGGTAAACCAGCGACATTCAAAGTCAAACTTCACGAAGTCAAAACAAAACAAGTTCCTGAACTCGACGACGAGTTTGCAAAAGACATCGACGAGTCTGTTTCGACACTCGACGAGTTGAAAGCAAGCATCCGTGAGCGTTTAGAAGCTGGTAAGAAACAAGAAGCTGAAGGTACAATGCGCGACCAACTCGTAGAGCAGGCAACTGCTAACGCGACAATCGACGTACCGGAAGTTCTCGTTGAACAAGAAGTAGACCGCATGGTACAAGAATTCGGTTCACGTGTATCTTCACAAGGAATCGACCTTAACATGTACTTCGAGCTCACTGGTACTTCTGAAGAAGCAATGCGCGAAGAGATGAAAGAGCAAGCTGAAGAGCGCGTAAAAGCTCGTCTCGTCTTGAAAGCAATCGCTGACAAAGAAGCAATCGAAGTATCTGACGAAGATGCTGAGAAAGAGCTTGAAGAAATGTCTAAACTTTACAACATCGCACCGGACCAACTCCGTACGATGCTCGCTCCGCAAGGCGGCCTTGAGACACTTAAAGGTGACCTCAAATTCCGTAAAGCGATCGACATCCTCGTTGAAAACGGTAAAGCGAAGTAAGCTGATATTCGAAAGGACGACTGCCTAGCGGTCGTCCTTTTTTCTGTCACAGCACATTGCATGTGTAATTCTTTGAAGTCGCAATATGTTCATGCTACAATTATTTCAACGCAGAGATGTAAAATGTCTTTTCGCGGTGCATCGCACCAGAAAATTCAAATCGCGATTTATCGCACTTACATCCATTTTCACCACAGAAGGGGTGTATCGAATGTTCAAATTTAACGAGGAAAAGGGGCAACTCAAGTGCTCGTTTTGCGGAAAATCGCAAGAACAAGTTCGTAAGTTAGTCGCCGGTCCTGGCGTATACATTTGCGATGAATGTATCGAACTTTGCAATGAAATCGTTGAGGAAGAGCTCGGTGTAGAGGAAGAAGTCGAATTTAAAGACATTCCAAAACCACAAGAGATTCGTAACATCCTAGACGATTATGTCATTGGTCAAGACCGCGCCAAACGTGCGCTTTCAGTTGCTGTCTATAACCACTATAAACGTATCAACGCCGGTGGCCGTTCGGATGATGTCGAACTTGCGAAGTCGAACATCGTCATGATTGGACCAACGGGTAGCGGAAAAACGCTTCTCGCTCAGACGATGGCTCGCGTCTTGAACGTCCCATTCGCAATCGCGGATGCGACGAGCTTGACGGAAGCAGGTTACGTCGGGGAAGACGTTGAGAATATCTTGCTTAAATTGATTCAATCGGCTGACTATGATGTCGAGAAGGCTGAAAAAGGGATCATCTACATCGATGAGATCGATAAGATTGCCCGTAAGTCTGAAAACCCATCGATTACGCGTGACGTATCCGGTGAAGGCGTTCAGCAGGCGCTCCTTAAAATTCTTGAAGGCACGACAGCAAGCGTACCGCCACAAGGTGGACGGAAGCATCCGCATCAAGAATTTATCCAAATCGACACAACAAACATTCTCTTCATTGTCGGTGGCGCATTCGCCGGCATCGAATCGGTCGTCAAACGCCGAATCGGGAAGAAAGTCATCGGTTTCGGAAACGACCAAGAGAATCGCGAGTTGACGCAAGAGGACTTGCTCGCCCGCGCACTCCCTGAAGACCTTCAAAAATTCGGCTTGATTCCTGAGTTCATCGGACGTTTGCCAGTCATGGCGACGCTCACGACACTCGATGAGGAAGCGCTCGTTGAAATCTTGACGAAGCCGAAAAATGCTCTCGTCCGTCAGTACGAGAAAATGCTCGAGCTTGACGATGTCGAATTGACCTTCACAGACGAAGCATTGATCGAAATCGCCAAACTTGCGATCAAACGTAAGACTGGCGCGCGCGGTCTCCGCTCGATTATCGAAGAAATGATGCTCGATGTGATGTTCACTGTCCCATCGCGTGACGATATCGAGAAAGTCATCATCACGGATGAAACGATTACGGGTCTTGCCGGTCCGAAATACGTCCTTCGTGACGGTACTGTCGAACAGACAGGGGACAACAAAGAGACAGCATAATTCTTTAACGAAGAAGGCTCAAACACTCGGCACATCCGAGTTTTGAGCCTTTTTGCACAGGAGGCATTGTATATGGAAAAATTACCAATCCTTCCTTTGCGAGGAGTCGTCGTATATCCGCTCATCGGTGTGACCATCGATGTCGGACGCCCGTTATCCCTTCGGGCGCTCCTTGCCGCAAAGGAGCATGAAACAGATTTGATTGTCGTGACGCAGAAAGAAACAGGGAACGAGTCACCGGAACCGGAAGACTTATACACGGTTGGAACGCGTGTCCACATCGCGAAGATGAGTGAACTGTCGAACGAAACGATTCGGGTTCGGATCGTCGGGAAAGAGCGTGTCCGTGTCGACTCGATTGAATCGACAGATGAAGGATGGTTCGCCAACGTCGAACCACTTGAACTTGCTGAAGGAGAAGAGGTCGAACGTACGGCACTCGTCCGTCTGTTGAAAGAGCAGTTCGGAAAACTTGTCGCAAACATCAAGGGCATGTCGCCAGATGAGCGTCGTCGTTTCGAGATGTATGAGCGGCTTGAATCACTCACGGACTATATCACGTCAAAACTCGATGTCGACGTCGAGCTTCGCCAAGCGATGCTTGAAGAAGCAGATGCCGTCAAGCGAGGACTTGAACTGCTTGAAATCATCGCACATGAAGTCGAAGTGATTGAGCTCGAGCAAGAGATGCGCGAGCGGACGAAGAAGTCAATTGAGCAGTCACAGCGCGAGTACTACTTACGAGAACAAATGAAGACGATCCAACAAGAACTCGGTGACCAGACGCAAGAGTCAGAACCGAACCGCCTTCGTGAGAAGCTAGAGGCGCTCGACTTGCCAGAGACGACGCGGAAGAACGTCATGCGTGAAGCGGAACGATTGAACGTCGTGCCGCAGACGTCTCCGGAGTATGCGGTCATCCGTAACTACCTCGACTGGGTCACCTCTCTTCCGTGGGGCATTGAGACGGAAGACAAACTTGACGTGAAACATGCGGCAGACGTCCTCGACGATGACCATTACGGCTTAGAATCGGTAAAAGACCGTATCCTCGAGTATTTGGCTGTCCGCCAGTTGACGAACTCGCTTCGTGGACCAATCCTCTGTCTCGCCGGACCTCCAGGGGTCGGGAAGACGTCACTCGCCCGTTCGATCGCCTCGGCACTTGAACGTCACTTCGTTCGTGTCTCACTTGGTGGTGTGCGTGATGAGGCGGAAATCCGTGGGCACCGTCGTACGTATATCGGTGCGATGCCAGGACGGATCATCCGCGGATTGAAGCAAGCGGAAAGCAAAAATCCGGTCTTCTTGCTCGATGAGATCGACAAGATGGCTTCTGACTTCAGAGGGGACCCGGCGTCCGCGATGCTAGAAGTGCTCGACCCAGAACAAAACGTCTCCTTCTCGGACCACTACATCGAAGAACCGTTCGATTTGTCGAACGTTCTCTTTATCGCAACTGCGAATGATGTCTCACAAATCCCAGCACCGCTTCTTGACCGGATGGAATTGATTCAAATCGGTGGATACACGGAGCTTGAGAAAGTAGAGATCGCGAAGCGTCACTTGGTGCCGAAACAGTTGACAGAGCACGGATTGAAGAAGAGTCAGTTGACGATTAAAGAAGATGCGCTCTATGAAGTCGTACGTCGTTACACACGTGAAGCCGGCGTCCGGAACTTAGAACGCGTCATCGGATCACTCTGCCGGAAAGCCGCGAAACAAATCGCCATCGGGGAGAAGAAACGGGTCACGATTTCGAAAAAGGCGATCATCACGTATCTCGGGAAGCCGAAGTATCGCTACGGAAAAGGGGAGACCGAGGACTCCATCGGTGCGGTGACAGGCCTTGCCTACACGGCGTTTGGTGGCGACACGCTCACAATCGAAGTGGCGCTCGCTCCAGGGAAAGGCAAACTTCAGTTGACGGGTAAACTTGGTGATGTGATGCAGGAGTCGGCACAAACAGCATATAGCTATGTCCGTGCAAACGCAGAGCGGTTCGGGATTGACCCGACGTTCTATGAGCGACAAGACATTCACATTCACGTGCCAGAGGGTGCCGTGCCAAAAGACGGACCGTCGGCAGGAATCACGATTGCGACAGCCTTAATTTCCGCATTGACCGGGAAGAAAGTCCATCGTGATGTCGGGATGACAGGTGAGATCACACTCCGTGGACGTGTCTTGCCAATCGGCGGATTGAAAGAAAAAGCGCTCGCTGCTCATCGAGCCGGGTTGACGACCATCGTCATTCCGAAAGATAATGAGCGAGACATCGATGATATTCAAGAGACGGTTCGTGAGAAATTGACGTTCGTTCCCGTGACGACACTCGATGAAGTACTAGATGTAGCATTTGGAGGAAATTAAATGAAGATCAACAAAGCAGAGTTCGTGACGAGTGCCGTCGCGCCAGACCATTACCCGGTCCATGAATTGCCGGAAGTGGCACTGGCCGGGCGGTCGAACGTCGGGAAATCGTCGTTCATCAATAAGATTTGCCAACGGAAGGCGCTCGCACGGACGTCTTCGAAACCAGGGAAGACACAGACCCTCAACTTCTTCAACATCAATGATGAAATCATGTTCGTTGACGTTCCGGGATACGGATATGCGAAAGTCTCGAAGACGGAACGTGAGAAGTGGGGCGTCATGATGGAGCAGTACTTGACGAGCCAAGAGGCGCTTCGTGGCGTCGTCTTACTCGTCGATATCCGTCATGATCCTACGGGTGACGATGTGACGATGTACAATTTCTTGAAACATTATGAGATTCCGGTCATCGTTGTGGCAACGAAGCTCGATAAAATCAAGAAGAGTCAGCGTCAAAAACATGAGGCGGCGGTGAAACGTAAGCTTCAATTCGATCCATCTGACCGTTTTGTCGCCTTCTCGGCCGAGACGGCAGAAGGAAAAGACGAGGCATGGAAAGCGATTTACGCACTCATCACAGAAGGTGAATAAGGAGAAGGCGAAGGGATTCCTTCGCCTTTTTGTTTTTGTCAGCCCGCAAGCGGGTAATTATCGTATAATCATAGTTAGTACATAGTCATCATTGTAAACGAGGTGGAGAAATGCAACGCATGTTTGAAAACAAATGGTATCGCGCCCTCTTTTGGACGCTGACCATCTTTTTAGTCATTTGGGTCGGGACACAGATCTCATTCGTGTTTGAACCGATTCAAGTCATCTTGGCACTCGTCACGGTTCCACTCATTGTGGCCGGACTCTTCTTTTATTTCCTGGTCGGGATTGTCGACTTCTTAGAGAAACGCTTAAAAGGGAAGCGAACGTTAGCTGTAGCCATCACACTGATCGGACTCGTGCTTATTTTTACACTTGTCTTCAGTATTCTCGGACCGGTTTTAGGCGAACAAATCACGTCGCTCGTCAACGCTATGCCGAGTATCGCAAAAGAACTTCAGAAACAGGCGTTCGCTGTCCGTGACGCGTTGCTACAAAATGAGTTCTTTGCACGCTTCATGGCAGAAAATGACGAGATGTTCCGTAACTTGACGACGAACATCACGTCGTACTTAGGTGATCTGTTCGGAAATATCGCCTCGTCATTTGGGCAAGTCGTTGGTTTCGTGACGTCAGCGGTTATCACGATCGTTGTTATCCCGTTCATGCTTCTTTACATGTTACTCGATGGGAAACGTTTACCAGACGCTATCGTCAAACTCTTACCCTCGAGCTATGAGAAAGAGACGCGTCACATCTTGCATGACATGCACGAGACGGTGCGGAGTTACGTCAACGCTCAGTTGCTCGTCGCATTCTTCGTTGGAATCACGTCACTGATTGGTCTCTGGATCGTCGGTGTAGATTATGCCATCTTGCTCGCACTCTTCATGATGGTAACAAATATTATCCCTTACGTTGGACCGTTCCTAGGGGCTGCACCGGCAGTGGTCGTGGCATTCATTCAAGATCCAATCAAGGTATTATGGGTCATCGTTGTCATCATCGTCGTGCAACAGATTGAGTCGAACGTCATCTCGCCACTCATTCAAGGGAAGTCGTTAAAAGTACACCCGCTCACGATCATCATCGTCTTGCTCGTAGCCGGGAATTTGGCTGGTATCATCGGAATGCTCATCGCTGTACCGTTTTATGCGGTCGCCAAAACGGTTGTCCAGAATATCGTTCGCATCTATAAATTACGAGAACGAGAACATTATTTGGACAAAGAGGAACCTGAGAGTTCGATTATCACGGACCCGAACTCGCCAAATCTATAAGAAGAAAGGGTAGGAATGGAGTTTCGCCATTTCTACTTCTTTTTGTCACAAAAAGTTCTTATTTTATTTCAGGAAAATCAAACAGAAGATTATAGTTACCAGATAAGAACTGTTATAATGTACGGTAGAGATTGAAATAAAGAAGAGATAACCGTCGGTGGATTTTAGATGAGGGGAAGAGATACATGCATATTGTCGTCGTTGGACTAAATAACAAGACAGCCCCTGTCGCGATTCGGGAGCAGTTCTCGTTTGGGGAGCAAGAAATCGTGGATGCGATGATTGCACTTCGCGAAGAGAAGAGCATTTTCGAGTCGGTTATTTTGTCTACGTGTAACCGGACGGAGCTGTACGTCGTGACAGATCAACTCCATACTGGACGTTATTACACGAAACGTTTCTTGGCGAACTGGTTCAACTTAGAGATGGAGCAGTTCACACCATACTTGTCGATTCGAGAAGGGGAAGAGGCGATTCGCCACTTGTTCCGTGTCACGTCGGGCCTCGACTCGATGATCATCGGGGAAACACAGATTTTAGGTCAAGTGAAGACGAGTTTCTTCCGTGCCCAGGAGCATGGAACGACAGGAACGGTCTTCAACAAATTATTCAAAGAAGCGATTACACTCGCCAAGCGCGCCCATACGGACACGCAAATTGGGGAAATGTCTGTATCGGTCAGTTCGGCTGCCGTGACGCTCGCACAAGAGATGTATCAACAGCTTGAAGACAAACAAGTCGTCGTCGTCGGAGCCGGTGAGACGGGTGAATTGACGACACTCAACTTATTTGAAGCTGGTGCGAAACAAATCGCTGTCTTCAACCGGACGGAGAGCAAAGCAAAAGCTGTAGCGGATAAGTTCAAAGGCCGTGCCCATTCGATTCGTGAGATCGCATGTGGATTACTTGATGCAGATATTTTGATTAGTTCGACCGGGGCGAAGGATGCCGTCATTGGATACGACGATGTAGCGGCTGCACAGTTGCTGCGCCGCGAACGTCCGCTTCTTCTCATTGACATCGCTGTGCCACGAGATATCGATCCAGCGGTCGCGACACTTCCGGGTGTGCATTTGTTCGATGTCGATGATTTGAATGGAATCGTAAACAAAAATCTTGAAGCGCGTCTCGTCGAGGCTGAAAAGATTGAAATGAAAATCGATGAAGCGATTCAAGAGTTCCAAACATGGCTCATCACGCTTGGTGTCGTGCCAATCATGAACGAGTTGCGTGCTCGTGCCCTTGATATTCAAGAAGATACGATGACGAGTCTTGAGCGTAAGCTCGACCATTTGTCAGCACGAGACAAGAAAGTCATCGGGAAGCACATGAAGTCGATCATCAATCAAATGCTTCGTGACCCGATTGACTACATTAAAGATGCAGCGGCTCAACCGGACGCGAACGTTCGAATCGCTCAATTCATCGAGACGTTCGGACTTGATGTCGAGTTGCCGGAACAACCTGTAGACGAAGTGGAAGAAACAGATGCCACTTCTGCCAAAGCACCACTTCGCGCATTGATGCGCTAACAAGACAAAAAGGCGACGCGTGTCGCCTTTTTCTATGAAGGAGAGATTGAACATGCGGAAAATCATTGTCGGTTCACGCCGTTCCCAACTCGCCATGACTCAAACAAAATGGGTCATCGAGCAGTTGAAGCAAGCTGGAGCAAAGAACGAGTTCGAGATTAAAGAAATCGTGACGAAAGGTGACCAAATCGTCGACGTGCAATTGTCGAAAGTCGGTGGGAAAGGGTTGTTCGTCAAAGAGATTCAACAACAGATGCTCGATGGGGACATCGATTTCGCCGTACACAGCATGAAAGACGTTCCGGCCGAACTACCAGAAGAACTCTATATTAGCTGTATGCCGAAACGTGTCGATGCGCGTGACGTCCTCATCTGTGAGAACGGCTACACGTTCGAGACGCTTCCAAAAGGTTCGATTGTCGGAACGAGCTCACTCCGTCGTGGTGCTCAAATCTTGGCAGCCCGTCCTGACCTTGAGATTCAATGGATTCGTGGAAACATCGACACGCGTCTGAAGAAGTTAGACGCCGAGAACTACAATGCCATCTTGCTCGCGAAAGCCGGACTTGAACGGATGGGGTGGACAGATCGTGTCGACTTCGAAGCGCTTGACCCGGACGTCATGGTACCTGCTGTCGGACAAGGCGTACTCGCCATCGAGAGCCGCAAGGACGACGCAGAAGTGACGGCAGTGCTTCAATTGTTGCATGATGAAGTGACAGCGAAAGCGGCTACAGCGGAGCGTACTTTCTTAAAAGCGATTGAAGGAAGTTGTCACGTACCGGTCGGCGGTTATGCGACGGTCGACGGTGACGATGTGACACTCACAGGTCTCATCGCGACAGTGGACGGGAAAGAAGTGCTCCGTGTGACGAAGACGTCAACGGACGGAATCGCACTCGGAATGGACGTAGCAGAAGAATTGCTCGGTCGTGGCGGGCGTGAAATCCTCGCCTCGGTCAATGAGTGACGTTTGGTACACGGGAACGAAACGAATGACCGCTTCGCAACGGGCACGGCTCGAGGCGAGCGGTCTTTCCGTTCATCATGTCCCGCTCATTCAGACGAGAGAGACGCATACACCGCCACCCGTGGAACGATTCGATTGGCTCGTCGTCACGAGTCAAAACGCGGTGCAAGCCCTTCGGAATCTGACGCGTGACGTCAAGGTCGCCGCTGTCGGGGAGAAGACGAAGCGGGCGCTTGAAGCGGAGGGCTTTACCGTCTCGCTCATGCCGGAGACGTATACGGGTGAGGCGCTTTTTGAGCAGTTATCTGACGTTGTTTCGACCGATGATGTCGTCTTGTTTGCACGTGGCAATTTGGCGAACACGTCCCATATGTCGATGCTGCCTTGCGTGTATGACTGGGTCGTCTATGAGACGATTCCAATCCGATTGACCTCGGACCAACAACAACAACTCGAGACGGTGAAGGCGTTACTCGTCTTGAGTCCGTCGGCCGTCGATGCGCTCACACCATACTTGTCCCACTTCAACGGGACGTGGTACGCCATTGGCGAAGTGACCGAACGCGCTGTCCGACAAGTGTCGACGTTACCGGTACGAGTGCCAGAATGTTATACTATGGATGCATTAATACAGTGTGTAGGGGAGGATTTTTCATGAACCAGTTTGACCGTCACCGTCGTCTTCGCTCATCGAAGTCGATGCGTGCCCTCGTACGTGAAAATCATGTTCGAAAAGAAGATTTGATTTACCCGCTCTTCATCATTGAAGGGACTAACATTAAACGTGAAGTCAGCTCGATGCCTGGCGTCTTCAATTATTCACTTGACCGACTCGAAGAAGAGATTAAAGAAATCGTCGACCTCGGTCTCCAATCTGTGCTCTTGTTCGGTGTGCCGGAACATAAAGACCCAGAAGGCAGTGAAGCGTATCATGACCACGGCATCGTCCAAGAAGCGATTCGTAAAGTGAAAGAGTGGGCGCCACAGCTCACGGTCATCGCCGATACGTGCCTTTGTGAGTACACGTCGACAGGTCATTGTGGTCTCGTGAAAGATGGGGACGTCGATAACGACGCATCACTTCCACTTCACGTCCAGACAGCCATTACGCAAGCAAAAGCGGGTGCCGATATCATCGCACCGAGCTCGATGATGGACGGATTCGTCACAGCTATCCGCGAAGGTCTCGACCAGAACGGATTTAGCCACATTCCAATCATGAGCTACGGTGTCAAATATGCATCAGCCTATTACGGACCGTTCCGTGACGCAGCCCAATCGGCTCCAGGTGAAGGCGACCGTAAAGGGTATCAGATGGACCCAGCGAACCGTCGTGAGGCGTTCCGTGAGTCACAATCGGACGTGGAACAAGGTGCCGACTTCATGATCGTCAAACCGGCTCTCGCGTTCATGGACATCATCCGTGACATGCGCGACTCACTCGATATGCCGATTGTGGCATATAACGTGAGCGGAGAGTATGCGATGATCAAAGCCGCGTCACTCAACGACTGGGTCGACGAAGAACGCATCGTCATGGAGACAATGGTCGGATTCAAACGTGCCGGTGCCGATCTCATCGTCACGTATTTCGCAAAAGACGTCTGTCGCTATTTGGAAGGAGACTACGCATGACATACAATCAAACGCGCTCACAAGAAGCGTTCGAACAAGCCCGTCCTCTAATGCCAGGCGGTGTCAACAGCCCGGTCCGTGCCTACAAATCGGTCGGGATGACGCCAATCTTCGCCGAACGCGGTGAAGGCTCACGCGTCTATGACATCGACGGCAACGAATATATCGATTACGTCCTCTCATGGGGACCACTCATCCTCGGTCACCGCGACCCGGTCGTCACGAAAGCGATCCAAGAACAAGCTGAAAAAGGCTGGACGTTCGGGACACCGACCGAGCTTGAGACGAAGATGGCAGAACTCGTCATCGATCGTGTCCCATCGATCGAGATGGTCCGTATGGTCAACTCAGGAACGGAAGCGACGATGGCGGCACTTCGCCTCGCACGCGGCTACACAGGGAAGACGAAGATTTTGAAGTTCGAAGGATGCTACCACGGACACGGGGACTCGCTTCTCATCAAAGCCGGGTCTGGTGTCGCGACGCTCGGTCTCCCGGACTCTCCAGGCGTACCGAAAGAACTCGCAAGCCATACGCTCACGGTTCCGTACAATGACTTGGACGCAGTCCGCGTCGCCTTTGAGAAATACGGAGACGACCTCGCTGGTGTCATCGTCGAACCGGCCGCAGGAAACATGGGCTTCGTGCCACCACAACCAGGATTCCTCGAAGGACTCCGCGAGATCACGGAACAAAACGGCGCGCTTCTCATCTTTGATGAGGTCATGACGGGCTTCCGTGTCGGGTACAACTGTGCACAAGGGTACTTCGGTGTCACACCGGACCTCACATGTCTCGGTAAGGTCATCGGCGGCGGACTTCCGGTCGGCGCTTACGGTGGGAAACGTGAAATCATGGAACAGATTGCACCACAAGGTCCAATCTATCAAGCTGGGACGCTCTCGGGTAACCCACTTGCGATGATTGCCGGTTACACGACACTCTCGCAACTCAAACCGGAGCACTACGCCGAGTTCGAGCGTAAAGCAGACCGTCTCGCGGAAGGCTTCACGCAAGCAGGCGAGAAATACAACATCCCACACGACACGAACCGCGCTGGCTCGATGTTCGGTTTCTTCTTCACGAACGAGAAAGTGACGAACTTCGAGAAAGCGAAGTCGGCAAACCTCGAGATGTTCCGTTCGTACTATCAGAAGATGGCGGCGCGCGGCGTCTTCTTGCCACCGTCACAGTTCGAAGGATTGTTCCTATCGACGGCTCATACGGACGAGGATATCGAGAAGACGATCGCAGCGGTCGAGGCGACGTTCAAGGAGCTTCAAGAAGAGTTTTCACTCTAATCTTGACTGCTGACGTTTCTGTCGCTACAATTATTTAACAGATACGATGAAAAGCATTGATGAGGAGTAGTACGCATCCTCCATTCCTTTTAGAGACGCGACCGCTTGGTGAAAGGTTGCGAGGGATGGACGCGGAAGTCGCCTCGGAGCTGACTTTCTGAATGGAGTAGGAAAGTTCGGTCCATCGACCGTTATTCGATTTTGAGTGCGCCACTTTTTGGCGAACTAAGGTGGTACCGCGGAAGATCACGGCTTCTTTCGTCCTTAGCGTATAGGACGAGAGAAGCCGTTTTTGTGTTCACCAATAAACATAGAGGAGGCGCTACACATGGCCCATGAGACAAATGAAATCACCATGCCGACGAAGTACGACCCAAGTGCGACGGAGTCAAAATGGTACGACTACTGGTTAGAGAACGATGTATTTAAAGCAGACGAGGACGATTCGAAACAACCGTACACGATTGTCATCCCACCACCGAACGTTACCGGGAAACTTCACCTCGGTCACGCCTGGGACACGACGCTCCAAGATTTGTTGACACGCCTCAAGCGTATGCAAGGCTATGACGTGCTTTGGCTCCCAGGGATGGACCACGCCGGGATTGCGACACAAGCGAAAGTCGAGCAAAAGCTCCGTGAAGAAGGCGTCATGCGTTACGACCTCGGACGTGAGAAGTTCCTCGAAAAGACGTGGGAATGGAAAGACGAGTATGCGAAGACGATTCGCGACCAATGGTCAAAACTTGGTCTCGGTCTCGACTACTCGCGTGAACGCTTCACACTCGACGAAGGGCTCTCAAAAGCCGTTCAAGAAGTATTCGTCCGTCTTTATGAAAAAGGCTTGATCTATCGTGGCGAATATATCGTCAACTGGGACCCGGCTCAAAAGACGGCCGTTTCAGATATCGAGGTCATTTATCAAGAAGTCGAGGGTGCATTCTATCACATGAAATACCCACTCGCTGACGGTTCAGGTCATATCGAAATCGCAACGACACGTCCCGAAACGATGCTCGGTGATACGGCGGTTGCCGTCAACCCGAAAGATGAGCGTTACACACACCTCATCGGCAAGACGATCATGCTTCCAGTCATGAACCGTGAAATCCCGATCGTTGCCGACGACTATGTCGACATGGAGTTCGGTACAGGTTGCGTGAAGATCACGCCAGCACACGACCCGAACGACTTTGAAATCGGAAACCGCCACGAGCTTCCACGCATCCTCGTCATGGATGAAGGCGGGAAGATGAACGAGAATGCTGGTAAGTACGAAGGGCTCGACCGCTTCGAATGCCGCAAGCAACTCGTCAAAGACCTTGAGGAGGACGGCACACTCGTGAAGATTGAGCCGCACACGCACTCGGTCGGTCATTCGGAACGTTCTGGCGCGGTCATCGAACCATATCTTTCGAAACAATGGTTTGTTGATATGGAGCCACTCTCGAAAGCAGCACTTGAAGCACAAGGGAACGACGATACGAAAGTCAACTTCGTCCCAGAACGCTTCGAAGGCACATACCTCCGTTGGATGGAGAACATCCGCGACTGGTGTATCAGCCGCCAACTTTGGTGGGGCCACCGCATCCCGGCTTGGTACCATAACGAGACAGGTGAAGTATATGTAGGGAAAGAGGCGCCAGCGGACAGTGAGAACTGGACACAAGACGAAGACGTTCTTGACACATGGTTCTCGTCAGCACTCTGGCCGTT
Source organism: Exiguobacterium sp. s131 (assembly GCF_018617345.1). Taxonomy (GTDB): domain Bacteria; phylum Bacillota; class Bacilli; order Exiguobacteriales; family Exiguobacteriaceae; genus Exiguobacterium; species Exiguobacterium profundum. The sequence continues at coordinate 1,812,352 of NZ_JACSJX010000001.1, read as the reverse complement.
CTCAACGATGGGCTGGCCGGATACGGACGCACCGGACTTCAACCGTTACTTCCCGACGAGCGCGCTCGTCACGGGATACGACATCATCTTCTTCTGGGTATCACGGATGATCTTCCAATCACTCGAGTTCACAGGGAAGCAACCGTTCAACGATGTCCTCATCCACGGTCTCATCCGTGACTCGGAAGGACGCAAGATGTCGAAATCTCTCGGTAACGGCGTTGACCCGATGGAAGTCATCGACCAATACGGAGCGGATTCACTCCGTTGGTTCCTCCTCACAGGTTCGACACCAGGGAACGACCTTCGTTTCTATTGGGAGAAGATCGAATCGACATGGAACTTTGCGAACAAGATTTGGAACGCAAGTCGTTTCGCGCTCATGAACATGGATGGGCTTAAAGTCGAAGACATCGACCTCACGGGCGAGAAGACGCTTGCTGACAAGTGGATCTTGACACGCTTGAACGACACGATCGACCAAGTGACACGCCTCGTCGACAAGTACGAGTTCGGTGAAGCCGGTCGTTACTTGTACAACTTCATCTGGGAAGAGTTCTGTAACTGGTACATCGAGATGGCGAAACTCACGCTTTACGGTGAGGACGAAGCAGCGAAGCACACGACCCGCTCGGTCCTCGCGCATACGCTCGATTCGATCATGCGTCTCATGCATCCGTTCATGCCGTTCCTTACAGAGGAAATTTGGCAGCACTTGCCGCACGAAGGCGATTCAATCGTTCGTGCAAGCTATCCGACGCGTCGTGACGACCTTCACTTCGCCGATTCGGTTCCAGCGTTTGAAGCTGTGATGAACGTCATCCGCTCGGTTCGTAACATCCGTGCCGAAGTGAACGCACCGATGTCGAAACCAATCCAGCTCTTCATTTCGACGAGCGATGATGCGACACAAGGTTACTTGAGCGCGAATGAAATGACAATTGGCAAGTTCACGAATGCGACAGAGCTTGAAATCGGACGTGGTCTCACGGCCCCGGACAAGTCGATGTCCGCGATCATGACGGGAGCAGAGCTCTTCATCCCACTCGCAGACCTCATCAACTTCGAAGAAGAAATCGCCCGTCTTGAAAAAGAAGTGGCGAAGTATGAAAAAGAAGTCGAGCGCGTGCAGAAGAAACTCGGAAACCAAGGATTCATCGCCAAGGCACCGGCTCACGTCATCGACGAAGAGAAAGCAAAAGAAAAAGACTACCTCGACAAGCGTGACGCGGTCCGCGCCCGTTTGGAAGAGTTGCGTAAGTAAGACACACCTTCTTCAGAGATTGATTCTCTGAAGAAGGTTTTTTTTGTGTTTTAATAGAATTTGGAGAGATAGACGTAGAAAAGGGGATATGAGATGAGACGAATCGGAATAGTATGTGTTCTTGTATTGGGGCTGGCTGGATGTACACCGTCAGAAGAGACGAAGGCTGTGGAGAAGGCGGGTGTGGAAGAGGTAGAACAGGAGGGAGTGATCGATGAATCGCAATTCCCCGACGTAGACGTGACGGGGACGACGATTGCCGAAGTACAACCAGGCACGGAACGGGTCTCAGACGCGGTCGTGGAACAAATCACCCTTCAATATGAAGATGGCTCGACAAGACACTTGTCGAAGGATCACATTATAACGGAGACGATGGTCGGGGGGATCGGTTTAGTTGCGATGACCGTCCCTGACCGTGAGAACCCGTTTGGCGTATTCATTCATGATGAAAGAAATGGATGGGCGCAGCGTGGCATGCAACGTTTTGGGATTCCGGAGACATCATCAGCGTTCGCTCACGGATTAGATCTTCCTAATAAAGAGATGGAGGCCATCAGCGCTGATTACTCAGGTAGCGATTGGCCGGTGAAGCTTTGGACGTTATATGATGAGACACGCCTCATCAGTATCATTGCGACGGATTCTTTCACTGAAGTAGAAGGGGAGATGTCGGAACAGCCAGAACCGTATGTATTGGAGCAATCATACGGGAACGGTTTATACTATTTAACCCAAGGCAAACTGATTATCGTGACAGGAAATATCTCGGAAGAAGAGTTGTTGGCACTCGCTGATTCGTTACCGGAGCCTTCATCTGTGTCGTTTCCGTTTCATGATCCGGAGTAAGGATGAACACGCACACTTATAGAATCGATGAAAAGGAGTGGACATGTTGCTCAATCGAAAGGGAGCGAAAGGAAAGGACGTAGTTCATTTTGGTATATAAAGATATCAGGGGGAGTATTGTGTCTTATCATCACGAATTTGGAATAATCGATTCCATTCATGGGGAAGAGCTTCATGTGGAGTATATGCCGGAAAGATACGGGTGTGTTGCGGTGGATGGAGAAGAAGTGGAGCACTGGATTGAACAGTTAAATGACATGCGTACATTCTTTCACTCCTATCATTGTCCTGGCCATGGATTGGATGAGTGCGGCATTACGTTGATTCCACATGCGTCTTTATCATTCTTTATTGAAGTCGTGTTAAACAGAATGAACAATCAGGCTACTTCGGAATTGGGGCAGCTGATTTTAAAAATCATCGAAGCGCGAGATGAAGGGAAAGATATGATTCATTTTGGGCTTTGAATAAAATGTAAGAAAGACAATCCCTCGAACAGATTGAAGTGTTCGAGGGATTGTTTTTTCACGTGCCACAAAACGTTTGATACGGAAACGTTCGTGGTGGACCTGCCGATACGTATTCAGACGGTTGATTGTAGTTATATGGGTCACGTAAAATCGTGAGTAGCGCCTCGGTCGGACCGAAGTCGCCTCGTTCTGCTGCTTGGATCGCTTTCTCGACATGATGATTACGTGGAATGACGGCCGGGTTGTATTGGCGCATGATTATTCTTACATCATCGTCTGGTAGACCTTGTTCGCTCAAACGTTTTCGCCAAGCATCGATCCACGCCTTCCCGTCTTCCCGAGTTGCGAATGGGAGCGATTCAATCTCACCGAGCGTCAACGAGCGGAACGTATTCGTATAATCTGCCTCCGTCTCCATCATCAAGCGGAGCAGTTCATCCGCTAGCTCATCGTCACCATCTTTTCGGACGAATAAGCCAATCTTATGTGCGAGACCGGTAAAGTACGCTTCTTTATACAACTCGGTATAACGGGTGAGTTGCTTGTTCGCCACATCAACCGCTTCTTCTTTCGTTTCGCCAAGGAGCGGCAGCAACGTCTCCGACAGTCGGGCGAGGTTCCAAGACCCGATATATGGTTGATTCGCATAGGCGTAACGTCCCTCTCGGTCGATCGAGCTGAAGACCGTCTCCGGATGATACGTGTCCATGAACGCGCATGGTCCGTAATCGAGACCTTCACCGCTGATGAACATATTGTCCGTATTCATCACCCCATGAATGAACCCGACGAGTTGCCAGTTGGCAATCAGTCTCGCCTGTCTTTCGACGACGTGTCCGAGGAACTGTTCATAGCGATTCGGTGCATCGATCAAGTCTGGGTCGTGTCGTTTGATTGCTACTTCAGTAAGTGTGATGACGTCATCGATGGAGCCGGCGCCTGCTGCGAATTGGAATGTTCCGACACGAAGATGACTTGAGGCGACACGAGTCAGGATGGCTCCATGCTTCGGACCTTGACGCATGATGGCTTCCCCTGTCTGAACGACGGCGAGCGCCCGGTTCGTTGGAATGCCGAGGGCGTGCATCGCCTCGCTGATGATGAACTCGCGTACCATTGGCCCGAGTGCGGCTCGTCCGTCGCCCCCTCTAGAATACTCCGTCGGTCCAGAACCCTTCAGTTGCACATCGACACGCTTCCCGTTCGGAGTCACATGTTCCCCGAGCATGAGGGCGCGTCCGTCCCCGAGCATCGTCAAGTTGCCGAATTGGTGTCCAGCGTATGCTTGTGAGAAAGACGTCTCTGTTTGACGATTGCCGGCAAATAAATCGATGTCTTGTTTGAGACTTTGCGCATCAAGGCCGAGCGTAGCGGCTAATGCATCGTTAAACAAGACGAGTGTCGGATTGTCGACCGGATGGATGGGTCCGCGGTCGTAAAAGATGTCACGTAGTTCGAGGTACGTCGCCTCGAAGTTCCAGTCAGTTGTCATGGCGCATGCCTCCTTCTTCGCTTCGAGTATAGCACAGACTGTTTTCCATAACGGCTGTCGTGAATTTTGATAAAATGAAACAGAAGTGTAAACAGTAGGAGTGTGGAAGATGAAGACGAGACAAGATGTATTCGATTGGTTGAGTGGACAGCTTCGCTTCGGGATCAAACCGGGTCTTGAGCGGATGAGCTGGATGATTGAGCAGTTAGGGTTAGAAGAACGCCGATCCATCCATGTGGCCGGGACGAACGGAAAAGGGTCGACCGTCGCGTTTTTACGGGCGATGGCGATGGAGAACGGCTTATCCGTCGGCACATTCACTTCCCCTTATATCATTCAGTTCGAGGAGCGGATCATGTTGAACGGGGAACCGATTCCTGAAGACGCGCTCGTCGACGTGGCGAACCGTGTCAAATCCTGTGCGGACGAGACGCCAGAGACGCTGACGGAGTTTGAGCTATTGACGATGATGGCATGGTGCTATTTTGATGACACACGTCCTGACTTGATCATTTGGGAAGTCGGTCTCGGGGGACGACTTGATTCGACCAATGTGTTGACGCATCCACTTGCGACCATTGTCACGTCAATCGGACATGACCATCAAGGCATTCTCGGCGATACGCTTGAAGAGATTGCACAAGAGAAATACGGCATCATGAAACGCAGCGTGCCGATGTTCCATAGTATCGAGAAGAAATCGTTGATTGAGTTGTTGCATCAAAAAGGGGACGATGTAGGTTCTTCCATTCATGATGTTCGTCCACTCGTGAAGAAAATTGTGGACGGGGCAGAGACCGTCGTGACGTATGAGAATATGCCATCTGTCGTGCTCGGATTGACAGGACATCATCAAGCGTATAACGGGGCGTGTGCCGTGGCGGTGGCGCGTCACCTCGGTTGGCGCGATGACGCCATCCAAAAAGGGCTCGAGCGAGCACAACATCCGGGGCGGTATGAGCTCGTCTCCAAACGACCGCGTATCATTTTAGACGGGGCACATAATCCGGAAGGCATCGAGGCCTTGGTTTTACAAGCCAAATATGAGACAGACGTGACAGTGTTGACGGCGATTTTAGAAGATAAAGACCGTGACAAGATGATTCACGTGCTTCAAGAAATTGGAGACGTTTACGAAACGACATTTGACTTTCCGCGTGCTAGAACGAAAGCACAACTAGAGAAAGATGGGGCGCGCTTTGTCGAATGGAAAGCATGGCTACAGAATTGGGTCGAGTCGCCGACAAGCGAGACGTTGATTGTGACCGGGTCTCTTTATTTCATCAGTGAAGTGAGACGTTTCCTAAGCTAAAATATTTACCTGATGTCAAAGAAATAGATGTATATTTTTTCAAGTGGGTGGGATAATTAGTAGTGAAGACTAAAAATAGGGAGGACTATTCATTGCGTAAACTCATGCAATACATAGCGGTTCTCGTATTAATCATATCCATTATTCCACAGAGAGTAGTTGCGGAGACCAATCAACCGATTTTAAACGTGTTGGTTCTTCGTGATGCTTTTACTGCTTCGAAAGTACTTTCAGTGACTGAATACAATAATGCGGTGAATTCGTATCGTGCTTCACTGAATGTAAATACTGCAAAAGTGAATGTGCAATTCATGACAATTAAACAATTTAACGCATCCCGTTTTCCGATGACAGGTGCATTCGATGCGGTCATGATTGGGAGCAGTCCTTTAACTGAGAAATATAAAAATGGGACGCTTGTCGTCAACTCGAAAAATCATGACACGACAAATCAATTGAACGATTTGACAGAATTGAAAGCTACGGAACTATTCAATACAGTTGTCCTTGTCGGCTTGCCGCTTCTGATGCATGAGGATGCTGCGAACGGCGATACACAGTTAAAACGCTTGGCAGCCTATCAACGTGATTATGCGAACGTGAAAGTCTTTAATCGAAATGATCAACAGAATGTCGATCGTGAGATGGCGCAGCAGTTGAATCAACTCACCATTTCCCGTCCGAGATTTCAATCAACTGAAGTGAAGTACAACAATCAGTCGATTAGCAATCAGACGATTCAAGTAAAAGATGGTGTCCGTCATCCAATCAACTTTGCCTATACTTTATCGCAACCACCAACTCCTTCGGCATTCGTAGAATTGTATATCGATTACGACCATAACGATCGATTTGATGCGGATGAAAAAGTCATTGAGCAACAGGCAAAAGAATCGGGAACGCTCAATTTCACATTATCGCGTCCGACGTTTAGCGGACCGAAGAACTGGATGCTCGTCGTCAAGGATTCGTTGACAGGTCGAGCGGATTATCGTAAGGGGAGTATTCTTTACCTCGATGAAAAAGTGAAAGCGAACATCTTACAGCTCACTGCAGGAACCGGCACGAACGGAAGAATTTCAAGCTATTTATCTAATATGTTAGTAGACCCGTCTGGGAATTATGAATTCAATTTAACGGACGGTACAACGAGTCAGTTTGAGGGTGGTACTTATGATCAGGCATTACTCAATAACGACTACGATATGCTGATCTTTGGTTTCCAAGATTCGTACAACGTTTATGGAAGCATGAATGCTGCGGCCACTGCGAAAGTCAAACGTTTCAGTGAAACAGGACAAGGCGTCATGTTGACGCACGATACGATTTTCCGTACGAATAGTTCATCATCGCCTACGTCCGAGTGGGAACGTCAATTTGTGAATGCCAATCCTTCACTGAATATCTCAGGGCAAAAAATGTACACGAACATGGGATTTGGTGCTCCTGAAACAACCAATAAGGCAGTCAAGGTACAGGATGGGATTTTCACTTCTTATCCGTATCGCCTCGACGATTCGATTAAAAATATCTCAAATACCCATAACCAATATTTCACTCTCGATTTGAATGATCCGGATGTGACGCCTTGGTACAACCTGTATTCAACAGGTGGAAATCGTGTATATGGAGATGCAAACAACCATTACTATACGTATACAAAAAACAATTTCACCTACTCCGGTGCTGGGCACACAAACAAGTTTTCGGTAGAAGATGAGAAGAAAATCTTCATCAATACGATGTATCGCGCCTTTATCGGAGCAAATCATAAACCTTACAACGTGATTGAGTCCGTCAGTGATTCAAACCAGTCCTATACTTCTGCTGATTTAAAAGCCGGGTCTGTCGAAGTGACTGCGGGACAAGATGTCAAATTGATGTGGCGGCCGAGCGATTATGACTTCCAAGACTTGTTCCTCAATTCAACAATCACGTATAACGGGAAACAGGTCGCATTCGATAACTTACGCAACTACGAAGTTAAAGAGTTTACGATTCCGGCAGCGGATGTTGTCGCAGATCGGCCGATTGAAGTGAAAATCGAGACGTCCGATCAACGGAATGCGAAGGTGATCGATACGTTCACCATCAACGTCAAACGTGCGGAGAATGTTTCCGACTTGATTCAAGTGTCCCGTTCGATTGACCCGTCGACAATCAACTTGTACGAAACGGGAACGATTCACTATCAAGTTCAATATCCGGAACGTTTCGATCGATTGCCGAATCAGTTGGGCGATAAGTTTTTACGAGTGGATTCAACCTCTTTCTCAGAAAAACTGCCAAGTCAACTCGAAGTCGTGGCGATTCGTGACACGAACGGAAATGAATATCCTGTCACGAAGCCGAATGAAATCAAGTTACAGTTGAAGCCGGACTTGTACTATGAACGAAATGGGAACACGAACATTTTCCTCCCGAACGATAGTGGAGACCGGACCGTGAAGTTTGAAGTAGTCGTCCAAGCCATCGAGCCTTCTGCCTCACTCATCCAGTTGAAAAAAGCGGATAACCAATTAACGACGTTAATTGAGTATTCGAAGAAGCAAGATCACATTTTAGATAAACTCAACGACTGGGATAAGGAATTAGAGGTTCAATCATCGTTCCCAGACTTGCTGATCAATATCGGGGCGCCGTATGCGTATGAAGCGAAGATTCCTGACGTCACCTTACAAATTGGGGCACAGCAAATTGTGAGTCCGACCATCACGGATGCGAAAGGAAACACCTTTACGAACCCGAAATGGAGTAGCTTGAAGTGGGAAATCGTCGATGCGAGCGGTGTCGCGAGACTCGTCACGCAAGGGAACAATGCGATTGTGACCGGTTTGAAAACAGGAACTGCGAAGTTGCGATTGACAATCGATCCGGGCGATAAGAGACCCCTTGTCGTAGCGGAGTCGAAAGTCAATGTAATCAGTCCGCCTGAGCAACTTACTATTCAGTCGAAAGAGTTGTATGTCGGTCAAACGACTACGGTCACACCAAAAATCATGCCCGAAACGGCTCAATACAAGTCGGTTCGCTATGTCGTCGAATCTGGGGATAGTGTGAAGTTTGAACAAGTTGGCAACAACTTGAACATCATTGGACTGAAACCGGGTACGACTCAGTTTAAGGCGACTGTGGATGTCGGTGACCTCTTCGGTGGCTTGAATATCGCTACTCCGAGCACCGTCTTTACCATCCAAGTCAAGGCACCATCCTTGAGTCAAACGCCGAGCCAACTCGACCTTTGGGTATGGGATAGTTTGGATGAAGAAAAACGCGTGAACGAAGTCGCCTCGATTCAAGTGACCTCAACACCAACCGTATCCATTCCGTTTGAACGAATCGGGTCCATCCCATCTGCTTTAACGGTGACACAAAGTGCGACAGGATATGAATTACGTGCCAACCATGGTTACGGAAATAATGGTGTCGTGACTGACATTCCAATTCAGACGACATTCGATGACAATGCGTTACGAAACATTCGTTCGAACACGTCGATTGTCCGTGTCAACGAATACCCGAACCAATTGATGTCAAAAGACATGACAATCAATATTGGTGAAGGGACGGCACCACGACTACCTCTTCTTGAGTACTGGCCTACGACTTCGACTTGGCGTGACTATCGCATGGAGATTGTATCCGGCGAAGAATATGTTCAAGTGAGTGGATCAGGAAAAGAGTTGATTCCAGTGAAACCTGGTGTGGCGAAAGTGGAAGTCTACACGACGCTTCCGGCTGGAAAACCGTTTGAAGCCGTGAAGGACACGTTTTATGTACGCATCATCCAAACGAATGCCTCGGGACAGGATGATGACCGTTATTAACTGAATGGCAGAAAGTTGGCGAATGATGAATCGCAAGCGAATAATGATTGGCATCACCGGATTGATTCTCGTCATCGGATTGGGAGGGCTCCTGTACTGGAGTCAATCCCAACCCGAGCTCTCGCAGTTATCCGGTGACGAGTTAGTGAAAGAAGTGAGTCAACGCTCTTCGGTGACAGAAGAAGAATTGACAGATTTACAGGCAAGGGAAGAATGGGAGGCCGTCCGGCTTGTTTTAGAGGACCAAAAAGTTGTGCCGACAGCCGAACAATTCGCCACGGCAGTGACGCTCGCACCTCTAGACGTGATTGAAGCATACTTTGAGCAAGGGATTGACCCGTTCGAGGAAGTGGAAGGGATTCCCGTTATCACACCATTGTTCAGTGCGAACGGCAGTCCGGATCAATGGAAGCTGGCGATGCGTTATGTTGAAGACGATCGACTTCTCGGCATCGCGGTCGACTCGTTGAACCTTGATGCGGTCAAAGAACTCCTCGGACAAGGCTATATGATTCAAGATACCGAATCGGTGTTATTGCAGCCGGTCCGTCACAATCAGGTCGAGTTGACGCAACTGCTTCTCGATAACGGCGCGCAATGGACGAAAGCAATGGAACAGACGGCCAAAGACTACAACTCGGACCTCATTTTAAAGATGGGGAACTAAAAAAACGGCTTCTTCTCAATCAGAGAGGAAGCCGTTTTTTTGAATTCATTTCAATTGAACCGGATGACTGACGAAGAATTGAAGTTGATTCGTGACCGGTAATGTTTCAAGTTGATTGAACACGGAATCGTTATATGTCAGTTTTAATCGAGACTTTTCGGCCTCGTGAGCTGGAACTTGACGGTCGAAGTTCTCAGCTGGGCTTAAGCCGTTGCCCCCAGTAAATTCCCCTCTAAAGACGTTCACTTCGAGTGGTCCTTTACTGTACAGACCTCCGTTGACTTCGAGAATAGATCCGACCGCATACACATAGGTCGGTTCGTTCGAGTCACTATACATGAACGCCTGGAGCGTCGTCGGAGTGTCATCAAACTCGTTGATTCGGTTCAACAGAATCTTTCCTTTGGATAACAGGATGAGTGAGTTCCCTTTGTCTGCATCAATCGGAAGAATATTGGCTCGGTCGATGAACGTATCACCGAGCGTGTAGACTGTCGAACTGAAGGAGACGTTCCCTTTAATGGTCAAGTCACCACGTACGATCAGTGGCCGTGCAATCGTCAGCTTCTCGAGTGATTCAATGACGACGTCCCCGTCGAAAAGAAGCGGGGCATTCGACTCGTTGATGGATTCCGTGACATACATGGCGCGATCCGAAATGGCATCCGGTAATGTCACGATGGTCGGGTCGGTGAGGGCGTTGTAGGCATCCGCCCGTAAGTACGAAGTCGGGCGTTCGATAATAGATGTCCCATCTTCCGAGAGCACGCGCTCGAGTTCGAACATTTGATTGGTCGAGCGAATCAGGCCTTCTTCAAAGATTTTTGAATCGACGTCATTTGTGTATGCGAGCGGTGTGTCGAGTCGTCGATTTAAAAATTCGATGATTGAGTAGTCGTATTGGAATGGAGAAAAGCGACTCGGGGACACCCCGGCGTCCGCCTTCTCGCCAGCTTGTTCCGGACCTACCGTGAAGTAGTTCTCTTGCTGGCAACTCAAGCAATCGCTCAATTCGACTAAATCGATTCGGCCATTCAAGTGAAGACGACTAGAATCGACATTTTCAATCTGCTTCGCCACACCATCCAATTGAAAGTTCGCTTGACGCATGAAAGCGAGAGGACCACCTGAATAGATATTTCCTTGAATCGTCGGCATGCCGTTCACGTCCAACTGTTGGTCGGACCCGAGGACGTAGTATAAAAAGGACGGGAGAGCCGTCAAGTATAAGTCTTGCGTGTATTCAACGGTAAGCATCGGTTGTTCCGGATTCACTTGTCGCGATGCCGTGACGTTCACTTGGAGAATCGTCGTGAACGGCGCCGTCTGAATGGCGGTATCCGTAGCATCTTTCTTCAGCTCGATGGAATAGCGGACCTCACTATCCGTCGTCAATGCCGTGAACGGTTCGTCACTGACGATGAGCGACTGAACCTTGCTTTGGAATGCCGCTTCCGATTCCATATGAGTCGGGACTTCCGCTTCTCCGTGAAGCGGGAACTGGGTCCGAACCTCATCGGCAATGAGGCGAAGTGCGCTTTTCGCATCTTCATTCAGTTGAGTATCTTCCGTACGGATGACCGTCAATTTATTCGACGCCAAGTTGACTTGCATGGCGGCGAGCGAGAGGACGGCGAGAGCCGCCATCGTCACGAGAACAAGCACGAGAACATATCCGTCTTCACGTTTTCGCATCAGGATGCCTCCTTTCTTAGAATGGGATGGAGCTTTCAAATGTCGTAACAGAATCGGAATCGTTTGATTGAGTCAAATCCAACTCGATTTCGATGAGTCCACCGGTCATGTAAGTCGGGCGTCTCGGATCGAACACGGGATCTTTTAACTGGATGGTCATCCGTTCGACTGTGATTTGTGGATTAGAAGGCGTAAACGAATCCTTTGAGAGAACCAAGTCGGTCGGGACGTATCCCGCCTCCCGGTAAATCATTCCGGCTTCCGATATGTCTGGAGCGGACAATCGATAAAATTGAAACGAGCCGTCCACTTCCGTCACGGCGTCGAATTCGGTCCGGTTCACGTCAGAGAGCACGGAGGCAATCAAATAGTCGGCCTCGCTTCGAAGGTCACTCGTCTCGTTCGTCATTTGAAAACCGAGCGTTCCAGTGATAAAGGCCGTAATGATGACGCCACTTAATATCGAAGCGACGACGACTGTGACGAGCAACTCGACGAGCGTGAAGCCGTCTTCACGTTTCTCCATCTCAGTCAGTTGTCGGGACAGCCGTTTCAGGGAACGGTTCGCGCAATGTCGCATTCGAAATGACTCCTTTCAAGGTGACGGGCGTTTGCAAACGGTCGGTCGTCACCGAAATTTCAACTTCAATTGTATGTCCGGGTGAAGTGGACAGCGATTGAATGGTTGCGATATACGTATCCCCATGGATTCGGGTATCTTCGCAGAAGTCGCACGTCGAGCTGATCCCGTCCCGATTCAACAATTGACGCAGTTCGAGCGGTTCATCAACGGACGCGGCCCGTCGATTTAAAGTATGTAATGTGTTTTGCGCCACTTGGTTCGCAATCGTTTGATTGAGGCTGTCGTGTGTCGTCTTCAAACTTTGGCTGAAAATCGAAAGTAAAGAGAATGAGACAATTGAAAGAACAACGATGGAGACGAGCACTTCGACGAGCGTAAAACCTTTTTCGGAATGCGACAAGACATTGACCTCCTATTCAAAAAAAGTAAAACAATCGGAAAATAACGTATGCAATACTGAATTAAATGTTATTTTTTGTACAATACATATTATACTAAAGTTATACGCTGAACGGATATATAGAATAGAAGTCGGATTAGACACGGGGGGATTTTACATGAAGCGGTATGGGATGCATCTTATCATTTTGATTGGACTCGTCGTACTCGTGACATTACCGACGATTGGACTCGTCAATTACTTAGATGCGTCTGCTGAGTCGAGTGCTACATACAAAAAAGATACGACGGTCGCAGGTGTCGACGTATCAGGGATGACGAAAGAAGAAGCGGACGTTCGTCTCGATAATGCGATTAAAGATTTTAATACGACACCCTTTTCAATCAATTTGATGGATGGGACGGTCATGGAGATTGGAAAAGAAGTCGTGACGTTCGATGTATCGAATACGTTAGACTCCATTAAAGATACAGGTGACTATCCGCTGTTGACATCCGTAGATGAAACGAAAGTCGAGCCTTATCTCGAAGGTCAACCCGTCACGCTGACGATGATTGCCCCGGCGTTGATGGATGCCGCATCGATGTTGGAGTCATCTGTGACATTAGAGCAAGTCGCGGCAGAAAATGAAGTCGTCGCCTCGTTCACTGTGAGCCCGACACCGGCTATGCAGTCAGCCCTTGATCGAATGAACGGATTCGAGATGGCAGCGGGAGACATCTTTAGTCTCAAATCGTTCGGAGAAGATTACGAAGCGCTCACGACACTAGGGTCTTCATTCTATCGCCTATTTGCGGCGACACCGTTCGCCATTCTCGAACGTGTGCCTCACGAAACACTTCCTTCCGGGGTAGAGCTAGGCTATGACACGAAAGTAGATGAGCGCTCGAACTTTGCTGTTCAAAACCGAGAAGACACATCATATGCCATCCTCGTTTTGAATGAAGGGGGTTCTGTGACGGTTCAATTGCTCGGTCAACCTTTTGACGCCGCTTTCGAAGCGAGAGTTGAAGAAGTGAAGACGGTACCGCATCAAAAAGTCGTTCGCTTCTCATCTTCGCTCCCGTCAGGCAGTTCATCGGTCACCCAGTCAGGTCAAGATGGACAGTCAGGTAAGCTCTACCGGGTCACTGTGACTGAAGAAGGGGAGACGTTGGAATTACTCGGGTTTGATTTTTATGCACCGACACCGGAAATCGTGACGAAGAGTTCCGTTCCGCTTCCGCCACCGGATCCGGTCGAACCGGTTATCCCGACATTCCCGGATGAGGACGAGGAAGAAGACCCGTTCCCGAATGATTCGAACGACGACCCATTTGAGGCAGAACCGCCCGTATTAGAAGAACCTGCAGAAGAGGAGGCAGTGGGATGATCGGCTATTTGATTTTACTCGGCTTTTGGGTACTCGCCACATTGACACTGTTCGCTTTATCCGTTCCGATGATGCGAAAACGTGAAACGAAACTTGTCATCAGTCTATGGACGGCACTCTTATCTAGCGGCGTCTATTTGATGGTAGAAGAATCACTCGTTCAAACATGGTGGGCATGGGTGATTCTTATCGTTGCATTGATTGGAGGGGTGGCTGCGAGCGTCTTTGTCGAAGAACGGAACGACAAGACCGAGCAGGAGGAGGCTCCTCAAAGGATGGTGAAGTAACGTGAGACGAACGAAACGAAGATTAGGTGAGATGCTCATCGAGGCTGCGCTCATTACGACGAGTCAGCTCGATGAGGCGCTTGAACAGAAGCGTCCCGGAGAAAAACTAGGGGATGCTTTAATTCGACTAAACCATATTACCGAGACACAGTTGATTCAAATGATTCACGAACAACTGCATGTGCCGATCATTGAGTTGTACTCCTACGACATCAATGTGACGGTCACGAAGCTCGTACCGAAAGCGTTGGCACAAAAGCACGATATCATGCCATTTGAATTGAACGGGAATACGCTTCATGTCGCGACGGCCGACCCACTCGATCTCATTGCCATTGATGACGTCCGTCTTCAGACCGGGATGAACATCGAGATCGGAATCGCCACGAGAGAGCAGATTCGAAAGACAATCAGTCGTTACTACGAGATGGATCACTCCCTCGTCGAAATTTTGAAAGAGGATGCTCCCGAAATCGAACGACAAGAAACAATTAGTCGAGACGATGCACCGATTATCCGCCTCGTGAACCAGTTGTTCTTAAGTGCCATCGACCAACGTGCATCGGACATCCATTTCGATCCACATGAGAAGCAACTCCACGTCCGTTTTCGAATTGATGGGGACTTGCGTACCGAGACGGTCTATCCGAAAAAGATTCAGAGCGTCGTGCTGACGCGTCTCAAAGTTATGAGTAACCTCGACATCACAGAAAGTCGCCTACCACAAGATGGGCGAATCAAGTACACATTGCGCAATCGCGCCTATGATTTCCGCGTCTCGACGCTCCCGACGATGTATGGGGAGAAAATCGTTATTCGGGTCCTCGACTCATCTCAAGGACTGACCGATTTGACGAAACTCGGATTTGGCGAACGAAACGAACAGGCGTACCGTGACATGCTGAAACGTCCGAATGGAATTATCTTGATCACCGGTCCGACCGGTTCAGGGAAATCCTCGACATTGTATGCTTCGTTAAAAGAACTGAATGATGAGACGAAAAACATTATTACGGTAGAAGACCCGGTCGAGTATCAACTTGACGGCATCAACCAGGTTCAAGTCAACTCGAAAGTCGGCTTGACGTTCGCGTCAGGGCTTCGTTCGATTTTACGTCAAGACCCGAACATCGTCATGGTCGGAGAGATTCGAGACACGGAGACGGCTGAGATTGCCATTCGTGCCTCGCTCACCGGTCACCTTGTATTGTCAACGCTACATACGAATTCAGCAATCAGCTCCATCACCCGTCTCGTCGATATGGGGGTTGAGCCGTTCCTCGTCGCCGCTTCGACGACGGGACTCGTGGCACAACGACTCGTTCGACGCGTCTGTCGTGATTGTGGTCAAGTCGAACCGGTATCGAAGAGTGAACGTAGCCTGTTCGACGCTGAAGGTGTTCACATCGACCAGATTATTCGGGGTAAAGGCTGTGCGTCATGCAACTTCACAGGGTACCGTGGGCGCCTCGCCATTCACGAAGTCATCCCGATTGATGAAGGCTTGCGCCGGATGATCATGAACCAGGCTACCGAGTCTGAGATGGTCGACTATGCCAAGTCACAAGGAGCGACATTCCTGCTTGAGGACGGATTAGAAAAAGTCGCCGCCGGTTTGACGACGACTGAGGAAATATTACGAACGGTCATTACGGAGAATGCTTATGATTAATCAATCGATCGAAACCATCTTGACGAATGCGGTCGAGAAACGCGCCTCGGATATTCATCTGACAGCCGGTTCTCCTCCGATCATTCGAGTAGACGGGAGTCTTATTACGATGGGCGAGGAGAAGGTGTTGCCGCACCATCTCGAAGGATATTTAAAAGAAATCATGACCGACGATATGCGCGAACGTCTCGAGCATGAACGAGATCTTGATTTCTCGTTCGGCGTTCCACGTGTCTCCCGTTTTCGGGTCAACGCCTATTATCAACGAGGCACGATTGCCATCGCGTTCCGGTCCATTTCCGGGGAAATCC
Source organism: Exiguobacterium sp. s131 (assembly GCF_018617345.1). Classification (GTDB taxonomy): domain Bacteria; phylum Bacillota; class Bacilli; order Exiguobacteriales; family Exiguobacteriaceae; genus Exiguobacterium; species Exiguobacterium profundum. The sequence continues at coordinate 1,796,151 of NZ_JACSJX010000001.1, read as the reverse complement.
CGACCTTGAACGAACTCAATCTGCCGACGGTACTGAAGCGTCTGATTGAGAAACCACATGGTCTCATCTTGGTCACGGGTCCGACGGGTTCAGGGAAATCGACGACGCTCGCGGCAATGATTCATGAAATCAATCGGACGCAGCGAAAACGAATCATCACGCTAGAAGATCCGATCGAGTATTTACATTCCCACGACCAAAGTATTGTCGACCAACGGGAAATCGGCTCTGACGTCATGAAATTTGTGAGTGGTCTAAGGGCCGCCTTACGGCAAGACCCTGACGTCATTCTGCTCGGGGAGATGCGTGACTTGGAGACCATCTCGACGGCGATGACCGCCGCAGAGACGGGGCACCTCGTCATGGCAACGCTCCATACATCGAGTGCGATGTCGACGGTGAGTCGAATCATCGACGCGTTCCCAGCTGAGCAACAGGACCAAATCCGGACACAACTCGCGAACGTCTTACTCGGTGTCGTGAGTCAACGGTTATTTCCAAGGATTGATGTGCCGAAAGGACGCGTCGCCGCCATGGAAATCATGTTAGGGAATCCGGCTGTTGCCAACTTGATTCGAAATGAAAAAGAGTTCCAGTTGCCGACCGTCATCCAGACGAGTCGCCAGCACGGGATGCAGTCGATGGATGCTGCCATCGAACAACTTGTTCGGCAAGGGATCATCAATCCGAACGCCGTCCCGACAGAAGAGATGAGGTGATGAGTGATGGCGATATTTCAGTATGAAGGAAAGCTCCTGAACGGGAAGCGTAAGAAAGGTCGCGTCACGGCCGTCTCGCTTCGGGAAGCGAAAGAAAAGTTGCGTCAAGAATCTATTCTCGTAACGGACTTGGCCGAGCTCGAATCGACTGGACTGAACAAAGAGGTCAACTTGCTGCCAGAACGAGTCAAAATCGAACACTTGATTATGTACGTCCGTCAGTTCGCGACGCTCATCCGGGCGGGTGTCCCGATTGTTCGTGCGACTTCAATCTTACGGGTACAGACCGAGTCGAACGTATTGAAGAAAGCACTGAGTCAAGTCGAGGATGATTTGAAGGAAGGGATTGCCTATTCCGAGGCGATCAAAAAACATCCACGCGTCTTTTCGAACTTCTTTAGTTCGATGGCACTTGCCGGGGAGACGAGCGGGAACTTGGAGGAGGCGCTCGATCAAATCGGGCTCCAACTTCAAAAACAATATGATGTGAAGCGGAAAGTCATTTCTGCCCTCACGTATCCGTTGGTCGTCTCCATCGTCGCCATCGGCGTTGTCGCCTTTTTAATGGTGAACGTCGTCCCGACGTTTGCGAGCATCTTTGGTCAACTCGGCGGTGAGCTTCCGCTCATCACGCGCATTGTCGTCGCGGTCTCCGATTTCATCGCGACCTTCTGGTGGTTGTTACTCGGACTCGCGATTCTTGGAGTTCTCACCTTCACCTGGATGTTGAAGCGGGACCGGGAACGATTCGTGATCGATGGCTTGCTATTGAAGATGCCGATTTTTGGAACGATTGTGATGAAGTCTCAGATTGCATTGCTAACGCGAAGTTTAGCGGTCCTTCTACAAGCGGCTGTCCCGATTTTGACGGCGATTGAAATCACCGAACGTATCGTATCGAACCGCGTCATCCGGAAAGGACTGACGGAGGCACGTGACATGATGGCGCAAGGGGTCCCGCTTCACGAGCCGCTCATGCGAAATGCGAACTTCCCGGCACTCATGACTCAGATGATCGCCGTTGGGGAAGAGAGCGGTGATTTGGATTCGATGTTGAACGAAGTCGCTGAGTTTTATGAGACGGAGGTCGAGACGACAACCGACCGCTTGAAGTCGATTATCGAGCCGCTTCTCATCGTCGTATTGGCAAGTGTCGTCGGGGTCATCGTCATCTCGATCGTCGTCCCTATGTTCCAAATCTATGGTGATATTCAGAATCAGTAAAGCAATATGCAAGCTTTTGAAAATATACCTTTTCAATACTATATTTAGAAGGTATAGTAAAATTGTTCTACTTTTATATTAGGTCTAAAGTAATTTATCTAGTTTACACACAGCACATTACGTAAAAGGGGAGAATGAATTATGGTAGAAAAGTTGAAAATGATTTGGCAAGATGCCAAACAGTTAAAAGATGAGCGTGGGCTCACACTCGTCGAGTTACTCGTCGTCGTCGTTATTTTAGGAATTATCGCAGCCATCGCAGTCGTTGCGATTGGTGGGATCATCGAGAACTCGAAGAAAGATGCAATGGTCGCCGATGCGAAGCAAATGGTCAGTGCGGCGAAGTTGTATGTTGCTTCGAATGAAGTAGGCAACGGAGCGGTGATTCGATTTGTCGGAGACGTAGGAACTAGTGAGCTCGACGCTAAAAATATGATTGATACAATGAAAGATCCGTTCGGTACGAACTACAATAACGGGGTTGTATATGTCACAAAAGGGTCAGACAATAAGTATGCGTATAAAGTATGGCTTGATGGAGCCAAAGATATCGGAACTGCAGCTACGGATGCAGGCACGGTTGCAAGTAGTGGATTGAAGAAAGACTCAGTTAACTAATATTTGTTTAGGCCGGCTGGCGCTGGGCACTCGCTCAGCCTAGCCGGTTTTCTATTTTTGGCATATACTGACAAAAGGAGGATCCTTCCTTGATTGAATCGATTGGATTCCTATATAGCATCGTCCTCGGGGCGGTCATCACATCGTTCACCAACGTCGTCGGGCTCCGCGTGCCACGTCAGCAATCGATTGTGACGCCGCGGTCACATTGTCCGTCTTGCGGTCACGAATTGTCACCGTGGGAACTCATCCCGATTTTCGGCTATCTCGCCTTAAGAGGCAGATGTCACGGGTGTGGCGAGCGGATCGCGCCGACGTATCCGATCTTTGAATTACTTGGAGCCATTGGATATGGCTATAGCTTTTCACTCTATGGATTCAGTGTGACGACGCTTCTCGCGTTCGCTTTCTTGTCGACCTTACTCGCTTTGGCGATGTCTGATTTATCGACGATGCTCGTGCCGAATGTCATCTTGAAATTCACGGCACCGGTATTACTCATTCTCACCTATCTGACAGGGGCATCTTGGTGGAACCCGCTTGTGGGGGCGTTGCTCGGATTTTCGCTCCTAGCGACCGTCTTTTTCGTGTCAAAAGGGGGACTTGGGGCAGGGGACGTCAAATTGTTTACTATGATTGGTCTTGTGCTCGGTCCGCGTGACGTGCTCGTCGCCTTGTTTCTATCGAGTTTGATTGGGGCAATTGTCGGGATCGGGTTGATGATGACAAAGAAAATCGGGCGAAAGCAGCCGATTCCGTTCGTTCCGTCGATTGCGCTCGGGACGATGTTGACGTTTTGGTTTAGTGAAAGTTTTTTTGATTGGTATTTTGAGTTGATGTAGGGGGAAACGATCATGAGTCGTGGGATAGAGAAAGGGACGGTCGCGTATTTTTCGTTTGATGCGCTCAGCATCCACGGGGCCGTCATCAAACAAGGGGTGTTCAAACGAAGCGCCTCGGTTCAGTTAGCAAAAGATGCGTATGGAGAAGGGAAGATTCTCGATGAGACGGCGTTCAGTCTCGCTTTCGATGAACTCTGTCGCAAGTTGAAAGTGCGACGCGGGATGACGTGTGCGGTGGCATTGGACGAGACCGAAGTGTTGTCACGGAAAGTCGAGATTCCTTCTTCGATTCCGAAGGACGAGATTCGTGGCTACCTCTTCATGGAAATCGGGAGTTCGATCATCTTGCCGTTCGATGACGTGTCGTTCGACTACGAAGTGTTAGGAGAAGACGGGGTCAAGACGGACGTTATGTTGCATGCCGTTTCGATTGAATTGACGAAGTCGCTCCGTGCGTACATGAAAAAGCGTGGTCTAGCGTTGAAGAAGATCACGCCACGTTCTGTCGCGGTCGCCAATGGGGTCATACGTTTATCGGAGATTGATCCGCTTCAATCGACATTACTCTGGCATATCACGCCGTTTTCACATCAATTGCTCGTCCTTGAGGAAGGGCAGATCCGTTTCATCCGCTCGATCGAACTGGACCTCCCGTATCTAGTCGGGACGAAAGATGGTGTCGTGACCTATACATATGATGGGACAGGCGAGATGAAGGCTAATCAGTTGGATGACTGGTTGAACGAACTCGCTCGCTTCCTCGATTTCTATCGTTACTCGCTACGGACGGATGGTCGGGCCATCGATGAGTTATACGTCTCGGGAACTGTCCCGGAAGTCGATGATCTCGTCCGTATGATTCAGGCTGAGTCCCTCGTCTCGGTGACGCGTGTCGAGCAACCGCTCGCCATCGCTCACGGGACACCGCTATCGCATCAAATGTTGCCACTCCTTGGGATGGCGACGCTTCAGCGCGATCGGGACACGAACTTCATCAATTCGACGGACGTGACACTCCGTTGGCCGATCGTGACAGGTCTCGTCGCCCTTCTTCTCGGAGGAGGAGCGGCCGGATACTTGTACTATGAGGTCGACCAACTAAAAGCAGAACAGACGCGAATCGAAGAAGAGTTACAGCTCGTTCAAATTTACCAAACCGAACAAGTGAATTCGAAAGCGCAACAAGTGCTCTCGCTCGACCAAACCGTGACGGCGTTGACCGACATGGAAAAGGATGCGGTCCCAGCACTGCGCGCGTTGACTGAGCAGTTGCCGCCTACTGGCTACGTCTTGACGTATAACTACGCGGATGGCTCCATCATGAGCGTCCGAACTCAATTCGAGACGTTAGAAGACTTGAACGCATTCCAGCGCTCGCTCATGACCGATGAGCGGTTCCTCGACGTCAAACTCCTCGGTGTGACGACGGAGTTGAAAGCGGATGTGGATGCAGAAGAAGAGGAAAACTCATTAGAAGAAGATCCGCTTCCACGCTATATCGGAGAGTTTACGTTCATGTTCCAAGACGTGGAAGACGAGTTGACAGAGGAAGAGGACACGGATGAGGAGGTGGTGAGTCAATGAAACGTTCGACAATCTACGCGTTATTTGCGATTTGCCTCCTTGCCGCAATCATCGCACCGGCTTACTTTGGCTATACGTATTACGTCAAACAAGGAGAGGTCGAGGCGCTTGAACGCGACCTCTCGCTCGAACAAACAAAACTGGAGTTATTGCGCCAAGAAGGAAAAGCCGTTGATGTAGCAGACTCTCAGACGCTTCAGACACGGGTTCCAACAGTTCCTGCCCTCGACACGGTCGTTGAGGCGTTGTCGCAGGCAAGTCTTCTTGCGGGTGTCAATGTGACAAGTATCGCATTTGCGGATGGCGTTGTGGCTGAGTCAGAAGTGCCGGAAACGGTCGAACCGTTCAATCCGGCTGATGTGAGTGCGACGAATGAACCGGCTGAACCAACGGACGTTGCACCTGTCAACGCTTCTACGGTCCGTTCAACGGTCAACTTGCAAGCAGAGACGTATGAAGCGATCGTCTCCTTCTTGGAGTCGATCGAGTCGATGAATCGGATTCACGTGTTACGGACGGTTCAATTTACCGGACCTGCCGAGACGGGACCGAATACGGTCGAAGAAGTGCAGTCGCTCGAGTTTACAGTCGAGCTTGATGCCTTCTATCGTCCGGACCTCGACCAACTCGTTCCAGACCGATACATTCCGGAACCGGCGTTTGAGCAAAAGGATATCCCGGTATACGACTATACGACACCATAAGTCGGCACGTCCCTTCGCAATTGAAGGGGCGTGTTTTTCGTCGCGGGTAATTGTGTTTAGGAGGCACGTTGCCTACAATCAACAGTGAAGACCGAAACGGGAAGGAACGCCGTTTTGGTAGAAGAGAAGGAGTCGATACAATGAATTCAACACAGAAGCGTGTCATTCTCGCCTCGATGTCACCGCGACGTACCGAGCTATTAACGAAAGCAGGAATCAAACATGAGGTCATCCCATCTACCGTGACGGAAGGGACGGACGGTCGGGAGACACCGAGTGATTACGTGGCTCGTCTGGCACGTGAGAAAGCGATGGACGTAGCAAGGCATCACCGTGATGCCATCGTCATCGGCGCGGACACGGTCGTCGTCTTGAACGGCATCATTTTAGAGAAACCGACAGACCGGGAGGATGCGAAACGGATGCTTGAACGATTATCCGGTTCGACCCATGAAGTGCTGACGGGTGTGAGCATCATCGGTAAGTCCCAAGATTTGTTCGTCACGACGACGCGTGTGACGTTCGCTGAGATTCCTGAAACCTGGCTAGCGGATTATTTGGATTCGACAGAGCCCTACGATAAGGCGGGTGCGTATGGGATTCAAGGATCGGGTGGTCTCTTTGTCGAAGGAATCGAAGGGGATTTTTATAATGTCGTCGGATTGCCGATCCATCCGCTCGTCAAGACGCTCGACCGGCATGGGGTGACGCCTCGCTTTCTGTGAACTTGAAAGTAGGTGAAGGAATGACCATGGTGCTTGACCGTAGTGTAGAGACCGCCATCGCCAGATTGCTTCAAATCGGAGGACGGGGACCGGACCCGATGGAGACGGCTCGTCGTATCTCGGACGTCTACCCGACGTTACGGGCGCTGTCACAAGCGTCCGTTCACGATTTATGTAAAATCGAAGGGATGACGAAGAAGAAGGCGGAGCAACTTCTCGCTGCATTCACGATCGGGATTCGATACGTCGAGGAACCGAAAGTAAGTATGCCGACGATTCGTTCGCCGCAAGACGCCTATGAGTTGTTGCGGGATGAATTGAGACTGTTGAATCAGGAGCATTTCGTCTGTTTGTATTTGAATACGAAGAACCAACTGATTGCGCGGAAGACGCTCTTCGTCGGAGGGCTCAACTCGTCAATCGTCCACCCGCGTGATGTGTTTCGTGAGGCGCTCAAATTGTCGGCGGCATGCTTTATCGCTGTGCACAATCATCCGAGCGGGGACGCGACCCCAAGTCGGGAAGACATCGAGGTGTCTGAACGCTTGGTCGAAGCAGGCAATATCGTCGGCATCGCCTGTCTCGACCACGTCATCATCGGGGAAGACCATTACGTCAGCATGAAGCAGCGGGGATATATGAATGGGTAAGGAGTAGAGAGCAGGCATCGTGATGTCTGCTTTTTTGTGTTTACGAGAGAACTGGTACCTCATTAAATTTTGGATATAGTTGGAAAATGATAAGTGGAGATGTAAAATTCGAAGAGAGCAGAAATGATTATGAATTACTTTGCGCACGGGAGGTGTCTAATTTGTCGCATATTACGATATGGAATGTGATCGGATGGGGGTTTCTTCTTTTCTTAGCAGTCAGTAAATCCTTTTTTAGTGAGCAATTGTCTTTGATCACGACTGGTCTGGGCGGATTGATTTGTTTGATGTTGAGTTTGTGGATGATCTATTCCGGAGAAGAAGAATCATCACAACATTCGAATGAAAGGTCTGAATGAACAGCGCTATTTAAACTGTCATTTGGCTAAAGAGTAGATGATGAATCAAATTGAGAAGAGCGGTGTACGCATATGAATGTACTGTCGGAAAACGAATTAAAAGAAACCCTTCAGATGATGAAAGATGGGGATTTGACGTATTACGAAAAAAACAAAGAAGCCATTCTCACCAGCATGGTTCAGCGTATCGGGTCACCGGACGGCGAACTCCGTGATCGACTCATATACACGATGTTCTTTCGCCTCATCATCGAACAAAAAGACATCGATTTCGACAAGATGAGTGAACTCCTTGAGACGTCCTTGCATGCTCTTTTGTTTCATAGAATTGAGGAAACGCAGTCGGACGCTGTCTTCACGAGAGCTTTCACGACTCTATTGATGGCTTTGATTCTGCATCGAGACGTTGAAGAGGACTTTTTGACAGAAGACCAATTACGGAAGGCAGCGGAAGATTTGATTCGATATCTTCAGCTCGAGAGAGATACAAGAGGTTATGTGAATGGCAAGGGATGGGCCCATTCGATTGCCCACGCGGCAGATGCGGTGGACGAACTGATCGCAAATCCGAAACTGGATCCATCGTCATTTCCGGAACTCTTCCACGTCATTATCAATCAAATCATGCGTTCTGAGGTATTGGCGCATGATGAAGACGAACGTCTCATCAATCCGCTCCTACGTTTACTCGAACGAGGGATGGATTCTGAAGTCATTCATCGCTATGTAGAGCAGCTTCCACATCACTTAGAAGAATGTAGGCAACATCTTGATGATGAGGAAAAATATTGGTACGTCGTCCATAATGTGAAAACAGTCTTGAAGAGTCTATATGTCCGTTTAAACGAAGAACAGCGGCATGATCTGATCCAACAATCTATTCTCGTCACACTGAAAAAGTTGTGATGTGATCAATTAAAGTAGTTTTCTCTAATCGAATCTGGATGTTGATTAGAAAACAAATGAGGTGTTTTTATGGAAAAAATAATTTGGATCCTGATGGTCGGATTATCGCTTTTTGTGAGTTATATACATCTAGAACCAACCATCTTCTCTATCGTTTTGTTCATCCTGTTTTTATTTGTGAGCACAGCGCTATTTATGCGGTTCGATCAGGACCACTGGCTCGACCGCGTCTCACCGCTCGTTGGTGTCGGCGTAGGGATTCTATCGCTCATCGCTTATCTCGGTATGATCGTGCTCTCTTTAAATGAACTCAATCAACTCGGCATCTGGACGGTACTCGTCCGTCTCCTGCTCATGTATATCGGGATCTACCTTTTCGTCGTGACAACATCGAGCTTTTTGGCAGGAGCGACCCGACTCAAGCCATCCCGCTTCTTTCGGCCGGTGTTGATTTTCTCGGTATTCTTTTACGGAGCGATGTTACTGCTTCCGCTCCAACCGGGATTGTAACCGTTCTCTCCTTAGGCAGACGCTCACATGCGTCTGCTTTTTTTGATTTGCCTTTTTGCCGAAAAGAAGGCAAACTAATAGACGGTGAGACAGGACTGAGATGCGGTTATTGTAAATAACCTGTAATCGAATGAACGTTTTCAAACATGATTTTTCCGTTATAATAAAAAATAGTGTAATGAAGAGAGGAGCAACACCTATGTTTCGTAGTTTTAACCGAGAAATCGGAATCGACCTTGGAACGGCTAACACGCTCGTTTATGTAAAGGGTCAAGGAATTGTTGTTCGTGAACCGTCCGTCGTGGCGTTCCGCACAGATACAGGTAGAATTGAGGCCGTTGGTAACCAGGCCAAAGATATGATTGGACGTACTCCGGGGAACGTCTCTGCACGTCGTCCGATGAAAGACGGCGTCATCGCTGACTTCGAAACGACAGCGACGATGATCAAATACTTCATGGAGCAAGCTCAAAAATCAAAAGGCGGTTTGTTCTCATCGAAGACGAACGTCATGATTTGTGTCCCAAGCGGTATCACGTCTGTTGAAAAACGTGCCGTGGAAGACGCTGCGAAACAAGCAGGCGCTCGTGAAGCATACACAATCGAAGAACCGTTCGCGGCAGCAATCGGTGCAGGTCTCCCAGTTTGGGAACCGACTGGCTCGATGGTCGTCGATATCGGTGGCGGTACGACCGAAGTCGCAGTGATCTCACTCGGCGGCATCGTGACAAGCCAATCGATTCGTGTCGGTGGTGACGAAATGGATGATGCCATTATTCGTTACATCAAGAACAAGTACAACCTCATGATCGGGGAGCGTACATCTGAGACGCTCAAAATGGAAGTCGGTTCGGCGCGCATCGATGCATCGAACGAAGCGGAGAAGATGGAAATCCGTGGTCGCGATCTCGTAACAGGACTTCCAAAACAAATCGAAGTCACGTCTGCAGAAGTATGTGAAGCTCTTTCTGATACAGTCGAAGCGATTTTAGCAGGGGTCAAACAAACGCTTGAGCAAACTCCTCCAGAACTTGCGGCTGACGTTATGGACCGCGGAATCGTCTTGACTGGCGGCGGCGCCCTCCTCAAAAACTTGGACGACGTGATCTCAGACGAGACACACATCCCGACACTCGTTGCGGATGAGCCACTCGACTGCGTAGCGGTCGGGACTGGAAAATCTCTTGAAATGATGGACGTCCTCCGTTCGAAATCAGGCATCTCGTCACGTCGATGAGAGGTGAGACACGATGAGCCGATTCGTACGTAATAAAAAGCTCATCATCACGCTAATTGTACTGATCTTGTTTTTCGTCATTTTAGGTGTTTCGATTCGAGGACGATCGGAATCAGCCTGGTACCAAGATGTCACGCGTGATGTGGTCGGCACGTTCCAGCGAGTGTTCGCGGTACCAATCGGGTGGATGGACTCAACGGTCTCGTCCATCTCAGATGTCCGCGATATCTACGAAGAGAACCGCCAGCTGAAAGAACATTTGGCGAAGTACGCCGAGGTATCGGTTGAAGCGGATGATTTGCGCCGTGAGAATGAGGAGCTTCGAAAGATGGTCGAAGCAAGAGACGAGTCGTTACGTGACTTCGACCTCATTCCGGCGGAGGTCATCGGTCGGACACCGAACGATTGGCAACGCTACGTCACCATCAACGTCGGTTCAGAACGCGGCGTTGAAAAGGGCATGGCCGTGACCGCAGCGAGCGGGATGGTCGGTCGTGTCATTCAGACGAGTGCTTATACGTCGCAAGTTCAACTGCTCAGCGACAACAACCGGACGAACAACGTCTCGGCTGTGGTCAAAGATGCGGACGGCAAACCGACGTATGGGACGGTAGACGGATTCGACACGGAGACGAATGAATTGTTCTTCACAAAAGTATCGAATAGCGTCAAGCTGAAAGAAGGAGAAATCGTATCGACGTCCGGACTCGGTGGACGTTATCCGGCTGGACTCGTCATCGGTACGATCGAATCGATCGAGACGGATGAATATGGCGTCTCACAAGTCGCCCGGATTAAACCGGAGGCCGACTTCAATGAGTTCTCACAAATGTACGTGATTGATCGGACACTAGACGAACCGTTTTTAACGGGTCCCGAGGAAGGAGGAGCAGCGGGTGAGTAACATGAAAGTGTTCATCGCCCTGTTCCTCCTTTTTCTTATTGAAGGAACATGGGCATCGATTTTTTCTTGGCACTACGCCACGCCGTTTCTTTTGTTGACGTTGATCGGACTGATGTTTGTCAGTCTGTACGGTCGATGGGAGACGGCACTCGGGTTTGGGCTTGTATTCGGACTGCTGTATGATATCGTCTACACCGACCTGATTGGAATCTATGTATTTACTTTTTCACTCATTCCTCTCTTAGCCAGCTTCGTGTTAAAATATATAGGTGAGAACTTCTTCTCCGTCACCATTACGTTCACGTTTATGATTCTCGTTTTCACCTTTGCGATTTACGGGATCATGGCGGCGATTGGTGGGACGTTGATGACGATTCAAACACTATTGGTTGAACAGATTCCAGGGACGATGCTCGTCAATGCCATCGCCATCGTGATTCTTTATTATCCGATGACGCGTTATGTGACGACACGCCCTGTTGCGAAAAGAGGGTAGCCATGATGGAGCGTAAACGACACATTACGATTAAAGGACATCGCAACGGCATTGCCATTCACTTCAATCCGAAGAGTGGCATCGACGAGGTGCTTACGGACTTAGAAGCGACATTACAAGAAATGGAGCCGCCGTCCGGAAAGATTGCCCTGAAGTTGCACGCGGGTACTCGTTATATTGACGAGGAGCTGTCACGTCAAATTCGTGAGGTCGTCGCTCGTCATGGCGTTTTTTATATTGAAGACTTGTCGAGCGATGTCATGTTGACAGAAGAAGCGAAAGCGACGTACGGCAGAAAGACATTCCACTATCACAGCGGGACGATTCGGAGTGGGCAAGTCTTGACGTTTGACGGTTCGGTGCTCGTGATCGGGGATATCAATCCCGGGTCAGAGGTCCGGGCGACAGGAAGTATTTATTGTTTAGGGACGATACGAGGAAATGTGCGCGCCGGTGTCGAAGGATGGGAAGAAGCGGTCATCACCGCGAGCCTGCTCCATCCGAAGTTTTTAGCAATCGGCGAACATGTACTCACAGCCGATGACGAGGAAGAACTTCCTGAGATTGAGATGGGTTGTGCGTATCAGACGAGTGATGGGATTGAGATGACACGTCTCCGCCACGTCATGACAGGTCTGAAAGACGCATATGCAATGGAATTACAGAGAGGGTGAGTGGAATGGAGCAAGTAGTGGAGCCTGTACATACAGAAAAAGAAGTTAAAAACGGCAGAGCCATCGTCGTGACATCAGGAAAAGGGGGCGTCGGCAAGACAACGACGACCGCGAACATCGGGACGGGGCTCGCCTTGTCTGGACACTCGGTCTGTCTCGTCGATACAGATATCGGATTGCGTAACCTCGATATCATTCTCGGTCTCGACAACCGGAGCATTTATAACCTTGTCGATGTCATCACGGGTCAATGTAAGTTGAATCAGGCGCTCGTCCGCGATAAACGCTTCGAGGAGATGTATTTACTCCCGGCCGCACAGTCGAAGGACAAGACGTCAGTGAATCCTGAACAAGTGAAAGAAATCGTTGACCAGTTGAAGACGGAATATGATTTCGTCTTGATTGACTGTCCTGCTGGAATCGAGCAAGGGTTCATGAACGCGATTGCCGGTGCGGATGAGGCGATCGTCGTCACGACACCTGAAAAGGCGGCGGTTCAAGATGCAGACCGAATCATCGGGATGCTCGAGCAAGCGGAACATATCGATGCGCCGAAACTGATAGTCAACCGAGTCAAGAACCATCTCGTCGAATCGGGCGACATGCTCGACATCGATGACATCATGCGCATCCTGTCGATTGACTTACTCGGTGTCGTCATCGACGATGAGGAAGTCATCGCAGCCGCGAACCGCGGTGTCCCGGTCACGATGAATCCGGATAACTATGCCGGACAGGCGTACCGGAACATCACGCGCCGTATTCTTGGCGAATCGGTCCCGCTCATGTCGATTCAGACGGAGACGGCACCGGTCGGCTTCTGGGCACGACTCATGATGAAATTTGGAATGAAAAAAGCGTAAAGGCAACGGAAGTTGCCTTTTTCTGTCGAAAGGAGTGATGCAGATGAAGCTAATCTACGAACGAACACCTTCCATCGAACGGGCGATGCTCGTGGACGGCGAACGATTACTCGAAGTCGAGGAACGGTTTGTCGACCAACTGTCTGTCGGGACCATCGTCGAAGCCGCAATTGAAAGGATCCACCCGTCACTCGGGGCAGCCTTTTTGACGGATGGGGAGACGACATACTTTCTCCCGATCGCAGAGACGCTCCGTGCGCTCGCCTCGTATCCGGAAGTGCCCGCCATCGGGCAAGCGGCAGTCGTCGGAGAAAAGCGACTCGTCCAAGTGACGAAAGAAGGAATCAATGGCAAGCATCATAAAGTGACAGAGAACATTCGGTTCGGTGGGCGATATCTTGTGTATTTCCCATTTGGACGTCGGCAACTGTTCAGCCGGAAACTCGACCTCGTCACGCAGGACCGCCTTTCAAAGGCGCTCGACTTAATGGAAGAGGAAGGGGTCTTATTTCGGACGGAAGCCGGACAAGTGGCGCCGGAAGCGTTACAGGAAGAACTGAATCGATTGCGTAACCGTTCAATCGTGGTGATCGAGCAACGGTTCGGGCAAGACGAGCTACTATGCGAACAATTCGTGAGACGTCATGCAGTCGAGACCGTGCTGTTGAATGACAAAGAAGGGCAAACGCGACTCGAACGATTGGATGTCCCCGTGAAACGTCATATCGGAAAAGGGCGGATGCCTGAAGCGAAACGTCTCGATGGAGCCATCGAGAAACTGGAGAGTCGTGCCGTCTGGTTGGATGGTGGGGCGTTCGTCTTGATCGAACAAGTCGAGACGATGACCGTCATCGACGTGAACAGTGGCAAAAATGTCGCCGTCAAAGATAAGGGGCGTGCGGCCGATACCATCAATGAAGCCGCGCTCTATTCAATCATGGAGCAGTTGCGCCTGCGAAACATCGGCGGCATGATCGTCATCGATTTCTTACGAGGTTCAAAAGAAGGACAGACCCGTCTCCTTAAAAAGATGAAAGAACTCGGGGCGCGTGACCCACGACGTGTCGAAGTGTACGGTTTCACACGGATGGGGCTGTTCGAGCTGTCGCGAGAACGGACCGGTCGCTCGATTCAAGACCGGATGTTTCATGCCGGCAAGCCTTCAAAATTGGCCATCTTATCACAGTTTGAACGGTCGCTCCTTGATTTGAATGATCAATACGAAGCGGTCGTACTCGCACTCCCTAAGAAGTGGCATGACGCTTCTTGGTACGGATTTGACATCGAGGTGCACCTCGTCGAAGGGGAGCCGGAGTTCGTCTTTTATGGGACGTCCGAAGAATGTCAGAATTTCTTATCTCGTCGTTGACAATGATTAATTGAGAATGGTATTATCTATAACGTTAGTTCGTTTGGAAGCACCCAAATGGCTACAACCGCACAGAACGGGTTTTTAAAGGTTTTTGCCCTGCCCAGGATGGCGAGTCTGAGTTTAACAAGGAGGTGCACGTATATGTACGCAATCATCAAAACAGGTGGTAAGCAAATCAAAGTTGAAGCAGGTCAAGAGATCTACATCGAAAAACTCGATGCTGATGTCGAAGGTACTGTAGAATTCGGTGAGGTTCTTTTCGTTGGTGGTGACGATGTTAAAGTCGGCGCTCCACTCGTAGAAGGCGCTAAAGTTGTCGGTACTGTGGTAAAACACGGCCGCGCTAAGAAAATCACTGTCTTCAAAATGAAAGCTAAGAAAAACTACCGTCGTAAGCAAGGTCACCGTCAGCCTTACACGAAAGTTCGCATCGAGAAAATCGAAGCGTAAGCTATGATTCGGGTCAAGGTAAGACGAGACGAGGCGAATTCGATTCGCTCCGTCGAAGTGACTGGTCATGCCAATTTTGCAGAACCTGGTTCTGACTTGGTGTGCGCCGGTGTTTCAGCCATCATCTTTGGTGCCTATAACGCCGTCGAAACGCTTGCGGGTCAATCGCTTCTTGTAGAAATGGCAGATCAAACAGAGGGTGGTTACTTTTATGTCGAGACGTATCCTGACTTATCACCGCAGGATATGGAACGCACCCAACTGTTATTAGAAGGGATGCTCGTGCAGTTAGACACGATCGCCCAAAGCTACGGTGAATATATCCAAATTGAACAATAGGAGGTGGACCTCATGTTACAATTGAACCTTCAGTTCTTCGCTTCGAAAAAGGGAGTTGGTTCGACTAAAAACGGTCGTGACTCAATTTCGAAACGTCTCGGTGCAAAACGCGCTGACGGACAAACAGTTTCAGCTGGATCAATCCTTTACCGCCAACGCGGTACAAAGATTCACCCAGGTGAAAACGTTGGCCGTGGTGGCGACGACACTTTGTTTGCGAAAGTTGACGGCGTAGTACGCTATGAGCGTCTTGGTCGCGACAAGAAACAAGTGAGCGTTTACCCAGTCGCGTAAGTTGAACGACGCAGAAGACTCTAGCCACTTATTTGGTTAGAGTCTTTTTTTCTAGGAGAGGATCAAATGGATTCAGAACAGACACTCGAGCTCTTATCGACCGTCCGTCACGAATGGATGAATCGGCTTCAATTGATCTCGCTCTATGTGGCTCTCGATCCGACTAAGCTCGAGGAACTTTACGAACGCTATCGGAAACAGGCCGACGAAGAGAGTGCGCTCGTTCGTTTGAACGTGCCACAGACGAGCCTAGTCGTGATTCAAGCGAATTGGGAGGGACGGATGACGTATACGATTTCAACCGACCAACTCGCCATCGATGACGCGCGAGTGGCAGAGATGCTTGTCCGCTTGTTAGACAACACGGATGGGCCGATTCATGTGACGTTCACGGACGGACTGATGGTTCGCGTCACGGGCGCTGTCCCGGACGATGTGAAGGCATCAGCCGATGTGTACGAACAGAACGTAGATACCACTACGTTTCACATAAAGGAGGGGAAATAAATGTTTGTCGATCAGGTTAATATTTTTGTAAAAGCTGGAGACGGCGGAAAAGGGATGGTCGCTTTCCGTCGCGAGAAATACGTTCCAGACGGTGGTCCTGCAGGTGGTGACGGTGGTCACGGTGGGGACGTCATCTTTGAAGTAGAGGAAGGATTGCGGACGCTCGTTGATTTCCGCTATTCGAAGAAGTTTATCGCCCATGATGGCGAAAAAGGGATGTCAAAAGGGATGCACGGACGTAAAGCGAAACCGCTCATCGTCAAAGTCCCACCCGGCACGATCGTGTTCGATGCCGAAACGGATACCGTCATCGCGGACTTGACCGAGCACGGCCAACAAGCGACGATTGCCAAAGGCGGTCGTGGTGGTCGCGGGAACTGTCGTTTTGCGACGCCTGCCAACCCGGCTCCGGAAATCGCGGAGAACGGGGAACCAGGTCAAGAACGTGAGTTGCGTCTCGAGTTGAAACTCCTCGCAGACGTCGGTCTCGTCGGATTCCCGTCTGTCGGGAAGTCAACGCTTCTCTCTGTCGTCTCGTCGGCACGCCCGAAAATCGGTGCGTACCACTTCACGACGATCACACCGAACCTCGGTGTCGTCAAGACAGCGGACGACCGTAGTTTCGTCATGGCCGACCTTCCAGGTCTCATCGAAGGGGCGAGCCAAGGCGTCGGTCTCGGTCACCAGTTCCTTCGCCATATCGAACGGACAAAAGTTATCGTTCACATGATCGATATGAGTGGTATGGAAGGACGCGATCCGTTTGAAGACTACACGACGATCAACCGTGAGCTCGAGTCGTACAACTTACGTCTCCTTGAGCGTCCACAAGTCGTCGTGGCGAACAAAATGGATATGCCGGACGCAGCGGAACATCTTGAAGAGTTTAAGAAGAAGGTAGGAGACGATGTCAAAGTCTTCCCGATCTCAGCACTCGCTCAAGACGGTCTTCGCAACTTGTTGATCGAAGTGGCTAACTTTGTCGATACGACACCAGAATTCCCACTCGATGAGCTCGAAGAGAAGACAGCGACGCCTCGTGTCGTGTATCGTTATGAGAAGGAAGAGAAAGGCTATCAAATCCACATCGATGAATACGATCGCTTCGTGATCACGGGCCCTCGTATCGAGAAGCTCTTCAAGATGACGAACTTTGATCATGATGAGTCGATCAAACGATTTGCTCGTCAAATGCGTCAAATGGGCGTCGATGACGATCTTCGTAAGTTGGGTGCCGAGGACGGTAGTGTCGTGGCAATCCTCGACTTCGAATTCGAGTTTGTGGAATAAAAAAATTACTTGTTAAGAAGAAACGGAGTGTGAAGCTAACGTGGACCCTGTGCCCTCGTCAAGTTTAATTCTATATGTAGTTCTCGTCATGTTGTCAGCGTTTTTCTCATCAGCAGAAACGGCGCT
Organism: Exiguobacterium sp. s131; assembly: GCF_018617345.1. Taxonomy (GTDB): domain Bacteria; phylum Bacillota; class Bacilli; order Exiguobacteriales; family Exiguobacteriaceae; genus Exiguobacterium; species Exiguobacterium profundum. Next base: position 1,778,758 of record NZ_JACSJX010000001.1, on the reverse strand, counting down.
CTCGAGTGTGAACCGGGTCCGGATGATTCGGATGGCAGAGGATGGCGACAATGCCGCAAAACGTGTCCTCAGTCTCGTCGACCGTTTTGATGATACCCTCTCGACGATTCTCGTCGGGAACAACATCGTCAACATCGGTGCCGCGACCGTCTCGACCGCCATCGCCACGAGCATCTTCTCAGGCGGGACAGGTCTCGTCATCTCGACGTTTGCGACAACAGTCATCATTTTGATCTTCGGTGAGATTTTGCCGAAGTCGCTCGCCAAAGAGTTTGCGGAGAATTACTCGCTTCTGATTAGTGGAATCCTTGTATTCCTCGTCAAAGTCCTCAAACCGGTGACGATGATTTTTGGCGGTTTGAAAAAATTAGTGCTCCGTCTGTTCGGGATGAGTACGAAAGAACCGTCAGTGACGGAAGAAGAGTTGAAAGTGCTCGTGGATATGGGAGAAGAGGAAGGTGTACTCGGAGAGACGGAAGCTGAGCTCGTCCATAGCGCCTTTGCCTTCAACGATATTACGGTCGACGATGTGCTGACGCCACGAATTGATATTCTGGCCGTCGACATCGACGATTCGCTCGATGAAATCAAGGACACGATTTTCAGTGGTGGACATTCGCGTTTGCCGGTCTACAAAGACTCGATTGACAACGTCATCGGTGTCTTGTCGGAACGTGACTTCTTGCGTTCGATGATGAAGGATGAAGTGACGGATGTCCGTTCGCTCATCCGCCCGCTCACGTACGTGTCACCGCAGACGAAATTGATTGAACTACTTCCGATTCTCCAGCAGAAACAATCTCACATGGCTATCGTCCTCGATGAATTCGGGGGCACGGCGGGTCTCATCACGTTAGAAGACATGCTTGAAGAACTCGTCGGCGACATCTGGGATGAGCACGACGAATCCGTCGTCTATCTCAGACGTCTCCGTGAAGGAGTCTATGAGTGTATGGCTGACATGAACGTTGATGAATTCGCGGAAGAGATGGGGATTGCAGAACCAGACGTCGATTCCAACACGATGGGCGGTTGGTTCGTTGAATTGCTCGGCGACATCCCGGAGAAAGGTGCACAAGTCACGTATCAAGACATGACGTTCACCGTTCTCCATGTGGAGAAACGCCGTGTCCGGAAACTGTTAGTGGAGACTGGACAATCTCAGCAAGAAGACATGCAAGAAGCATAAACAAAAGGGATGATTCGCTATATGCGAGTCATCCCTTTTTGCGTCATACGGATTGGCGCTCAATTCGCTCAATCAATTCATATGGTCGGACTTTATAAATGGCGTAAGGCATGTATGTCGGGTCGATCGCATCGAGGAAGCGCATTTGGAAGTGCTCCCGTTTGATGTAGTCACCGACGTTACTTGCGTCGACTTTATAGAAGCCAACTTCCTGTGTCTCGCCAGCCTGCGGTCTGAGGTCACCGGATACATATTTCGCGCGGAACGTGACACAGAGAACGCGGGACGACACGTTTTGATAGATCCCCGTGATGCCTTCCACCTCGATTTTAACGCCCGTTTCCTCGTCCACTTCACGATGGATGGCATCAACGAGTGACTCATGTTCTTCCACCTGTCCGCCAGGCATCTCGAACGAGTCGTTCCGATGCATGTTTTTGACGAGGAGAACTTCACCTGCCTCATTCGTGATATACGCTGTCACACAGACAATCGCACGCGGCGGCGTATAGTGACCGGTCGGCATCATGAACTCTTCGCTTGACTTGATATACAGCTCTTTTCCGAGGCGAGCCCGTTGTTTCATGGCGTCTCGTCGCAACGTACTGCCACGATAATCCCGTTCGACTTGCTCATAGTGTTCACGGTCCCGGTATTCCCATAGTGCCATGACCTCGGACTTGTCTTCGGTCACCCAGCGTCCGACGAGGCGGGCGCCATGCGACGCCTGGATCGGGTAAATGTATGTATGGAAAAAGTCGGTGAATTCTTGCAGGCGTTCAGGTCGAATCGTATACGTTTTACGGCGATGGAACATGATGATTCCTCCTTTTTCGTTGTGCGGTGTCCTATATGTGTGACCGCGATTCGCTTACATGGTTCTTATTCGACAGATATTAGCGTTTCCCTTTCCAACAAAAAAGAATCCGCTCCAGTTAAGCGGATTCTTTCACACGTTTTGGTTGCTGACGAACATGTCGAACGACGAGGATAATCCCGACAGCAAGAGCCAAGAAGGGGATGACATCGTCCATGAAGTGGCCGATCATGCGCCAGTTGCTACCAAGCATCATCCCGACATGGATGAAGATGAATGACCAGACGGCGAAAATCAAGGTCGTCACCGACAAAAACTTACGGAACGATAGACGCATCACCCCGGCGCTCACGGCGAATAATTGACGCCAAAACAGGCTGAGACAGACGATCCATGCACCGTATTTCTCAAACCAGCGCTCGGCCCGGAGTTGCTTGTCTTGCCGAATTCGAAAATACCGATACAGTTTGAGCGCGACGGGACGCCCACCATATCGACCGATCCAGTACAGACCGATTTGGCTGAGCGTGAAGGAGACCCACGCCAGTAGGAACGTCAGGAAGAAGGGTGCGTCATGCGAGTCGACGAGGAAGCCTCCGTATGCGAGAACGAGTTCGTTCGGGATGAATTGAACCAAGATACCGATGGGAATGCTGAAGACCCCACAGATGGCGAGTAGATGCTCGAGGACGTTCAAGACGTAGCCCTCCTTTCAAATGATTTCAGGAAAGATGTTCCATCCATCAGTATAACGGACATGACTGAAAAGAAAAAGAAGAGATGTCACATATTCGTGACGTCTCTTCAATCTAATTCGTATACGAGAATCCCGAGGCGGTCCAATTCTTTCACCGCAGCATCGATTGCCTCTTTATGGTCTGATTCGAGCGTATGGATATGGAAGCCACCCGTCAACTTGGAGAGCGGGGAAGCCCCATGCGTCTTCACTCGTTCGAGGAAGGCGCGGACGTCGCGGCGACTCTTCACCATGAGTTGTCCCGTGATAGACCCGTATACAGGATGGTCGATGATGACGTCTTTTATGGTGACCCCTTCATCGACGATGGCGTTCATCTCCGTCTCCATCTGTTCTGCTGTATGACGACAGGCTACCTTTTTCGAATAGGTGGAGGGGGTGAGGTCTCCATGCAAGTAGACATACCCACGAGCGGTCGCGACGATTTGATGGCCTTTCGCTTTTAGCAACGATAGGTCTTGGACGATGACCTGACGACTGACGGATACATGTCTTGCCAGTTCAGATCCTGTGATTGGCTCATTGCTCGATTCAATCAATTGTAATAGTGTGCGACGGCGTTCTTCACCGGCTAAACGTTTGTTCATGATGTTCGACTCCCCTTGCTAAAATGACGATGGCATCGGCGAGGGCCGATGTGTCTTCGGCGGTCGTTTGCGCGCCGAAGGAAATGCGGACGAGTCCATGACAGGCGCTCGTCTCATATCCGAGTGCTTCGAGCATGCGATTTGGTCCATTTTGACCTGCTCGACATGCCGACCCAGCCGATACTTGGAACCCGAGATCGTCGAGCTCGGTCATCCACCATTGTCCGTCGCGTTGATGGGAGACGAAGGAGAAAATGGCGGGACTTTGTTCATCAAACTCGAGCCAATGGACATGCGCTGACGTCTTCTCTTTCAAGATAGCACGAAACGCCATGAAATTTCTCTGAAAACGTGTCAATTGTTCCTGACGTTCTCCGAGTGCTTTTGCAAAGGCACTGATTCCAGGAACGTCAATCGTTCCGGGACGAATCCCGTATTGATGATGCCCCGGATAGTATGGGGGAGGAATCAGACGTTCCATGTAGAGGGCACCGACTCCTTTCGGTCCACCTACTTTGTGAGCACTGAACGAATAGGCATCGATGCCTTCGACAGAAATCGGGATTTTCCCGAGAGCCTGGACCCCGTCCACATGGAAGAGGATTTTCTTATATTTCAAGAGGCATTGGATGTGGTGGAGCGGTAACACCCAGCCTGTGTCGGAATTGACATGCTGGAGCGTGACGAGCCCGATGTCACGGTCGAGTAGGTGTGTGAATGCATCTAAATCAAACTTCCCATCCTTCAGTTTCAACCGATGAACGATTATTCCTTCCCGTTCCCACTCTTCAAGTAAGAGGGCGACCGAATCATGTTCATGCCAAGACGTGATCACCTCTTTGCCCTTCATCCGTTTACGTAAACTTGTCAGTGCGATGTAATTGCTCTCCGATCCACTTCCGGTGAATAATAATTTTCCTCGTAACATATCAAGACCGAGCGCCTGTTTGATCAAGCGTCTTGCTTCTGTCAAATAATCTTCTGCCATATAACCTTGGGTATGGAGTGATGATGGGTTTCCATAAACGTTTTTGGCCATCGCCACGTAATGGTCTAATGCTGCATGCGTCATCGGGTGTGTAGCGGCGTAGTCGAAGTAGCGGTTCATCATGGACTCCCCTTTTCTCATGTTGTCTTCTACACAAAATTATGCGAAACTAGTTTACAAGTCAACATTACATATGAAAAACAGGTGATTTACAAGTGTCTTTATACATAGAGAAAACTGACATTTTGATTATCGGAACGGGACTTGCCGCCGTCGCAACGGCTTTGCATCTATCAAAATCATTCTCCATTCTTCTCGTCTCAAAAGGTGAGATGACAGACAGTAACTCCGATTTGGCACAAGGCGGGATTGCGAGCGCGTATCTTGAGAAATCGAGTACGGCCCATAAAGAAGACACGATGCTCGCTTCTAAAAACACATCGTTCGCTGAGCGCGTCGACATTCTCGTAGAAGAAGGGCGTCAAGCGATTGAAGAAATGGAACGATTCGGTGTCCAGTTCGATCATGAAGAGGGCGGCTATGCCCTCGGACGAGAAGGCGCACACCGATTGAATCGGATCTTTCATGTCGGTGGCGACGAGACGGGACGTCATGTCATGAGGCAATTGCGTCAGTCGATGCCTGATAACGTGAACGTATTGGAACGGGTGCTCGTGCACGATCTCATTACGAAAGACGGGAAAGTCGTCGGCGCGATGGCGTTTCGTGATGAAGTGCCCATTCGAATTGAAGCCGGCGCTGTCGTATTGGCGACAGGTGGCATCGGTGGGCTGATCGATTGGACTTCAAACGCGCGTACCGTGACCGGTGATGGTCTCGTTCTGGCAAATCGATGTGGGGCCAAGCTGACACATTTACAGCGGATCCAATTTCACCCCACCTTACTGGCGACCGAAACGCCTCACCTCGTGACCGAAGCGCTCCGGGGAGCCGGAGCGACGCTCGTTGATGACGAAGGGAATCACGTGATGGCGCATCATCCGCTCGGGAGTCTCGCGCCTCGAGATGACGTGGCACGGGTACTGACAGAACGGATGGGAACGGTCTATCTCGATACGACAAACGTGACACGGCTTCGTGAACGGTTTCCAAAACTTGCTTTGACATGTGACAAACTTAGGATTGATCCTCGCCGCATTCCGGTACGTCCAGGTCTCCATTTTCATATGGGTGGAATCGAAGTGGATGATATGGGACGGACAGGCGTTGACGGATTATATGCCGTCGGTGAAGTGGCGGATGCGGGTATACATGGGACGAATCGTTTAGCCTCGAACTCACTTTTGGAATGTTGGGTGTTTGGAAAACGAGTCGCGCGGGCGGTGCGTTTGAATAGGACGGCTATGGTGACGAAGGAGACGCTGGTGTACGACATCTCACCTTTGGCGTTTCAAGCGTTCCGTGCTCAAATTGGAAGATGGTTGACGATTTCACCAAGTCTTGATGAATTGAAAGGTTTCTTACAAAATACCCAAACGTTGACCATGACGAAACACGTGACAAGACAATTAAGTGAACAAACTTTACAACTCGATGCGGCGCGTCTTCTCGCGCAAAGCATCCTCGAAATGGAGCGGTATGATGAACACGATATACCTACGCGAACAGCTACGTCAGTTCTTGATTGAAGATATCGGTTATGGGGACTTATCGAGTGCGCTGATTGATGCACAGGACGAGTCGATCGCAACGATTGTTGCCAAAGAACAGGGCATTTTCTGTGGGAAGCCAATCGTAGAAGAGCTGGCAACTATGCAGCGGCTTGAATTGGTCTTTTGCCAAGAAGACGGGAGAGCGGTTGTCCCTGGAGACGAGCTCGTCGTCTTGAGAGGAAAGACACGCGCAATTTTAGAGACGGAGCGTGTGCTGTTGAATGTCATCCAACATACGAGTGGGATTGCGACGATGACACGACAGTGCGTGGACGCGTTACACGATGACTCGATTCACGTGACCGATACACGGAAGACGACTCCGGGACTTCGGATGATTGAGAAGTACGCCGTACGTGTCGGTGGGGGATACAATCACCGTTTAAGACTCGATGACGCCGTCATGATCAAAGACAATCATATCGTCGCACTGGGTGGTGTAACGAACGCGATTCAAGTCGCGCGTGAGCGTGTCGGTCATACGACCCCGATTGAAGTCGAAATCGAGTCGTTCGAACATCTGATGGAGGCGGTTCAAGCCGATCCGGACATCGTGATGCTTGATAATCGGACGCCAGATGAATTGAGGGAATGGGTCCGTCATATACCGACACACATCAAAATTGAAGTGTCTGGTGGGATCACACTCGACACGATTGACGATTATCGAGGCATTCGCATCGATGTCATCTCGCTCGGTCAATTGACTCATTCGGTCCGCGCGTTCGATTGCAGTTTGAATTTACAAGGAGGAATGAAAGATGCAACTACTCGGAACACTCCCACCGACGTACGCTAACCTGTCAGTGGAGGAGATGGAGACTCGGATTCAGGCGGTCAAAGACCGACTCGGGACTCGTCTCTTTTTACCGGCCCATCATTATCAAAAAGACGAGGTCGTTCAATTCGCGGACGCGACAGGGGATTCGCTCCAGCTCGCACGACTCGCAGAACAGATGAGCGAAGCCGAATTCATCGTCTTTTGTGGTGTCCACTTCATGGCAGAGACGGCAGACATGTTGACACGGGACGACCAGATTGTCGTCTTACCTGATATGCGTGCCGGCTGTTCGATGGCAGACATGGCCGATATCGATCAGACGGAGATTGCTTGGGAAGAACTGACGGAACGATTTGGAGAGGACATCATCCCGATTACATACGTCAATTCAACAGCGGCCATCAAAGCGTTCGTTGGTCGTCACGGTGGGGCGACCGTCACATCGTCGAACGCCCATGAAATCGTCCGGTGGGCGCTTGAGGCAGGTGAAAGCATCTTGTTCCTTCCCGATCAGCATCTCGGGCGGAACACGGCGTTCGACCTCGGCATTCCGCTCGAGGCGATGGCTGTTTGGGATCCGCTCCGTGAAGAATTGGTCTCAGAAGGCGAAGACGATCAAGTGAAAGTCATCCTATGGAAGGGACACTGTTCTGTCCATGAGAAGTTCACGGTATCGCAAATTCAGGCGTTCCGTGACCGTGAGCCGGATCGTCGCATCATCGTCCATCCGGAGTGTACGTTTGACGTCGTCCAATTGGCAGACGAGGCGGGATCGACGTCATATATCATCGACAAGATTGATGCGAGTGCACCTGGGACGAAGTGGGCGGTCGGAACGGAGATGAACCTCGTCAACCGGTTGGCGGCAACGTACCCACATCTTGATATCGTCTCGTTGAACCCATTCATGTGTCCGTGCCTCACTATGAATCGAATCGACTTGCCACATCTTCTCTGGGCGCTCGAGTCACTCGAGACGGACCCTGTGAACGTCATTCGCGTCGATCATGAGACGACAGAGTGGTCGAAACGCGCACTTGAACGAATGCTTGCACGGTAATCGCTTCAGGACAGGTAAACGCCTGTCCTTTTTTCGTGTCGCCCATTATGGTACAATAAATGCAGTTTTTCCGACCAAAAAGGAGAGTACATCGTGATTGAATTCGTAAAAGGACCCGTCGCCTATGTGTGTGCGGAATATATAACGTTAGATGTCTCGGGCGTCGGCTACAAAGTACATGTGCCTAACCCGTTTTTTTATCGTGAACAAGACGAACATGTAATCGTGTTTACGCATCATTATGTGCGTGAAGACCAACAGACGTTATACGGTTTCCGGTCACGTCGTGAGCGTGAGCTGTTCAATAAACTCCTCAGCGTGAGCGGGATCGGACCAAAAGGTGCGCTTGCCATCGTCGCGTCCGGCGATATCGACGCGTTGATCGATGCGATTGAAACCGAGAACGAGAAGTATTTGACGAAATTCCCGGGAGTCGGCAAGAAGACGGCCAAACAGATGGCGCTCGACTTGAAAGGGAAGTTATCCGAGCTCGCACCGGATTATGTGCCGAACGAAGGGTTGTTTGCCCAAGGTGCATCTGAACTCGATGAGGCGTGTGAGGCGCTCGTCGCGCTCGGCTACTCTGAACGAGAAATCCTAAAAGTCCGCAAAGCATTGAGCGGAGAAATATTGACGACCGACGCGTACATAAAACGCGCGCTACAGCTGTTACTGAAATAAGGAGGAAGCTATGGACGAACGATTGTTGTCACAATCTCATCAGCAATATGAAGACTCTGAAGAGTGGAGCTTACGTCCGCAGCGCTTCGAGCAATATATCGGGCAAGAAAAGGCGAAAGGCAATTTGTCGGTCTTCATTCAGGCCGCTAAACTTCGTAGTGAGACGCTCGACCACGTGCTCTTATACGGTCCCCCGGGACTCGGGAAGACGACGCTCGCCCAAATCATCGCCAACGAGATGGGCGTCGGAATTAAGACGACAGCAGGACCGGCAATTGAACGACCGGGTGATTTGGCCGCAATCCTTTCGACACTCGAGCCGGGAGACGTCTTGTTCATCGACGAGATTCATCGTTTGAGCCGGACGATTGAAGAGATCCTCTATCCTGCGATGGAAGATTACTGTCTCGACATCGTCTATGGGCAAGGGGAGATGGCTCGTAGCGTCCGCATCGACCTACCACCGTTTACGCTTGTCGGGGCGACGACACGGGCCGGGATGTTGTCGGCGCCTTTACGTGACCGTTTCGGCGTCACGTTGAAGCTCGAATATTACGAAACACATGAGTTAGCGGCCATCGTCAGCCGGACGGCCCAGTTGTTCCGTCTCTCGATTTCACCTGAGGCGAGCGGTGCGATTGCGAAACGCTCACGAGGGACGCCACGAGTTGCAAACCGTCTCTTGCGTCGTGTCCGTGATTTCGCACAAGTGGCTGGTACGAAAGAAATCGATCCAGTGCTCGCATCTGATGCGCTCGACCGGCTACACGTCGATGCGCTCGGACTCGATGAAGTCGATCATCGGTTACTAAGAGCCATGGTGGAGCGGTTCGGAGGTGGACCGGTCGGGCTTGAGACGCTCGCTGCGACCATCGGTGAGGACGCTCAGACGATTGAGGATGTCTACGAGCCCTATTTATTGCAACAAGGATTCTTGCAGCGCACGCCGCGAGGACGGATGATCACACAGTTTGCCAAGTCGCATTTTGGTTATGAAGAGGAAGAGGAGTAAGGTATGCAAGACATTCAATTGAACGTAAACGATTATGATTTTGAATTGCCAGAAGAGTTGATTGCGCAAGTCCCATTGCTTGATCGGACAAGCTCACGCTTGCTCGTATTAGACCGCGAGACAGGGGACATCGAGCATCGCCACTTCCGTGACGTGCTCGATTATTTGAACGAGGGGGATGCGCTCGTCGTCAACGATTCGCGCGTCTTACCGGCACGCCTTTTTGGGGCAAAGCAAGAAACAGGCGGGAAAGTCGAACTGCTCTTGTTGAAGCAGACGGAAGATGATGTATGGGAAGCACTCGTCAAACCGGCGAAAAAAGTTCGTGTCGGCTCCATCGTTGAGTTCGGGGACGGTCTTCTCCGCGCAGAATGCGTCGAGGAGCTCCCAGAAGGTGGACGTCGTTTCAAGTTTGACTACGACGGCATCTTCTATGAGATTTTAGACGAGCTTGGAACGATGCCGCTCCCGCCGTATATTCGCGAACAACTCGATGACCAAGACCGTTATCAGACGGTCTATGCCCGTGAACGAGGCAGTGCGGCCGCTCCGACAGCCGGTCTTCATTTCACTGAGGAACTGCTTGAAGCGGCCAAAGCGAAAGGTGTCCGGTTGATCCCGCTCACACTTCACGTCGGCCTCGGGACGTTCCGTCCGGTGACGGCTGATTCTATCGAGGAACATACGATGCATAGTGAATATTTCGAGTTGTCGGCTGAATCGGCAGCTGCGCTTCGAGAGATTCGAGCGAATGGCGGTCGCATCTTTGCGGTCGGGACGACATCGACGCGCACGCTTGAGACGATCATGCGAGATCACGGGGACTTCGTCGAGTCATCGGGCTGGACGGATATCTTTATTTACCCTGGTGTTGAGTTAAAGGCAATCGATGGATTGATCACGAACTTCCATCTCCCTAAATCAACGCTCGTCATGCTCGTCTCGGCATTCGCGACGCGCGACATCATCTTAAACGCTTATCGGACTGCGGTCGCAGAACGATACCGCTTCTTCAGCTTTGGAGACGCGATGCTCATCACGAGGAAGGAAGTAACAAAATGACAAAACATGCAGTCACATACGAACACATCCACACATGCAAACAGACCGGAGCGCGGCACGGAATCGTCCATACGCCGCACGGGTCGTTCGAGACACCGGTCTTCATGCCGGTCGGGACGCAAGCGAGCGTCAAAACGATGGCACCTGAACAGGTCAAGGCGATGGGTGCGAACATCATCTTGTCGAACACGTATCACCTTTGGGTTCGTCCAGGACATGAGGTCATCAAACAAGCCGGTGGACTTCATAAGTTCATGAACTGGGACGGGGCAATCCTCACGGACTCGGGTGGATTCCAAGTGTTCTCACTTGCCGACCTCCGAAATATCCAAGAGGAAGGCGTTCATTTCCGTAACCATTTGAACGGCGACAAGTTGTTCTTGTCACCGGAAAAGGCGATGGAGATTCAAAACGCGCTCGGATCGGACATCATGATGGCATTCGATGAGTGTCCGCCTTATCCGGCGACGCATGAATACATGAAGAAGTCGGTCGAGCGGACGAGCCGTTGGGCGGAACGTTGCCTCGAGGCACACGAACGTCCAGAAGACCAAGCGCTCTTCGGCATCATCCAAGGTGGAGAGTATGAGGACCTTCGTCGTCAAAGCGCCCAAGACCTCGTCTCTCTTGATTTCCCAGGATATGCGGTCGGTGGTCTCTCGGTCGGTGAACCAAAAGATGTCATGTATCGTGCCCTCGAATTCACGACACCGCTCATGCCAGAGAACAAACCACGTTATTTGATGGGTGTTGGCTCACCGGATGCGTTGATTGAAGGGTCGATTCGCGGAATCGACATGTTCGACTGCGTTCTGCCGACTCGCATCGCACGAAACGGAACGCTCATGACGTCGAAAGGTCGCGTCACGATCAAACAAGCGAAATATAAGACGGACTTTGGTCCAATCGATGAGAAGTGTGACTGCAATACGTGTAAGAACTACTCGCGTGCGTACGTTCACCACTTGATTCGTGCGGATGAGATGTTTGGTCTTCACTTGTGTACGACACATAATCTTCACTTCCTCGTGAAGTTGATGGAGCAGGTTCGTCAAGCGATTCGTGAAGACCGCTTGCTCGATTTCAAAGAAGAGTTCTTCGAAGAATACGGCTACAACAAGCCGAACGCGAAGAATTTCTAAGCAATCATGTCGGACATTGTGTGACAATGCTTCAGTTTCACGGTATAATGAACCTGATATTGAAGGAAAGGGTGAATGTTACTCATGGAAACACTCGTTGCGTTATTACCAATGATCTTGATTTTCGTCGTATTTTACTTCCTTTTGATTCGTCCACAGACGAAACGCCAAAAAGAAGTACAAGCGATGCAAAACGCCCTCGAGCGTGGCGACAGCGTTGTCACAATCGGCGGTTTACACGGCGTCGTTCATCAAATCGAAGACACACATGTCGTTTTGAAATGCGATCAATCGCTTCTCCGTTTCAACCGAAGCGCAGTTGCGGAAGTCGTGAAAAAAGCGAATGCCTCATTTGAGGAATAAGCAAGTAAGCGTCTGACCATCATGGTCAGACGCTTTTTTGTGTGGCTAGAAGTTGGGGGAGAATTCTACGAGCGGCCTCTTGTCCACCATAGATGGCTCTTGAGAACGGACCAAGAATCGTGATGCACACGGGTCGAATGCAGATGCAACATGGAGATGGATACCGTTTGTTGTTTCCAGTTCGCTAACGGGTCAGTGAGTCGATCGCCAATGATCAAATCCTCCAAATACCCGCCTTGTTTATGTGAAGGTGAGGGTCATTCCGTGTACACCAGCACCAATGATTAATAACTTCGTATTTTCCACAATCATAGAGAATCCTTTCAAAACGTAATTATTACGATTTAAAGCATATAAAGATGACTTCTTTTTGTCAAAACGAATCCGATTCAAAATTTATCCACCTCATTTCGAAAAATCGATTTGATTAATGAAAACGTTTGCACTAATCTCAAGTTGAGAAGAAATCCGAGATGAAGGAGAACGAATGACATGGACGTGAAACGATTTATTAAACAGATGAAGAAGTGGAAAGGATGGAGCATAAAACGAAATGGTACGAAACAGAGAGGACGCTCGTCGCTGAGACGACGTATGTCCATCGCGCTCATTCCGACGATCATTGCGCTCGTCATTGTCGGCGCGCTCGGATCTTATCAATTGAGACAATCGACTGCCGCCTATGACCGGGTCCTCAGTGAAGGCACGCAGGAGATGCTGCTTGCAGAGAATCTATCATTAGCGGTGACGGATGCCGAACGCTACTTGAACTACTATATGCTTGTAGCCAATCCGAAGACGCTCATCAGTCTCCAGGGAGTTCAAGAACAACGAGACGAATTGATGGCTTCACTCAAGGCATCTTCTTCAGATGAGAAGATCTTGTCTTGGTTGGGAGATTTGGAGAAATTTAACGAGCTATTAGACCGTGAGATGAATCGTGCCGTCGAACTTCGTCAACAACAAGACGAAATCGGCTTCAAAACCGTTCTCAACACGAGTGTGACACCGACGACGGATCGGGTACGCATGACCGTGACCGACCTTGTCGAATACAAAGGGGAGCTCCTCGAGTCTGAGACGAAAGCGGTACAAGCAGATGCAGAAAGTTCAATCCTTTGGATGCTCCTCATCAGTGTTGGTGGTGTCGTGATCGGGATTCTTTCCTTACTTGCGCTACAACGGCTTTTCCTAAAACCGATCAATCGACTCGGTCGTCAAGCACGCATCATGGCAGAAGGGGATTTGACTGGAGAAGATATCGAAGTCGCCTCAAACGATGAACTAGGAGACCTGGTTACGGCGTTCAATGAAATGAAGCATAATCTGGTCGGCTTGATTCGTCGGGTTGGTGAAGCGTCGGACAAAGTGACTGCATATTCTGAAGAACTTTACGCAAGCACAGACCATGTCGCGACAACGACCCAAGGCGTGTCCCGGTTGTTCGAAGAGATGAACGTGGCTGCGCAAGGATCCTCGAAGCGAGCAGAAGAAGGGACGATTGGCGTCAATCAAGCGGTGGATGGATTGAATCAAATCGCTGCGGCCTCACAAGGTGTGAATGAGCAGACGATACATACACTCGAGGCGGCGAACGGTGGACTTGAGACCGTTCAATTGGCAGAGAAACGGATGCAAGAAATTCGCCGTGCCAACGAGCTCACTCAACAGATGGTGAACCGTCTATCGAACCAATCGCTTGAAATCGAGAAAATCACCCGTTCGATCACGGCGATCACGGAACAGACGAACTTACTTGCCTTAAACGCGGCGATTGAAGCAGCACGTGCGGGTGAGCACGGAAAAGGGTTTGCCGTCGTCGCGGCAGAAGTGAGAAAGCTCGCTGAGGAATCGAAACAATCCGCCATTCAAATACAGACCGTCGTCCGTGACATTCAACGTGACACGGAACAAGTCGAATCAGCGTTCGAAGAATCGAGCGTACATGTGGAGAATGGGGTATCGCAAATGGGAGAAGTGGCCGAGGCGTTCCGTGAGATCGTATCGGTCATCGAAGAGACGTCCCGTCAAATGAGTGAGATTGCGGCAGCGACAGAAGAAGTGAGTGCCAATACGACTGAAGTTGCCGTCTCTGTTGAAGATATGTCGACAAACGCCGTCTCGACACAGCGAAGCGTCGAAGAAGCCGGTGCGAACGTCGAAGAACAGCTTGCCGCCATCCAAGAGATCAACGGCATCGCTGAAACGATGAGTCACATGTCGTCTGAATTAAAAGATGTCGTCCATGTGTTTAAAACGACATAACAAATGCCCTGACGCGCGCGTCAGGGCATTGTTCGTTACATTAATAGGATTAGACTTGTCGCCATGACGATCATACCAGCAACCATCCCATACATGGAATGATGGGCGTGTCCGTATTCACGGGCGGCAGGGAGCAATTCGTCAAGCGAGATGAAGACCATGATGCCACCGACCGCCGCGAACAAGAGTCCGAAGACGGTGTCGCTCAAGAACGGCATGAGTAACAAGAATCCGATGGCCGCTCCAGCTGGCTCGGCAAGCCCTGACAACATCGAAAGCTTGAACGCCTTCTTCCGTGAGCCCGTCGCATAATAAATCGGGACGGAGACGGCAATCCCTTCCGGAATGTTGTGTAGGGCGATGGCGATGGCAATGGCTAAGCCGACGGTCGGGTCATCTAGTGCCGAGACGAACGTCGCAAGTCCTTCTGGGAAGTTGTGAATCCCGATGGCGAGTGCCATGAAAATCCCCATTTTTTTAAGTCGATTTTGTACCTCCGGATGATTGATTGGAGCCGCTTCATTTGTCGTCGTCGTTGCGAGTTCATGTGTTGTCGGGTCATTCTGCATCGACTCGACAAACTTTACTTCGTGTGGATTCTCCATTTTCGGAATGAACTTATCGATCATGCCAATCAAGAACATCCCACCGAAGAATGCGAGAACGGTGTAGATTGTACCCGTATATTCTCCGTGAGCGCCGACGAGTTCCTCGAGCGCTTTCGGGAAAATCTCGATGAACGACACGTAAATCATGACGCCTCCGGAAAATCCAAGCGAGATGGAGAGGAATGCCGTGTTCGTCCGTTTCGCAAAGAATGCGATCATACTCCCGATTCCGGTCGCTAGACCGGCGAATAGAGTAAGGAGAAAGGCATAAATAACTGTGCTGTCCATATGGAAAGACTCCTTTGATGTTTTGATGTTAGCTACATCATACATGAAGTTTTGCCCATGCGCAACATTTAGTCTTATATGCAAACTCAGTCGAACAATCCGTTAAGGTCGTTACAATTTTAGGAAAATGATTGATAAATGTTTAGAAAATTTGTAATGTTAACGAGAGAAGTTTTTATCAAGAACAGTGGTTTAGAAAGGAAATAGTCGTATGTACAAAAAAGGCAACATTGCGATTTTTGCGATCATCATGATTGCGACAATCCTGCTCGCAGTGTTCACGACACCATGGGTCGTCAAGAACACGAACCTCGGACTCGACTTAAAAGGTGGATTCGAAGTTTTGTATGAAGTACAACCGCTCGAAGACGGCGACGTCATCGACGAGTCGGCGATGAATGCAACCGTTCGCGCCATCAATAACCGAATCAACGTCCTCGGAGTTTCCGAACCGGACGTTCGAATCGAAGAAAACAATCGCATCCGCGTCCAGCTCGCGGGCGTATCGAACCAAAACGAAGCGCGCGAGGTTCTCTCGTCAACGGCACAATTGACATTCCGTGACGTGAACGACAACGTCTTGCTCGATGGGAAAGACTTGGCGCCGCGTGGGGCAGCGCTCAGCTACAACCAACAAGGACAACCGGTCGTTGAGCTGACACTCCAATCGGCCGACAAGTTTGGCGAAGTGACATCCGAGATTGCACAACGCCCAGCTCCTGAGAACCGTCTGGTCATCTGGCTCGACTATGAAGAGGGCGACACATATGAGGAAGAAGTTCAAAAAGAGAACTCGAAGATTGTATCAGATGCTTCGGTAACGAGCCCGATCTTATCGGATAAAGCCATCATCTCAGGTGGTGGAATTGACGCGGAAAGCGGTCAACGCCTTGCGGACATCTTGAACGCAGGGGCGCTCCCGGTCAAACTAGATGAGATTTACTCGACATCCGTGTCGGCCCAGTTCGGTCAAGATGCTTTAGAAGAAACGGTATTTGCCGCAACAATCGGAATCATCGCCGTATTCCTGTTCATGTTGTTCTTCTATCGTCTCCCAGGACTCGTATCGATCATCACGCTTGTTCTGTACATCAACTTGATCATGTTGTTCTTCAACGGAATCAATGCGGTATTGACGCTTCCAGGGATTGCAGCACTCGTCCTCGGGGTCGGTATGGCAGTCGATGCGAACATCATTACCGCGGAACGAATCAAAGACGAACTCCGCTCTGGAAAATCGGTCTTATCGGCATTCCGTGCAGGTAACCGTCGTTCCCTCAGTACGATCATCGATGCCAACTTGACGACGCTCATCTCGGCTGCGGTCTTGTTCTATTTCGGACAAAGCTCGGTCAAAGGATTTGCTGTCATGCTCATGATCTCAATCGGGATGACGTTCATCTCGAACGTATTCATCTCACGTTATTTGATGCACCTCCTTGTCTCAAGTCGTCTGTTCGACAAACGCAAAGGATGGTTTGGTGTGAAGGAGAGTGAAATCCGTGAACTTTAAGCTTACTGAATGGAATTACGTGAAACATATGCGCACGATGTTCTTGGTTTCGACGGCAATCGTCGTTCTCGGAATCGGTCTCTTGTTCTTCCGTGGGTTGAACCTCGGAATCGATTTTGCTTCAGGGACGCGGGTCGAAGTACTAACGGAAGAACGTGTGTCGCAAGAAGAATTCACGCAAGCGTTTAACGATGCCGGAGTTGACCAAGAGATTTCAAGCGTCCAATATGCAAATGAAGGTCGCTTGGCATACGTGACGTTCGTTGGGCAATTGGGCCAAGAGGAAGTCGCGAACGTCAAGACGGCGTTCACTGAACAATTCGGGAACGACCCGAACATCAGCACCGTCTCGGCTCAAGTCGGTCGTGACTTGGCGAAAAATGCTTTGTATGCGGTAGCCGTCGCTTCGATCGGGATTATTCTCTACATCACGGTGCGTTTCCAATTCTCATATGCACTTGCAACTGTTATCGCGATGTTACACGATGCCTTCTTCATGATCGTCGCGTTCTCGCTCTTTGGGATCGAGGTCAACTTGTACTTCATCGCCGCGATCTTGACCATCATCGGTTACTCGGTCAACGATACGATCGTAACGTTCGACCGGGTCCGCGAGAACATCACGTCGTATGAAAAGGAACGAAAAATCAAGTCGATGGACGTCTATGAGTCGATCATCAACAAGTCGATTCAAGAGACAATCGTTCGGTCCGTGAATACGGTCGTTACGGTACTCGTCACAGCCATCGCCTTGTATGCGTTCGGTGCTGAATCGATTCGCAGCTTCTCGCTCGCGCTCATCGTCGGACTTTTCATGGGGATGTATTCTTCGATCTTCATTGCATCGTATTTATGGCTCCTCATCAAACGGACGACAATCAACAAGAAAAAAGATACGCCGGTCACAGAGGCGTAACAAGTGGGTCTCCCTTCAATCGGGAGACCTTTTCAAATGTCAAGACGGCACATCTTTCACGCGGTCTGCTATAATCTACAATTGATTGGAGTGAAGGACATGTACCATTCGAAGAAACAGTGGCTCTATCCGGAAACGAATCCGGACGACGTCACGCGTTTACAAAACGAATTAAATATATCAGCACAACTGGCGACGTTGCTCGTTCAGCGTGGTCATCAAGACGTAGAAGCGGCCAAGGCATTCTTGTATGCCGAGGATGAACTCGTCTTTCATGACCCGTACTTGTTTGAACAGATGGAGAAAGTCGTCACCCGCATCAAACAGGCAGCAGACGATGGGGAGATGGTGCTCATCTATGGTGACTACGATGTCGACGGGGTCAGTGCCTCATCCGTCATGTGGCATGCGTTGACCGAAATCGGTGTCATGGCCGAGTGTTATATCCCGAACCGTTTCACAGAAGGATATGGACCGAACAAAGAAGCGTTCCAATGGGCGGCGAACGAGGGATTCACTTTGGTCATCACGGTGGATTGCGGAATTTCAGGGATTGAAGAAGCGACACTCTTAAAAGACCTTGGCGTCGATTTGATCATCACGGACCACCACGAGCCAAAAGAGACATTGCCGGACGCCTATGCAATCATTCATCCGCATATCGACCCGGGATATCCATACGATAAACTCGCCGGTGCGGGAGTCGCCCTCAAAGTGGCGCACGCCGTTTTAGGGAGAATGCCGGAAGAACTTCTTGATTTGGCCGTCCTCGGAACGATTGCCGACCTCGTCCCACTCGACGGAGAGAATCGGTTGCTCGCGAAGAAGGGGATTGCTGCGCTCGAGGCTTCAAAACGTCCAGGTATTTTAGCATTACGTGAAGTATGTGGTCTCGCTGACAGCGTATTGAACGAAGAGTCGGTCGGTTTCGCGTTCGGTCCACGCATCAATGCCGCAGGTCGACTCGATTCAGCGATGCCGGCATTACAAATGCTCTTAGCCGAACATGTGGAGGAAGCGCTCGAGCTAGCGAAACAGCTCGATAAGCAAAACAAAGAACGTCAAGACATCGTCAAGACGATCGCTGCTGAAGCGAAAGAACTCGTCGAAGCATCGATGACCGAGGACCGTGTACTCGTCGTGGCAAGTGAGAAGTGGAATCCTGGCGTCGTCGGGATTGTCGCATCTCGTCTCGTCGAGGCGTACTATCGTCCAGTCATCCTCCTTTGCCACGACCCTGAGACGGGTAAGGCGAAAGGGTCGGGTCGCTCGATTGAAGGGTTTGATCTCTTCAAGGAACTTTCGAAGAATGAAGATATTTTGCCACACTTTGGCGGACATCCAGCCGCGGCCGGGATGACCCTTCAGTCGGAACACGTCGCCGAACTACGAGAGCGGCTGAACCGTCAGGCGGAGTCCATCCCGGATGAAGTGTTTGTGCCACGGGTGAACGTCGACTTGAAACTCTCCGTCAACGACGTCTCGCTCGACTTGATCTCAGAAATAGGAAAGCTCGCGCCATTTGGTATGGGGAATCCATCCCCTCGTGTCGTCGTCGCAGATGCGAAACTGCGTGATATTCGCCAAATCGGACGTGACGCCACCCATTTGAAAGTACAGCTCGCCGGAGACAAGCGTGAGCTCGATGGCATCGGATTTGGATTCGGCCACGTTGTTTCAGAGATTTCAAAGATGGCTCATATCTCGGTGATGGGAAGTCTTCAAGTCAACGAATGGAACGGAATGCGTAAACCGCAGCTCATGATTCAAGATTTACGGGTCGATGACTTCCAAGTGTTTGACTATCGTGGGAAGAAAAAATCAATGCAAGAGTTGAAAGATTTGCCGAAAGAACAGACGTCATTTTTATCTTTCCAAGGGACGAACGAAGATTTTCCACTCCATGAAGGAGATGAACCGCTCAACCGTTTCGTCGTTCTGCTCGATCTTCCGGACGATGAAGAGGTGCTCGCAGAAAAACTTCATGAAGGGATTGAACGCATTTATTGTGCCTTCGGTCAAGGAGACTCGTTCTTTGAACGTCTTCCGTCCCGTGAGGATTTCCGAACGTATTATGTCCATATGGCAACATGCGAACGGAAAAATCTACGTGAAAACCTGATTCGTCTGTCAAAAGAGCGAAAATGGTCAAAAAATACGATTCAATTTATGCATCAAGTATTCTCTGAACTCGAATTTCTTGTTACAATGGAAGACGGACTGCCTGGAGTCAATCCAGAAGCACCGAAACGCGATTTGACCGAGGCGCCGTGCTATCAACGCCGGATTGGGCGCCAACAACTCGAAGAGCGTTTCGTATACGCGTCATTGGCGGAGCTCAAAGAGCGGTTACAATCGTTGCGATCGAACAAGATGCAGGAGGCATACACATAAAATGGATTTCAAACAGCATATTAAAGAAGTAGCAGATTACCCGAAGGAAGGAATCAGCTTCAAAGATATCACGTCACTCATGCAAGATGGCGAAGTCTACAAGAAAGCAGTAGATGAGCTCGTCGTTTATGCACGTGAACGTGGAGCGGAGTTGATCGCTGGTCCGGAAGCACGCGGATTCGTCGTTGGTTGCCCGGCAGCGTATGCGCTCGAACTCGGGTTTGTACCAGTACGTAAAGAAGGAAAGTTACCACGTGAGACAGTACGAGTGTCATACGGTCTTGAGTATGGAACGGACATTTTAACGATGCACAAAGATTCAATCAAACCTGGACAACAAGTCGTCATCTTGGATGACTTGCTCGCAACAGGTGGTACGATTGAAGCAACGATTAAAATGATTGAACAACTCGGTGGTGTTGTGGCAGGAATCGGGTTCTTGATCGAACTCGATGGACTTGGTGGACGTGAGCGTCTTGAAGGATACGACGTGTTCTCACTCATCCGCTACGAAGACTAATTTGAACGGGAAGCGATATGCTTCCCGTTTTTGAATAGTTTTTAAGGAAAATAACCTACAACCTTTGACAGGTCGTCAGATTTTTTCGATAATGGTTATAAAAATCACAGAATCTTGAATACAAACTACTACCATGCTGCGACGAATCCGAGGCGATTGGAGCGGTTAGAAAAAGGGTGTCGAATGTTATGACCAAAAAACAAATCGTAAGTATTGAGGATCTTCTCGACGCGCTCGGGGAGTATATGGGTGACGACGATATAGCCGAAGTGAAACGCGCTTACGAATACGCAAAACTTCATCATACCGGTCAGTTCCGACGTTCGGGCGAGCCCTATATTCTCCATCCGGTCCAAGTGGCCGGCATTCTCGTTGATATCGGCTTAGACGCCACAACGATTATTGGAGCGCTCTTGCATGATGTTGTCGAAGATACGGATGTTTCGTTACAGCAATTGACGGACGATTTTGGTCCAGACGTGGCCATGCTCGTCGATGGCGTCACGAAACTTGGTAAGATTAAATATAAATCGAAAAAAGAAGAACTTGCTGAAAACCACCGGAAGATGATTATCGCCATGGCAGAAGACGTGCGCGTGATCTTGATCAAACTTGCGGACCGGCTCCACAATATGCGGACACTGCAGCATATGCCGAAAGAGAAACAAGTCCAAAAAGCGGAAGAGACGCTTGAAATCTTTGCGCCTCTCGCACACCGGATGGGGATTTCGACAATCAAGTGGGAGCTCGAGGATATTTCGTTACGTTATATCAACCCACAGCAATACTACAAGATCGTCTCGATGATGAAACAGAAACGGACGGAACGAGAAGCACTCGTCACCTCTGTCATCACGGAAGTGAACAGGGTTCTTGAGGAAGTGCATATCGATGCCGACGTGAACGGTCGACCGAAGCACATCTATTCTATCTATAACAAGATGGTGAAGCATAAAAAAGAGTTCAATGAAATTTACGATTTGATGGCGGTCCGCATTATCGTTGATTCGATTCGTGATTGTTATGCCGTGCTCGGAATCATCCACACCCAGTACAAGCCGATGCCGGGACGTTTCAAAGATTATATCGCTATGCCGAAGCCGAACATGTATCAGTCGCTCCATACGACAGTGATTGGACCGAAAGGTGAGCCGCTCGAAGTTCAAATTCGGACGAAAGACATGCATTTCATCGCTGAGTTCGGGATTGCGGCACACTGGGCGTATAAAGAAGGGAAAAACGTCTCGACGAACGGATTCGACGAGAAGATCGCCCATCTTCGTGAGATTCTTGAACTTCAAAAGGATACGACGGATGCCGAGGAATTCATGGAATCCCTCAAAGTCGATTTCTTTAGCGACATGCTGTACGTCTTCACACCAAAAGGAGACGTATTCGAGTTGCCGAAGGGCTCAGTCCCGATTGACTATGCGTACCGGATTCATACGGAGATCGGGCACCGGATGACGGGTGCGAAAGTGAACGGCCGGATGGTACCGCTCGACTACAAACTCGAGACTGGTGACATCATCGAAATCATCACGTCGAAGCATAGTTACGGACCGAGTAAGGATTGGTTGAAGCTCGCTGTTTCAAGCCAGGCGAAGAACAAGATTCGTCAATGGTTCAAACGTCAGCAACGTGAAGAAAACGTTGAAAAAGGGAGAGATCTCGTCGAAGCAGAAATTAAGAAACTTGGTTTTGAACCGAAAGAGATTATCGATGAACCTGCACTCAGTATCGTCGTCGAGAAGTTCAACTTCGGGAACGAGGAAGAGATGTACGCCGCTGTCGGTTATCAAGGCATCACTGCCGCACAAGTCGCACATAAGTTGACGGAGAAGCAGCGGAAAGAACCGAAACTCGAACTGTCGGAAGCCATCAGCGAATTGAAAGTCAGTCAGGCACCGAAGAAGAAAACGACGGAAGCGGGCGTGACGGTCAAAGGCATCGACAACATGCTCGTTCGCATGAGCCGTTGTTGTAACCCGGTACCGGGGGATGAAATCGTCGGATACATCACCCGTGGACGCGGTGTCTCAATTCACCGGAAAGACTGCTTGAACATTGTCAACGAACAACACCCAGAGCGTCTCCTTGACGTCGAATGGGAAGTCGGACAAGCGAAAGAGAAGAACTATAATGTCGACATCGAAATCACAGGATATGATCGCTCAGGTCTCTTAAACGACGTCCTTCAAGCAGTATCGGCGACGAATACAAATATCGTGGCCGTCAGTGGTCGGGGCGACCAAAACAAACAGGCCCGCATCTCGATGACCATCTCGATTCCGAACGTGAACCATTTGCAGAAAGTCGTCGAGCGCATCAAACAAATCTCAGACGTGTATTCGGTCAGCCGAGTCATGATGACGTGACGAAAGGAAGAGGAACGTGCGTGTATTATTGCAACGAGTGAAAGAAGCATCAGTCACAGTCGAGGAAGAAGTCGTCGGGGCAATCAACGCCGGGTACTTGCTTCTCGTCGGTGTGACACATGAAGATACAGAAGAGGAAGTGAACTGGCTCGCTGACAAGGTGACCGGACTTCGCGTCTTCGAGGACGATCAAGAAAAGATGAACTTATCGATTCAAGACGTGTCCGGACAAATTTTATCTGTCTCTCAGTTCACTTTATATGGAGACACGATGAAAGGGCGGCGACCTGCTTTTACAAAGGCCGCAAAACCGGATATGGCTGAGACGCTTTATGAAAAATTCAATGAGCGACTCCGGTCGAATGGGCTCGTCGTAGAAACGGGACGCTTCGGAGCGATGATGGACGTCGCCCTCGTCAATGACGGACCGGTCACACTCATGCTCGAAAAAAACGCTTGACAGATGCCGGCTTGATTCGGCATCATGAAGCATATAGTCAAACACCTACGATAAAGAAGAGTACGGTCAACCCACCAGCAAAGAGAGCGATGCCTTGGCTGAAAGCATCGACTGGATGATGACCCGAACGACACTTTGGAGGTGCTCCCTTGAAAGCGAGTAGGGGGAGCCGTTTCATCGGGCGTTAACCGATTTCGAGTGGCAGAGTTTCAAGTGATGGCTCTGCAACGAGGGTGGTACCACGGGAAACTGACACAGGCTCTCGTCCCTTTGCGGACGAGGGCCTTTTTGTATTTTTAAGGAGGGAAATGTGATGATGAAAGCACCACGCGGTACACAAGACCTGCTTCCGGGCACGGTCGAGACGTGGCAATATGTCGAAGAAAAGCTTCGCGACATGAGCGCCCGTTATAACTATAAAGAGATTCGCACACCAATCTTTGAAACGACGAACCTGTTCACACGCAGTGTCGGGGAAACGACGGACATCGTCCAAAAAGAGATGTTCACGCTCGTGAAGAAAGGGAAAGACGAGTACACGCTTCGCCCAGAAGGAACGGCATCTGTCGTTCGTGCGTTCGTGACGAACAAACTGTTCGGAAATCCGGACCAGCCGACCAAGCTCTACTACATGGGACCAATGTTCCGCTACGAACGTCCACAAAAAGGTCGCTTCCGTCAGCTTCACCAATACGGTGTCGAAGCAATCGGTAGTAGTGACCCGGCCGTTGACGCTGAGGTCATCAGCCTCGCCTATTCGATTTACAAGTCATTCGGACTTCAGAAAATCAAAGTCGTCGTCAACTCGCTTGGGGACGCGGAAAGCCGCAACGCCCACCGCGATGCGCTCATCCGTCACTTTGAGCCGGTGGCAGGCGAACTTTGCCAAGACTGTCAGTCACGCCTGTATAAGAATCCGCTTCGCATCTTGGATTGTAAGGTCGACCGCGATCACCCGTCGATGAAGACGGCCCCGTCGATTCTTGAATATTTGAACGAAGAGTCGAAGGTCTATTTCGACCAAGTGCTCGCACAACTCGATGCACTTGGTGTCGCCTATGAAGTCGACCCGACGCTCGTCCGTGGACTCGATTACTACACGCACACTGCGTTTGAAATCATGTCTGAGGCAGAAGGATTCGGAGCCATCACGACGCTTTGTGGCGGCGGACGCTATAACGGTCTCGTACAAGATATCGGCGGACCGGACATGCCGGGAATCGGTTTTGGAATCGGGTTGGAGCGTCTCATCCTCGCATTAGAGAATGAAGGAGTCCTACCTGAACTCGAGACAGGACTTGATGTCTTCATCGTCGCCCAAGGCGGAAAAGAAGTCGAATTGACGGCGACACGCCTCCTACAACTCTTCCGCATGGAAGGGTTCAAAGCAGACCGTGATTACCAAGGACGCAAGTTCAAAGGACAATTCAAACAGGCGGACCGTCTGAAAGCCAAGTTCACAGTCATCTTAGGGGATGACGAAGTCGAACGAGGGTCAGCCGCCTTGAAAGATATGACGACTGGTGAACAAGTCGACGTGCCACTCTCGGCCGTCGCAGACAAAATTCGTGAACTATCGGAAGGAGCAGGACAATGATCGGACGCACACATATGAACGGCCGCGTGACAGAGTCACTCATCGGCCAGGAAGTACAATTAAAAGGATGGGTACAAAAACGTCGTGACCTCGGAGGTCTCATCTTCATCGATCTTCGTGACCGCACAGGGATCGTTCAAGTCGTCGTTCGCCCAGAGAACGAAGCGGTCCACCAACTCGCGGAGACGATTCGTAGTGAGTTCGTCCTCGACGTGAAAGGGACGGTTCTCGAGCGTGAGAACAAGAACCCGAACATGCCGACAGGAAATATCGAAGTCATCGCTTCAGAGATCAACATCTTAAACGCTGCGAAGATGACACCAATCCCGATCGGTGACGAAGCGGAAAACGTTTCAGAAGACCTGCGTCTCAAATACCGTTACCTCGACCTTCGTCGTCCGGCGCTCCAAGAGACGTTCCGTCTCCGCTCGAAAACGTCGAACACGATTCGTAACTTCTTGACGGAGCAAGAGTTCCTTGAAGTCGAAACACCGATTTTGACGAAGTCGACGCCAGAAGGCGCACGTGACTATCTTGTACCGAGCCGTGTTCATGGTGGTGAGTTCTATGCACTTCCACAATCACCACAGCTCTTCAAACAGTTGCTCATGGTTGCAGGATTTGACCGTTACTTCCAAATCGCACGCTGCTTCCGTGACGAGGACCTTCGTGCAGACCGTCAACCTGAATTCACACAAGTCGACATCGAAACGAGCTTCATGGACATCGAAGACTTGATGGCGATGATGGAATCGATGATGGGACAAGTCATGGAATCGACGCTCGGTCGTACGGACACGCCAGCGAAGTTCGAGCGGATGACACACGCGGAAGCGATGCGTCGTTTTGGTTCGGATAAGCCGGACACGCGCTTCGGTCTCGAACTCATCGACGTGGCAGACGCTGTGAAAGGTGCTGGCTTTAAAGTGTTCGATGCAGCACTCGAATCAAACGGGCAAGTCAAGGCGATCAACGTCAAAGGTGAGGCGGACAACTTCTCACGTAAAGACATCGACAAACTTCAAGAGTTCACGGCGGTGTACGGTGCGAAAGGCCTTGCATGGCTCAAAGTGACAGCGGAAGGCTTGAACG
Source organism: Exiguobacterium sp. s131 (assembly GCF_018617345.1). GTDB lineage: Bacteria > Bacillota > Bacilli > Exiguobacteriales > Exiguobacteriaceae > Exiguobacterium > Exiguobacterium profundum. Next base: position 1,752,615 of record NZ_JACSJX010000001.1, on the reverse strand, counting down.
GTCCAATCGCGAAGTTCTTTGATGAGACATACGCACAGAAGCTAATTGAAGCCACAGATGCAGAAGCAGGTGACCTTCTTCTCTTCGTCGCATCGAAACCAACTGTCGTTGCAGACAGCCTTGGCGCACTCCGCGTCAAGCTCGGTCACGAACTTGGTCTCATCGACGAGTCGAAGTTCAACTTCCTTTGGGTAACGGACTTCCCGCTCGTAACGTTTGAAGAAGAAGACGGTCGCTTCTATGCGAACCACCATCCGTTCACGATGCCAAACCGTGAAGACCTCCATCTTCTCGAGACAGATCCGGCAAGTGTACGCGCGGTTGCGTATGACCTCGTCTTGAACGGTTACGAACTCGGTGGCGGTTCACAGCGTATTTATGAGCGTGACATTCAAGAGCGCATGTTCAAATTGCTTGGTTTCACACAAGAAGAAGCGGTTGAACAGTTCGGATTCTTGCTTGAAGCGTTCGAATACGGTACACCGCCACATGCGGGAATCGCACTCGGTCTCGACCGTCTCGTCATGATTCTTGCAGGTCGTTCGAACCTTCGCGACACAATCGCCTTCCCGAAAACGGCTTCGGCAAGCTGTCTCTTGACGCAAGCACCGAGCCCTGTCGCGGACGCGCAACTCGAAGAGTTATCGATTCGTACGGCAATAAAAGAGAAAAAATAACCATAAAAAACGAGGGTTGCCATGGCAATCCTCGTTTTTTGTATGTGTGAAACGGATTTTGGATTCAACACGAGATGGTAGATATTTAATTGGAACACATCCTCTTGTTAACGTTTATCTTCTTCTCGCTGCATATATTTCGCTGTTCGCTGCAACGCGAAACCAAACGCAAACAGCGAGGCGATGACTGCGGACATCATATAGACCGAATCGATAAACGCCAGATAGATTCCAAATAGTCCGAGACCGAAACTCGCGAAAAAGAGAATGAGGAGTCTCGGATGTTGTTTCAGTGTCTGTTTCATCGGCTCGGAACGTTCAACTGACATCCTGTGCCGTCCGTCACGAGTAGATTCGAATTGAACACTTGGCCGTCACTTTTCAAGACGAGCGTACGACGGTCTTCGAGGAAATCGATTTTCATCTGTTCATCTAAAAACACTTTTGTCCAGTTTTTGATTAAGATTGGTCCGATGTTTGATTCGATTTCAACGTCTTCCGGAGTCGTCTCGGTTACGTATCGAATCTCAAAGATTCCGCTGTTCCCACAACCACAACCTTCTGTCTCGTAAAAGAGGTGCATCTGTCCTTCGCGTTCGCCTTTCAATGACTCGATTCGTTCGAGGGCACGATTTGTAATGTGTACATGCATGTGTATCACTCCTTACTTTTATTATACGCTGTTTGAAAAAAGAATGAAAAAGGGATGCATCCTGTTTTCCACCTTTCGGAAAAAAGCGTACACTTAATGATGAGAAGGGGGAAGAGAGAATGATTTCACGTTTTTTTAGTTATTATCGACCACATAAAAAGTTATTCCTACTCGATTTTTCATTCGCAATTCTCGTCGGACTGCTTGAACTTGGATTTCCGCTTGCCGTTCAATGGTTCATCGACGACTTGTTGCCGGGTGGGGAATGGAACTGGATTATCATCGTCAGCATCGGCCTGTTGATTCTATACATATTGGCCATGATGATGCAGTACGTCGTCAACTACTGGGGACATAAGCTCGGCATCAACATCGAGACGGACATGCGAGAAGAGTTGTTCACGCATATCCATAAACAGTCGTTCCGCTTCTTTGACAATCATAAGACCGGCCATTTGATGAGCCGGGTCACGAACGACTTGTTCGATATCGGGGAAGTGGCGCACCATGGACCGGAAGACTTCTTTATCGCCATCATGACGTTACTCGGTGCGTTCGGGATCATGTTCTCGATCGACCCGGAACTCGCACTCGTCACCGTTGTCGCGGTACCGTTCCTTATCATCATGATCACGTATGCGAATAAGAACATGAACAAGGCGTGGCAAAAGATGTACACGAATATCGGGGAAGTGAACGCGCGCGTCGAGGACAGTGTGTCCGGGGCACGTGTCGTCCAATCGTTTACGAACGAGGCGTTCGAAATCGGGCGTTTCCAAAAAGACAACAACTTCTATCGCGGCTCGAAAATTGAAGCGTATCGCGTCATGAGTACATCACTCGCAGGTATTTATATCACGACGCGTCTGATGACGTTGCTCGTCCTCGTCTACGGGGCGTATTTAACGTACGAGGGTCAGTTATCATACGGACAGCTCGTCGGGTTCATCTTATACATGAACTTACTCATCAAGCCGATTGAAAAGATCACGGCGCTTTTAGAAATGTATCCGAAAGGGATGGCCGGGTTCAAACGATTCACGCAGTTGCTCGATGAGGAACCGGACATCGAGAACCGTGAAGATGCCATCGAGGTCGAAACGTTGAAAGGCGATATCGTCTTTGACGACGTCTCGTTTGGCTACTCGGACTACCGACAAGTGTTGACGGATATTGACTTGTCGATTGAGGCAGGGACAACTGTGGCCTTGGTCGGGACGAGCGGGGCTGGAAAGACAACCATCTGTTCACTCATCCCACGCTTTTATGACGTCACAAAAGGTGCGATCTCGATCGATGGCATCGACATCCGTGACATGACGAAAGAGAGTTTACGTCGTCAAATCGGAATCGTGCAACAGGATGTCTTCTTGTTTGCGGGTACGCTACGTGAGAATATCGCTTTCGGGAAGCTCGATGCAACCGATACGGACATCATGCATGCGGTGGAAAAAGCACATCTCGGTACGCTCGTCGAAGAGCTCGAATACGGTCTTGACACACAGATTGGGGAACGGGGACTGAAGCTCTCCGGAGGTCAGAAACAACGCATCGCCATTGCGCGCATGTTCTTGAAAAATCCGCCAATCTTAATTTTGGATGAGGCGACCTCGGCGCTCGACACGGAGACGGAAGCCATCATTCAAGATTCACTTAATGAACTGGCGGCGAATCGGACGACGCTCATCATCGCTCACCGCCTAGCGACGGTGAAAAATGCCGATCGGATTCTTGTCGTGACGGCAGAAGGAATCGTAGAAGATGGAACGCACGAAGAACTCAGTCAAAAAGGTGGCGTCTTCACGAACCTGTTACAACGTCAACAACTATAAATCGAGGGCTGCCTGATAAAGGGCGGCCCTTTTTGGCGTGATAACAGCATTTCGTGGGTAAATACTTATGGATGAACGAAAGCGAAGGAGGCAAAATACCATGAAAGCTGTACAAGTCGTAGGATATGGGGACGTTGACCAACTCCAAGTGGTTGATATCCCGAAACCGTCTCCGAAAGCAGGAGAAGTGCTGATCAAGGTACGCGCCTGCGCGATTAACAATACGGAAATATGGATGCGAGAAGGGGCTTATGGAAGTGGGGAGAAGTCAGGATGGCGCCCGGAAGGAGTCCAGTTCCCACGCATTCCCGGTTCAGACATCACTGGTGAAGTCGTCGAGCTCGGAGATGGGGTCGACCAAGGGATGATGGGTCGACACGGTCCTCGATGTCGTGGGAGATGCGCTATTTGATGTATCTCTAAACATCTTGAAAAAGGGAGGGAAGTTCTGTATCTCTGGTTCGGCGGGAGGACAGACGACCCATCTCGACTTCCGGACGCTGTACTTGAAACATATCGCGATGTAAGGGTCTGTTCTCGGGACACGATATGAATTCGCGGAGATGTTGCGCTCGATCGCCGAAGGGAAGCTAAAACCGGTCATTGACCGGACGTTCCCGCTTGAAGAGGCACGTGAGGCACAGGCGTATTTTAAACAATCGGGTAAGTTCGGAACGTTTGTGCTCATTCCGAACACATAAAAAGAGAGGAGATCTCCTCTCTTTTTCATGCGAATTTTACTTTGAGACGATCGACATAGGCGATGAACAGGCGGAACCGTTCTAGCCAAAACTGGAAGAATGGGCCGATGAGGAAAATCGATAAGACGGTCCCGAAGAAAAGTGGCCCGCCGAGTGCCCAACCGATGAGACAAGCGGTCAGTTCCATCCAAGTCCTCATGGCACGGACGGACGTTTGGAAACGCTCTGCTAAGGCAAGCGTCAATCCATCGCGTGGACCGGCACCGTACCCGACGGCGACATAGAGACCAGCTCCCATGCCCATCACAAATATGCCGAATGTGAGCCAAACAATATTCACAATCATCCCTTCGAAAACAGGGAGCCATTGCTCATTTAATATCACGTTCATGAACACCCCAACGAACACCGCGTTTACTAGAGTTCCGAACTGAGGACGGATGCGGTCGAGTATGTATTTAAATAGAACGAGTAAAAGACCGACACATAAAATCACCGTCCCGATTGAAATCGGAAGATGGTGAGCGATACCGATATGAAGGACGTCCCACGTGGAAACCCCGAGATTTGCCGTGATCATGATGGATGAACCGAGCGCGAGTAAGAACAACCCGGTCATGAAGAGACCCCATTTGAAGAGAATGCGTAAAAGATGGATGGATCGGATGTGCATGAACATCGCCTCGTTTCAATAGAATGATTGATTTATCTTAGCACAGGCGATTGAAAAACATAAAAAAAACGTCTCAGCTTATTGGCTGAGACGTGAGTTTTATTTCTTCGGTGATTTTTTTGCTTTGTTCTTTTTATAGTAATCGTAGACGAACGGTGCGACCGCCGTCGCGATTTTAATCAATGTTCCCATTTTGCCTTTCTTAGCCATTGTGCTACACCCCTTTCTCTTCTAGAAGAATATATTCCACACAATTTGATTTTGAAAACATATTTCAAGCACATTCCAGCCTCATGACGGAGATCATAACCCATCATACTATAGAGTGGAGGAGGTCTATTGATGAAAACAATCATTTGGTACCAAAACGATTTACGTGTTGATGATCATTTGCCGCTCGAAGAAGCACTTCGCCATGACGATCCGATTGAAGGTCATTTTTTCATCAGTCCGAATCAGTTCGTTGAAAATCGTTATGGCGTCATTCCACTTGGGAAGGAGCGACTTCATTTCTTGAAGGAGTCATTAGAGGATGTGGCCGGCTCACTCGATGCGCTTGGAATCCCATTTTACGTGCACGTCGGTCATCCGCTCGAAACGCTCGACCCGTCCGACCGTCTCTTGTTTCAGCGGGCAGTCGGATACAATGAGCGCCGACGTGAAAATGAAGTGATCAAAAAATGGAAAGGGGAGTACGAGACGTTCGGTGGATTCACGTTATTTGAAGAGGGCGATATCCCGTTTGAGAAAATGCCGTTTCTCTTCACGGAGTTTCGAAAAGCGGTCGAATATGATGTACGTCCCCGAGAACTGATTTCCCGTAAGGCGACGGCTGCCACACGCGAGGTGCCGTTCCCATTTTCGATTCAAGAAGTAAAGCAAGACCCGAGGACGGCGTTTCCGTTCAAAGGTGGCGAATTGGCAGCGAAGCGTCGATTGAATGACTATTTGTCCGTGCCGATTCGAACGTACAAAGAAACGAGAAATGGTTTTGGTGTCGATGACTCGACGAAGCTATCTTCTTATTTAGCGAACGGCTCGTTATCCCCACGACGGGTATTCTTTGAACTCGAGGCACATGAACGAACGCATGGGGTAAATGAATCAACGTACTGGCTGTACTTTGAACTATTATGGCGTGAGTTCTTTCAATGGGTCGCACTCGAGCAAGGGAAAAAGTTATTTCGATCACAAGGCATCCGGTCGAAACGGAAAGACTGGCGAGTCGAGGCGGATGTCATTGAAAAATGGCGAAAGGGAGAGACGGGTGTTGATTTCGTAGATGCGTTTATGCGCGAACTGAATGCGACGGGATGGATGTCCAATCGGGGACGACAAATCGTGGCCAACTATTTCGCAAAGGAGTTGAAACAAGATTGGCGTTACGGGGCTTCCTACTTTGAATCGAAACTAATCGATTACGACGTGGCGAGCAATTGGGGGAATTGGGCGTACCAGGCGGGTGTCGGGAACGACTCGCGCGACCGCCGTTTCAACATCGAGCGTCAACAGTTCACGTATGACCCGGACCGTGCGTTTCGTAACAAATGGTTGTGACCAAACTGTCACGTGAAGTCGGCGTTTCTCATTGACTTCTTTTTACAGAAGCGCTATAGTTAAATCAACAGATGGGATACCTGAGGTGTACGAGAGCCGCCTTCGTTATTTTGAGCCAACACTTTGAATACGGGAGACCGAACTGCTAACCAGATCAACTGCCTCATCACGTGCAGGAGGACTTGTGAAGGAAACGCTAGGTCACCCACCTGCATACGCAGGTTCAAAAGCAAGGCATCGTCACGGCACTCCGGGCCCCATCGATTTTTTTGTAAATACGTCGCGAGACGTCTTTTTTTTGAATATAATTCCGAGTAAAATAGTATGAGAAAATAGAATTAGTTGGAGGAAGAAATATGCTACACCAGTTTTCACGAAATGAATTGGCCATCGGCTCTGAAGGCCTTGATGCTTTAAAGAATAAAACGGTCGCGATTTTAGGCGTCGGCGGTGTCGGCTCATTTGCGGCCGAGGCACTTGCGCGCAGTGGTGTCGGACGCATCGTCCTCGTCGATAAAGATGATATCGACATCACGAACGTCAACCGACAAATCCACGCACTATTGTCGACGGTCGGTCAACCGAAAGTCGAAGCGATGGGGAAACGTCTCCTTGACATCAACCCGGACTTAGACCTCGTCCAATTGAAGATGTTCTATACAGAAGAGACATATGAAGAGTTCTTCGCTCAAAACATCGACTACGTCATCGATGCGTCAGACACGATCATCTATAAGATTCATTTAATCGTAGAATGTAAGCGTCGCGGCATCCCGGTCATCTCAAGCATGGGGATGGCGAATAAGATGGATCCGACACGCATCAAGGTCGTCGACATTAAAGATACGTCATATGACCCGATTGCGAAGATGGTCCGTACTCGTCTACGTAAAGAGAAAATCTACAAAGGCGTCCCCGTCGTCTTCTCGGACGAATCTCCAATCGTGACACGCGAAGACGTGAACGAGGTCGTCGGGAAGAAAGACGCGCCGATCCGCAAAGCGAAGATGCCACCGAGCTCGAACGCGTTCGTTCCATCGGTCGCAGGGCTTGTCGCTGCCGGCTATGTCATTAACGACTTGCTTGAAAAAGCGGGCGTCGAAATCAATCGCATCCAAAAATAAAACGACGCGGGCTCATTTCGAGTCGCGTCGTTTTTCCCAATAGTCGAGCCGCTTTTGGATTTGTTGCTCAAATCCACGTGGCGTCGGTTTATAGTAATTTGGTCGTTTTCTAGCCAAATTCTCTGGCCAGTAGTTCTGAGGAACGAATCCGTCTTTTTCGTCATGTGGATATTTGTATCCGACCCCGTTTCCGAGTTCACGTGCTCCTGGACTATGGGCGTCACGCAGGTGTACGGGCACAGGGCCTCCCTCAACTGTCCGGACGTGATGGAGCGCCTTGTCAATCGCGGTGATGACCGCGTTCGATTTCGGTGCGGTCGCCAAATAGAGAACAGCCTCGGCAATCGGGATGCGGGCTTCCGGGAAACCGATGTACTCGCTCGCTCGTGCTGCTGCATCGACAATAAGAAGTGCGTTCGGGTCGCTCATTCCGATATCTTCGGCGGCATGGACGTAAAGGCGACGCATGATGAAGCGTGGCGATTCGCCAGCCTCGATCATGACGGCTAACCAGTAAAGCGCAGCATCCGGGTCAGACCCACGGATCGATTTGATGAACGCCGAGATGACGTCATAATGTCGATCACCCGTCTTATCGTATTTAATCGACTTCTGTTGAATCGACTCTTCCGCGACCTCAAGTGTGATATGAATCTCTCCGTCCACCTCAGGCGTTGTCAAGACGGCGAGTTCGAGTGCGTTCAATAGGACACGGTAGTCACCATCCGCCATTTTGATATAATGGTCTGCAGCAACTTCATCCATCTTGACCGGATAATTTCCGAGACCACGTGAGTCGTGTAGCGCCCGCTCAAGGACGGCACGTAACTCCTCGGCACCTGGTGGCTCGAGTCGAAATACGGTCGCGCGTGACAGGAGTGCGGCGTTTACTTCAAAACTCGGGTTTTCGGTCGTCGCTCCGATGAGGACGAGCTTTCCAGACTCAAGGGCAGGAAGGAGCGCGTCTTGTTGGAGCTTATTGAACCGGTGGATCTCATCTAAAAAGAGAATCGTCCGTTCGTCTTCATAGTCGAAGCGGGACTCCGCTTCACGAATGACGTTCCGCAATTCATCGAGTTTGGCCGTGACGGCGTTCAATTGGACGAATGTCGCTTTCGTGTAATTCGAAATAACACGGGCAAGTGTCGTCTTACCGGTGCCAGGTGGACCATATAGGATAATCGTACCGAGTCGATCGGCTTCGATGGCACGACGAAGTAGCTTGCCCTCGCCGATGATATGGCGCTGTCCGATCACGTCATCTAACGTTTCGGGGCGCATCCGATTGGCGAGCGGTCCGCCATTCGATTGATGAAATAAATCAGGCATACGTAACCATTCCTTTCGACAAACGTTTGTTCGATTAGTATAACAGAAGGAGACTTGAAGATGAAAATATCTACAAAGGGCCGCTATGGCTTAACGATCATGATTGCATTAGCGCGTGAAACAGATAACAAGCCGCTCAGTTTAAAAAAGATTGCCGCACGCCATGAGTTGCCGGAGCATTATTTGGAGCAATTGATCGGCCCACTCCGTAACGGTGGACTCGTCAAGAGTGTACGGGGTGCGTACGGTGGCTACCAACTTGTCAAACCGGCAGAAGAAGTGACAGCAGGTGAAATCATTCGCTTGCTCGAGGGACCTTTAGCCATCGTTGAAGATTCTGAAGCAGATGATGCGGTGAAACGCAAGCTTTGGGATAAAATCAAAGAAGCCATCGATACCGTCCTTGACGAAACGACACTCGCGGACCTCGCTGAAGAAGAGTCAGACGGCTACATGTTTTATATTTAAGAACGAGGTGACCTTAGATGAACTATTTTGATCACGCTGCGACGACACCGATGCGACCGGAAGTCCTTGAAGCGATGACACCGTACTTTTTAGAGACGTATGGGAACGCGTCGAGCATCCATGGGATTGGACGTAACGCCCGGGCGGCGCTCGATTCTTCACGTCGCGTCCTCGCGAAGTGGATTGGTGCTTCACCGAACGAGATTGTCTTCACGTCAGGTGGGACGGAGTCAGATAATTATGCCTTGTTCGGTGCGGCGTATGCCCATCAGGAAAAAGGCAAACATATCATTACGACAAAAGTCGAGCACCACGCCGTGCTTCACGCGATGGAACAGCTCGAGCGTGAGGGCTTCGACGTCACGTATCTCGATGTCGATGTTTCGGGAGCCGTCACTGTCGACGCCGTTCGTTCAGCCTTACGGGATGACACGATTCTTGTATCGATCATGTATGGCAATAACGAAGTCGGGACGCGCCAGCCGATTCACGAAATCGGTGAGTTGTTACAAGATCACCAGGCTCTCTTCCATACGGATGCGGTACAAGCGCTTGGTACAGAAGAAATTGATGTGAAGGCGATTCATGTCGATTTATTGTCGGCGTCCGCACATAAAGTGAATGGGCCGAAAGGTATCGGTTTTCTTTTCATGAAAACAGGTGTAAAATTAGCGTCACGTTCTTTCGGTGGACAACAAGAACGTAAACGTCGAGCCGGCACGGAAAATGTTCCGGGTGCCGTCGGATTCCAAAAAGCAGCTGAACTCGTCATGGCAGAGCGTGAAGACCGAGTGACTCTCTATGAGTCGCTCGATTTGGCACTACGTCAGCGTCTTGACGAACTAGGCGTAACTTATGAGGTGAACGGGTCAAATCGTTTACCTCACATCGTGAACTTATACCTTCCTGGAATTGACCTTGAACCCTTCCTCATCATGATGGATATGCGGGGCATGGCGATTTCAAGCGGAAGTGCCTGCACGGCAGGGTCGGTCGAACCGTCCCACGTATTGTCGGCGATGTACGGGGATTCAGAGCGGACGCGTCAGTCTGTTCGAATCAGTTTTGGCCACGGTAACTCGGTCGAGGACGCGAAACGGCTCGCGGAGCGACTACAAGAAGTCGTCTCGACATTTATGAACGGAGTGAGATAGATGAATTTACGCACGAAAGCCCCTGAAGAGACGACGGTCGTCGTCGGCATGTCAGGTGGCGTCGATTCATCGGTGACGGCCCATGTGTTAAAAGAGCAAGGGTATAACGTCATCGGGATTTTTATGAAAAACTGGGACGACACGGACGAGAACGGTGTGTGTACGGCGACAGAGGACTATGAAGACGTCATCGCCGTCGCGAACCAAATCGGGATTCCGTATTACGCGGTCAACTTTGAAAAGGAATATTGGGACCGCGTCTTTGAATATTTCTTAGCGGAGTACCGTCTCGGTCGGACACCGAACCCGGACGTCATGTGTAACAAAGAAATCAAATTCAAGGCGTTCCTTGACCATGCGCTTCGACTCGGTGCCGATTTTGTCGCGACTGGACACTATGCGCAAGTGAAATATGTCGATGGCGAGCACCGTCTGTTACGAGGAAAAGACGACAACAAAGACCAAACGTATTTCTTGAACCAATTGTCTCAAGACCAGCTCGCGCGGACGATGTTCCCGATCGGTCATATGGACAAGAAAGATGTACGTGCGATTGCTGAAGAAGCAGGACTCGCGACAGCGAAGAAAAAAGATTCGACGGGAATCTGCTTTATCGGTGAGCGGAACTTTAAAGAGTTCTTGTCGGAATACCTTCCGTCACAGCCAGGAGAAATGCGGACGCTCGATGGTGTCGTCAAAGGACGTCACGACGGGTTGATGTATTATACGCTCGGACAGCGTCACGGTCTCGGAATCGGTGGGGACGGTGATCCTTGGTTCGTCGTCGGAAAAGATGTCGAGAACAATGTCTTGTTCGTCGGACAAGGCTTCCATCACGACGCGCTCTATTCAGATGCGCTTCTCGCTTCGAAACTGTCATGGACGGGAGCCGCTCCTACAGGAGAGTTCCGGGCGACGGCGAAGTTCCGTTATCGCCAACAAGATGTGCCGGTCACGGTCGCTCCACTCGAAAATGGCGAAGTCCTCGTCAAGTTTGACGAGCCACAACGTGCCATCACGCCAGGACAAGCGGTCGTCTTCTATGACGGCGACGTCTGTCTCGGTGGGGCAACGATTGACGAAGCGTACCGCAACGGCAAACGACTCGACTATATCGGATGAGGTGATTGATATGAACGCAAACGAACAAGGCATCCAAGCGATGCAGCAAGGTGAATTCGAACAGGCAGCCAAACATTTCAATGAGGCCATTGAAGCGAACCCGACAGACCCGACTGGTTTCGTCAACATGGGGACGTTGCTTCAGGCGATCAACGATTACGATCGTGCCGTCATCTTCTATGACAAAGCGATTGAACTCGATGGCTCGTTCGGTGCCGCGCACTATGCGAAAGGCGCCCTTGCCTATGAACTTGAGCAATTAGAGTCAGCGGAGGCGTCGCTTCGCCAAGCGCTCCTTTCGGGGATGGACGATGCCGATCTTCACTTTATGCTCGGCTTGACGTACAAAGCGATGGGTGACTTCGTTCGTGCGATGCCACGCCTGCGTGAAGCGAAGAAGCAATCGCCGGAAGACGTAGAAATCACGTTCCAGTACGGACTTGCCCTCGCGCAAAGTGAGCAGCTCGAAGAGGCAGTCGTTGCGTTAGAAGAGACGCTCGACCTTGATGCGAGCCATACGGATGCCCGTTACAACTTGGCGATCGCATATGCGTTCTTAGGTGACCAGGAACGAACGTATGCTGAGTTGCAACGCGTCTTAGAGATGCAACCAGACCACGAACTTGCACGTGACGCCGTCGCGAAGATGGATGCACTGCTCGGTAACTAAATTAATATAGCGCTTCTCGCAGTTTTTGCGAGAGGCGCTTTTTGTTAGTCCCAATAATGGAAAATGACGTTACCGACCGTCTCTGGTTCCCAATATTTGATTTCTCCGCGTTCCGCCTTGTTCAGAAACGGCTGTAGCGACAAATCGAACCGCTCATTCAACTCAGCCGCTGACGGAATCTGATAGGTGTCAGGAAACATGTCGGTCAGTTCGGGTACATCGATGAATTCATATTGAAACGGTTCGAGTTTGGAGATGCCGATGACAGGATAGTTTCTGCTGAGCAGGACATAGATGGTTTGCTCACTCCATGTGATACTCGCCTGGTGATAATTCGGAGTGATTTCGTCCCCAATGGTAAAGGAACATATTCCTCGTTTAATCCGGGTGAACTCAAAACAAATCGATTTGAACGTCTTCCAATCTGACCCTGGGGCGGAACAGTCGCCGTATGAAAAGCCGGTGATACATTCAGGGAGGGTGAGCGTCATGCGGACACCTCCCCGATGACCCAAATCAAAAGATTAAAAGTCATCAATACAAGCGTGCCGGAGAGCGCGAGGTAGCTCCACAAGACACGCTTTCCGGACTTGGCTCGTCGTACACCATCCATCAAAATCAGGAAACTCGTCCCGAGTGAGACGAACGCCAACGCTGCAAACGAAGTGGGTCGGTCGAGCGTGGGAAACGCATCGATCACAAAATACAGCCCAAAGGTGAGCAAGCCTAAACAAGCCAAGAAGAAAAGCGGGAAGAAACGCATATAGCACGACCTTTTCCATTTTCTCTCATCGTATCATGTGGGTTGTCGAGCGTAAATGTGAATCAGAGCTGTTTCGTCGTGATTTTTACGGGCTCGCCGCCGAACTCACCGTAGGCCTCGTCCATGTTTTTCGTGTATAGCTCGATCACGTTCTTGCTCGGGTCTTTGAAGTAGGCCGAGCGCTCTTTACCGTTGACCGTCTCGTCCTCGTCCCACGTCCGGAGTTTCGTCGGGATGTTTGACGCCTCTAACACTTCGAGCGCTTGGTCGAACGACTCCATCGGAACGAAAAATGCGCAGTGGACGTGGGCGCCGCCTTCATCATAGAGCGTGTCCCACTCGGTCACGTCCTCTTGGCGGTTCGATTCTTCTTCCGATGTGAACTCTCGTTTCAGCCAGAGGCCGAGACGGGTGTTCCCCCCGACATAGAGCCACGTCGCCCAAGGTTCGTCCGCCTGTTCCTGTGCTTCGCTCGGCTCGGCATCGTCACCGACCCATTGTTCGACGACGGGAAGTCCGAGCTTGCCGTGCCAAAAATCGACGGCCTCGGTCATGTCGGTCACTTCTAACACGAGTTCACACAGGCCACTGATTGGAATACGTTTCGTCATACATAGTCCCTCCTTCATAGGTTCACTCGAACAGTTCCCGCTTTGATTCGACGAAAAACGTGCATAGCCGTCCGAGTGTTCGGGAAATGGATTAGCAATGTGAGAGGGGAGAAAGCATATGCGGATGTTTAGTTTGGTCAGCGTCGTTATTTTTTTCATCATCGAATGGTTCATGCTCGGTCGTCTGTTCATCGAAATCGATAATCGTCTCGCGACGGGCGAGTGGACGAATAATCTCTTGTTCCGGGTCGTCGTCGAGTCGGAACGGGCGACGACCGTGCTGTTACTCCTGTTTGCGACATTTTTTGTAATCGGTGTCGTCATGCATTGGATATTGTCGGCGAACAAGTCCTGGTCCGTGACGTTTGGTGCGGTCGGGGTGGCGTGGGTCGTCCCGGCCTTGCTTGCCCTCGTGGCTTGGTTCATCCCGAACCCGTACGTCCAGCTAGGGATTATCGTGTTGCAGCTGTCGTTCATCCCGCTCGTCCCGTTCGTCGGACAGACGGTACGGCTCGGTCACGTCGTGTTGAACTGGGGCGTCCACGTCATCGCCGCGGGCCTTGTGCTGTTGATTCAGCGACCATCGCTTGAGCAACTGTTTCGTGTCGAGCGGACCGAGCTGTTCGAGCGGCTCGAAGGTTATGTTAATTCGGGGGAGCTGGAACGGTTCGAACGACTGCTTGAAACCGTGGACTTGGAGCAACTTGAGCGCATCTTGAACCGAATCGATGTCGATCAGCTGATTCGGATTCTTGAACGTGTCGACCTCGACCAGCTCGAGCGCATCCTCAACCTGTTCAGTTAGGCGATTTGTCCTACCGTTCAAACTCGGGCTATAATGGATGATGGAAAAATAGCTGGAGGTGTCGGATATGATGGCAGCACCTTATGAGTTGACTGGAAAAGTCATTCGAGTCCTGTTTCAATCAGAAGAAGAGGCGCATACAATTGCGCTCGTACGTATAAAAGAAAAGAATTTTGAGACGGATGAGACCGAGATGGTCATCGCTGGCGTCGGAGTCGGTATTGAGAAGGGCGAGACGTATAAGGCGCACGGTCGTCTCGTCGAACACCCTCGATTCGGAAAACAGATGAAGGCGGATTGGATTCGCCGTGTCGTCCCGATGACGAAACGGGCTGCCGTCCGCTTTTTGACGAACGGGTCTTTCCCTGGAATCGGTCAAAAGACGGCGCAAAAGATTGCGGATTCTCTTGGAGACGATTGTATCGATCAAATCGTCAAACATCCGAGTATCCTGTCTGAGGTAGACGGATTGAAAGAAAAGCAGGCGCGTGTGATCACCGAACGCCTGAACGTTTTATATGGGGTCGATCAGTTGCTTTTGTTTCTCGCTCCATTCGACGTGACGCCACGTCTCGCTTCGAAAATTCATAAAGAGTATGAAGAACGGGCGATGGAGACGATTGAGAAGAATCCGTATGCGCTCATGTACGACGTACAGGGGATTGGATTCAAGACGGCGGATGCCATCGCGGCACATTTTGGGATTCAAGGCATTCATCCTGAACGCATCGCGGCAGCCGTGCTATACGTATTAGAACTCGAGCAAGGGAACGGTCATCTCTACGTGACGGCGGAACAACTCGAAGCCGAGATGCCTCGAATCATCGGGGCTGATCCGGGTGATGCGCTCGTCACGGCGCTCGAATCGCTCGCTAAAGAAGAACGGGTCGTCATCGAGGATGGGGTCGTCTATCATCCCCGTGTTTTCCGTGCCGAACGGAAGGCGGCAGAAGAGTTGGCTCGAATCATGGCGACATCGACGACAGAGGACGTGGACATGACGACCATCTTTGACGCGGTCGGACGTGTCGAGGAAATGTTCTCGATTGAATATGCCACTCAACAGCGAGAAGCCATCGAACTCGCTCTCAAGTCACCGCTCATGGTTCTTACCGGTGGACCGGGTACCGGGAAGACGACGGTCGTTCGAGGCATCATTCATGCACTCAGCGATGTCTTCGATTGGAAGTTAGAACCCGTTCCGAACCAACCGTTCCCGTTCGTCTTGGCCGCACCGACGGGTCGAGCGGCGAAACGCCTCAGTGAGTCGACCGGGCTACCGGCATCAACGATCCACCGTTTGTTAAAGTTCGACGGTAGTTCGTTCCAAGTCGATGAGACGAATCCACTTGTCGGGAAAGTGCTCATCGTCGATGAGGCGTCGATGATTGACATCTTTTTGTTCCGAAGTTTGCTCAAAGCGGTACCGAACGGCATGAAAATCTTGTTCGTCGGAGACCGTGATCAGCTCCCATCTGTCGGACCGGGGCAAGTACTTGCCGATTTGATGGCGACAGAAGGGATTCCAGTCGTTCGCCTTGACGTCGTCCATCGCCAAGCGTCGGAGTCAAGTATCCTCCGTCTCGCCCATTCGTTGAATGCGAAGAAAATGCCAGACGATTTGTTGGCGTCACTGCCGGACCGGCGTTTCTATACGGCGAATCAAGAGACGGCACTTCAAGCGATTTGTCAGATGGCAGGAGCGGCTCTCCGAAAAGGATATTCACCGTTTGATATTCAAGTGCTCGCACCGACATATCGGGGTGTCTGTGGAATTGATGGGCTGAATGAAGCACTTCAGAACGTATTCAATCCAAAATCGAGTGCCCGTGAAGTGAAACATGGGACGCGCATTTACCGCAATGGCGATAAAGTGCTACAACTCGTCAACAACGCCGAGGAAAACGTTTATAACGGGGACATTGGAGAAATCACGAACATCTTCTACGCGAAGGAAAACGTTGATAAGGTCGACAAGATTTACATTCGATTCGATCAGACAGAAGTCGAGTACAACCGTAGTGAATGGGACCAGTTCACCCACGCCTACGCCATCACGATTCATAAGTCACAAGGGTCCGAGTTCCCGATCGTGCTCATGCCAGTCTTCTTCAACGGAGGATTCCGATCGTCACGAAACTTGATTTATACAGCCGTGACCCGGGCGAAGAAGAGCTTACTCTTGTTCGGTGATGTGCGTGCGCTTGAGGCGGCGACGCGAGAAGAGGAACCAGTGCGACGGACAAAATTGGTCGAACGCTTAGGCGGGAAGTCTTGACGTCTTTCCGAACGCGTGTGATAATGACGAATAGACAACTGAAACGATACAGACGATGAAGGAAATGAGTACGTCGTCACCACCTCTACAGAGACATCTTCCTAGGCTGCGAGAAGATGGAGGTCGGCCGGCCGAAGCTATTCTGGAGTCCCCACTCAACCTGGGCGCCTCATCCACGTTAACGGATGTTCGAGGCATGGTGTATACCGTGCGAACGAGGGTGGTACCACGAAGCGATGCTTTCGTCCCTTTCCACAGGGGCAGGCATCGCTTTTTTTTCGTTTCGTTCAGAAATAAGGAGGAATTGTTCATGAAACCGCTCAAATCATTGACTGGCGCACAGATTCGCCAAATGTACTTAGATTTCTTCAAATCAAAAGGGCACAGCGTGGAGCCGAGTGCTTCACTCGTACCGGTCGAAGATCCGACTTTGTTGTGGATCAACTCAGGTGTTGCGACATTGAAAAAATATTTTGATGGACGTGTCATCCCAGCGAACCCACGGATCGTCAACGCTCAAAAATCGATTCGTACGAACGATATCGAAAACGTCGGGAAGACAGCACGTCACCATACGTTCTTCGAAATGCTCGGGAACTTCTCAGTCGGTGAATACTTCCGTGAAGAAGCAATCACATGGGGATGGGAACTGTTGACGAGCGACGAATGGTACGGACTCGATCCGGACCGTCTCTCCGTCACGATTCACCCAGACGATGAAGAGTCAAAACAAATCTGGATGAACCTTGGCATGCCAGCTGACCGCATCATCCCGCTAGAAGATAACTTCTGGGAAATCGGTGAAGGTCCATCTGGTCCAAACACGGAAATCTTCTTTGACCGTGGTCCAGCATTCGGGGACGACCCGACAGACCCTGAACTTTATCCGGGTGGGGAGAACGAGCGTTATCTTGAAATTTGGAACATCGTGTTCAGCCAATATAACCATGACGGACACGGAAACTACACAGAGCTTCCGCGTAAAAACATTGATACAGGGATGGGACTCGAACGGATGGCGAGCGTCCTTCAAGACGTACCGACAAACTTCGATACCGACCTCTTCATGCCGATCATTCGTGAAACTGAAAAAATCAGTGGCGACGTATATCGTCAAGACAGCAGCAAGGATGTTGCGTTCAAAGTCATCGCGGACCACATCCGTACGGTATCGTTCGCAATCGGTGACGGGGCACTCCCATCGAACGAAGGACGTGGCTATGTCCTCCGTCGTCTTCTCCGCCGTGCGGTCCGCTATGCGAAGATGCTTGGTATTGAGCGTCCGTTCATGTATGAGCTCGTCGACGTCGTCGGTGACATCATGGTCGACTTCTACCCGCAAGTGAACGAGAAGAAAGACTTTATCAAGAAAGTCATTAAAAACGAGGAAGAGCGTTTCCACGAGACGTTGAACGACGGACTCGCGATTTTGAACGAAGTCGCAAAAGCACAAAAAGCTGCTGGGTCAAACATCATCAGCGGTCAAGATGCATTCCGTCTTTATGACACGTATGGCTTCCCGCTAGAATTGACAATCGAATACGCAGAAGACCATCAGATGACGGTCGATGAAGATGGTTTCAAAGAAGCGATGAACGAGCAACGTGAACGTGCACGTCAAGCGCGTGCTGACGTAGAATCGATGCAGATTCAGTCGGGTGTGCTTGCAGATATCACGATGACGTCGACCTTCCTCGGTTATAACAACCTTGAGACGAACGCAAAAATCATCAGCTTGATTCACAACGGCGAACTCGCTGACGTCGTCGCTGCAGGGGAAGAGGCACAAGTCATCCTCGATCAGACACCATTTTACGCTGAGAGCGGCGGTCAAATCGGTGATAAAGGACAAATCGTCGGAGAAGACTTCCTTCTTCGCGTAAAAGATGTGTCGAAAGCACCGAACGGACAGAACTTGCATACAGTCACGGTCGAGTCAGGTGTGGCGAAAGCGGAAGTAGCCGTCACGGCTTCTGTCGACCAAGCATCGCGTCAAGCCATCGTCAAGAACCACACGGCGACGCACCTCTTGCACCGCGCACTCAAAGATACGCTCGGGGAGCACGTCAACCAGGCCGGTTCACTCGTGACACCAGACCGTCTTCGTTTTGACTTCTCTCACTTCGGTCAAGTGACATCAGAAGAGCTTCAATCCATTGAGCGTCAAGTGAACGAGAAGATTTGGGCATCGATCGGTGTCGATATCGAAGAGATGAACATTGCGGATGCGAAAGCAAAAGGCGCGATGGCACTCTTCGGCGAGAAGTATGGTGATGTCGTTCGTGTCGTATCAGCAGGGGATTACTCGGTTGAGCTTTGTGGTGGGATTCACGTCTCCAACACGGCTGAAATCGGACTCTTTAAAATCTTGTCTGAATCAGGGATTGGCGCTGGGACGCGTCGAATTGAAGCGGTCACAGGAGCTGGCGCATATGAAGTGATGAACCAGCAAATCGAAACGCTCGAAGCGACAGCGAAGTTGTTGAAGACGAAACCACTTGAAGTTCCTGCACGCGTACAAGCACTTCAAGCTGAAATCAAAGAAGTCGAGCGTGCTTCAGAATCGCTTAAAGCGAAGCTTGCCAACATCGAGGCATCTTCATTAACGGATGCGATCGAAACGATTGGCGGCGTCCAATTGATTGCGAAACGCGTCGATGGACAAGACATGGATGCCCTTCGCAGCATGGTCGACGACTTGAAAGGGAAACTCGGTTCTGCCGTGATTATCCTTGGGTCGGCAAATGGGGAGAAGGTCAACCTCGTCGCAGGTGTGACGAAAGACCTGAACGACCGTGGCTTCCATGCCGGAAAACTGATTAAAGAAGTCGCGACACGCTGCGGTGGTGGCGGTGGCGGTCGTCCAGACATGGCACAAGCAGGTGGCCGTGATGCAACAAAACTGGACGAAGCATTGAAGTTTGCTTCACATTACGTCGAATCACTGGCATAATAGAGTGTGAAGTGCAAACGGAAAGAGGTGGATTCTTGTGAGCCAAATGGATCGCACGATGCAATTCAATTTTCCAGAAGATGATCAACGTGCTAACACACGTGAGACGCTGATTACGGTATATCAAGCACTCGAGGAAAAAGGTTATCAACCGATCAATCAAATCGTGGGATACTTACTGTCAGGTGACCCTGCCTACATTCCACGTCATAATGATGCGCGAAACTTGATTCGCAAAATTGAACGGGATGAACTTCTCGAAGAGTTGGTCAAATCGTATTTGAACGATCGTAGAGAGGATTAATATGAAGCGAGTCATGGGACTCGATGTCGGATCGAAGACGATTGGTGTCGCGGTGAGTGACCTGATGGGATGGACGGCGCAAGGTGTGGAGACGGTCTACTGGACCGAACCTGACTTTGACGAAGCTGTCCGTCTCCTTCGTCCGTTCATCGAGCAGTACGATGTGAAAGAAGTCGTCGTCGGTCACCCGAAAAACATGAATGGGACAGTCGGCCCGCGCGGTGAGGCGTCCGAGGCATTTGCCGAGGCGTTCACAGAACAGACGGGTTTACCTTGTGTGTTGGTGGATGAACGATTAACGACGATGCAAGCGGAACGGATGCTCATTTCAGCAGATGTCAGCCGCAAAAAGAGAAAAGCGGTCATCGACAAAATGGCGGCCGTGATGATTTTACAAAACTACCTGGATCGTTCCGGGAAATAAGGAGGAATCTCTCATGGCAGAAATCCGTCGTGAAGAAGAAATGTACCGTATTCCAGATGAAAATGGAGACGAACATTTATTTGCAGAAATTTTCCGTATGACGAGCGACCGTTCGAAAAAGACATTTGTCGTACTTGAACCGGTCGGCGCACCAGAGACAGAAGACGAAGATACGATTGAAGTATACGCATTTGAAATTGAAGAACTTGAAGATGGCGAATTCATCTTGAAGCTCGTCGAAGACGATGAAGACTTCGAAGAGGTCATGGAAGCATTCGACATCGTCAATGACGAAGTCGGTCTAGACTAAATAGGGGACGGGCGGCTAGGGAATGTCCCTCGTCGCCTCTCTTTATAAAAAGAACAGGGGAGAAATGCATGAATCATCCATCTATGTCAGATGAGAAACGTGCCCGCAACCGGATCGTCCGTCGTATCACGGTTGTCATCCTGGCCATCTTCCTTCTCGTCATTGCCACAGGGTCGGCGCTCGCATATGTCTTTGTGAAGCGTTCCATCGAACCGATTGACCCAACTTCGACTGAAACGGTCGAGATTGAAGTCCCGCTCGGTGCCGGTTCGGGATACATTGGTGAATTACTAGAAGAGAATGGGCTTGTAAGGAGTAGCACGATTTTCCGTTTCTATACACGCTTTAAGAACGAATCGTCGTTCCAGGCGGGGACGTATACGTTATCTCCGTCACAATCAATCGATGAATTGATTGAAACGTTGCAAACAGGTAAAGTCATTGTGGTCCCTGATATCAAGCTCGTCATTCCAGAAGGATTCACGATTGACCAGGTGATTGCGCGACTTGCGAAAGTGGCCGAAATCCCGAAAGAAGAGATTTCTGAGCAGTTGAGCGACCGTGAATACATTCAGTCTCTCGTAAACGAGCATGAAATGTTGACGGAGGAAGTCTTGCAGGAAGGCATCTATCATCCGCTTGAAGGATACCTGTTCCCAGCCACATATGAATTCAATAAAGGCGTAACGCTCAATGAAATCATCGATGAGATGTTACTGCCAACCGAAAGTATGTATCAAGAATACAAAGATCGTTTAGCCGATTCAGGACGTACGTTCCATGAGACGCTCGCGCTCGCATCCGTTGTCGAGAAAGAGGCGGTGTCAACGGAAGACCGCAAAGAGATTGCCGGTGTGTTTGAGAATCGCTTAAATGACGGAATGAAGTTACAATCTGACCCGACCGTCTGGTACGGAACGGGGGAAACATCGATTTTCACTTCATTCGCGGACTTAGAGAACGACTCTCTATATAACACGTATCGTTATGAAGGCATTCCGATCGGACCGATTGCGGCCGTGAGCCGTGACGCATTTGAGGCGGTGCTCAACCCGAACGATACGGAGAACATTTACTTCTACGCGCGCCCTCCACGTGAAGGGTTCCCGAACGGGGAAGTCTTGTTCGAGGTCGACTATGAGGATCACCAACAAAACGTCAATAAGTACCGTTCCGAATGGGAAGCGTTTGAAGAAGCAAACAGTAATTGATGGGACGACCGGAAGCGGATGCTTCCGGTCGTTTGAATGAAGAGAGTTAAGAGGTGGAACGAGTGGACCATGCATCCTATGAGGGATATGTAGAAAAACTGATCAATGACCGCTCCCCGCTATTGACGGAGATGGAGGCGTTCGCGCGTGTCCATCACGTCCCAATCATGGATTTGACGGGTTCGGAAGTATTGCTCTCCTTATTGGCGATGCAACGGCCGACCCGAATTCTCGAAGTGGGGACGGCCTTCGGCTATAGTGCCATTCGCATGGCGGAGTTGTTACCCGATGCAGAAATCGTCACAATCGAGCGAAATGCTCGTCGTTTTGAAGAGGCGACGGGATTCATCAATCGATCGGATGTTCGCGATCGGATTACGCTCATTCACGGTGATGCCGTCGAATTGATTGGATCGATTGAAGGTGAATTCGATGCCGTGTTTATTGATGCGGCAAAAGGACAATATCAAAAATTTTTTGATGGGTATGGCGCTTTAGTACCAATTGGTGGTACGATTTACAGCGATAATTTGTTTTTACGAGGGGACGTCTTGCTAGAGGACGTGTCGGTTTTAGACCGACGCCGACGCCGGCTCGTTCGTCTCGTGAAGCAGTTTACTGAGCAATTGATGGCACGGACCGATTATCATACTGCAATTTTGCCCCTTGGTGATGGCCTAGCAATCAGTCGTAAATTACGATGAGGAGGACTTAACTTTGATGCAACATAAACCCGTCATTATTGGCGTGGCCGGGGGTACCGGATCAGGAAAAACGACCGTGGCCCGCGCTCTCGTCGATGCGTTTCAAGGTCAATCGGTCGTCATGATCGAGCAAGACGCGTACTATAAGGATCAATCAGAGATGACCATGGAGGAGCGGTACAAGACGAACTACGACCACCCCTTCGCCTTTGATAACGATTTGTTGATTGAACATATCCAACAGTTACAACAACATCAGGCGATTGAGAAGCCGGTCTATGACTATGCGGCTCACACGCGTTCAAGTGAAACCATCTTGATCGAGCCCGTCGATGTCGTCATCGTCGAAGGAATCTTGGCACTCGAGGATGCACGTTTGCGTGAATTGATGGATATTAAAGTGTTCGTGGATACAGATGCGGACGTTCGAATCTTGCGTCGCATGCAGCGTGATATCAATGAACGTGGACGTTCAATCGACTCGGTCGTGGCGCAGTACACGAATGTCGTCCGCCCGATGCATTTGCAGTTCTGTGAACCGACGAAGCGTTATGCAGACATCATCGTTCCTGAAGGCGGAGAAAACTTTGTTGCAATCGATTTACTCGTGACAAAAATCCGTTGGGTGCTCACTGAGCGCAATCGCGCTTGAGGAAATAAATCGTTTTCAATTCAACCCTAGCTGTAATATACTAGGAGACAATGAAGGAGTGACAGAAATGGCTGAAAAACAACACTATATGACGTTAGACGGAAAAGCGAAAATCGAACATGAATTAAACGAACTGAAGACGGTCCGCCGTAAAGAAGTCGTTGAAAATATTAAGATTGCTCGTGACTTCGGTGACTTGTCAGAGAACGCGGAATATGACGCGGCGAAAGAAGAACAAGCGATGGTCGAAGGACGCATCGCACAATTAGAAGAGATGCTCCGTAACGCGGTCATCATTCAAGATGATGCAGGCGATAACTCGGTTGTCTCAATCGGGAAGACGGTAACGTTCTTCATCCAAGAAGATAATGAAGACGAGACGTATACAATCGTTGGTGGAGCTGAGGCAGACCCGTTCACAGGGAAAATCTCGAACGAATCACCGATCGCCAAGGCACTTCTTGGTCGTACGATTGGTGATGTGGTCACGGTGCAAACACCAGGTGGCGACATGGTCGTCGAAATTAAAGAAATCAAATAAATTGTTGAGCGACCTCCTATTTGGAAGTCGCTCTCTTTCTGAGGAGGAAACGGAATGAAAGTAGGCATCATCGGCGCGATGGAAGAAGAAGTGAATTTACTTCGGAACGAGTTGACAGAACGAGTAGACACTGAAATCGCGAACTATCATTTTTATGAGGGCTATCTTGGAAACATGCAAGTTGTCATCTTGAAGTCAGGCATCGGGAAGGTCAATGCAGCCATCGGTACGACACTTTTGATTGATAAGTTCAAACCGGACGTTGTCATCAATACGGGTTCTGCCGGCGGTTTTAAAAAGGGAATGAAAGTCGGAGACGTCGTCGTCTCGACGGAAGTTCGTCATCACGATGTCGACGTGACGGCATTCGGATATGAATACGGACAAGTACCAGGCATGCCGCCGGCGTATGAGGCGGATGCCAAGCTCGTCAGCGTCTGTAAAGATGTCATTGAAAACTTGCCGGACGTGAACGTGCACCAGGGATTGATCGTGACAGGAGATTCGTTCATCAACGATTCGAAACGCGTGGCGGACATCCTCGGTCATTTCGATGGCGTCGCAGCCGTCGAAATGGAGGCTGCTCCGATCGCCCAAACGTGCTATCAGTTTGGTGTCCCGTTCGTCGTCACACGCTCGATTTCAGACAGTGCGGACGAAGAAGCGAATCTGTCGTTTGATGAGTTCTTGGAGACAGCATCGATCAATTCTGCGAAGATGGTCATGGCTGTCACGAAGCGTTTAGAACAAGCTTAATCCAGTCTACACGAGGAGGATGCATTGACATCCTCTTTTTATTCCCTTATATTAGTACCAGATACTAAGAATAGGGGTCGACGATATGAATATTGGAATCATCGGCATCGGGTCGTTCTTACCGGACAATCGGGTGACAAATATCGATTTAGAAAAACGAATGGATACGAGCGATGAGTGGATTCGTACACGTACAGGCATCGAGGCACGTCATTTGGCTGAGGGTGATGTGACGGTCGCGGATATGGCGACACGTGCCGCTGAACGGGCGTTACAGAGCGCGGGCGTCGCAATCGATGAGATTGAAGCGATCGTCTGTGCGACGGCTACAGCACCAGCCTTCCCGGCAACCGCATGTGTGGTGCAGGCGAATCTCGGAGCGAAAGCCGCTGTCGCCTTCGACGTGAGCGCGGCATGTAGCGGCTTCATCTTCGCGATGGACACGGCGAAGAGTCTCATGGATTCGAAAGGATTTAAAAAGACGCTCGTCATTGGCGCAGAGAAGATGGGAAGTCTAATTGATTGGGATGACCGATCGACGGCTGTCCTCTTCGGGGACGGAGCAGGGGCTGTCGTGCTCGGGGAAGACGAGATCGCTTCAATTGACTCACTTGTGCTCGGAAGTGACGGGACAGGTGGAAAACATCTGTATGAGAATGAAGAAGGTAAAATCGTCATGAACGGTCGCGAAGTCTTCAAGTTTGCCGTTCGGAAGATGCCCGAAATCGTGCTTGAAGCGCTAGACAAAGCAGACAAGACGTTGGAAGATCTTGACGTCCTCGTTCCACACCAGGCGAACCGTCGAATCATCGACGCTGCGATGGAACGGTTACACTTAGAAGAAGAGAAAGTGGTCATGACCATTCAAGACCATGCGAATACATCAGCAGCTTCCATTCCACTCGCATTGGCCGAGGCGGTCAAGTCTGGCAAAATCCAAGATGGACAAACGGTCGTCATCGCAGGATTTGGTGCTGGGCTCACGTGGGGGGCTAGCTGCCTGACATGGAATCACGCAACCATTACGGAGGGGAATCATTTATGAAACGAGTAGTAGTGACAGGATTAGGAGTCGTATCACCATTAGGAAACGATGTCTCAACAATGTGGGATCGCCTGTTAAAAGGGGATAACGCGATTGATACGTTGACGAAGATCGACATCAGTCAATACCCGGCCAAGGTCGGGGCGGAAGTGAAGGAATGGAACATCGATCATTTAGTCGAACCGAAGGAAGCGCGTAAGATGGATTCCTTCATCCAATATTCTTTACTTGCGGCAGACGCTGCCCATAAAGACAGCGGACTCGATGTGAAAGCGATCGCGGACGATGTCGGGATTTGGATCGGGAGCGGAATTGGTGGCGTCGAGACGATTGACAAACAGTCTGCCATCTTGCATGACCGTGGACCACGTCGCGTCAGCCCGTTCTTCATTCCGATGATGATTCCGAACATGGCGAGCGGACAAGTATCCATCTATCTTGGAGCAAAAGGACCGAGCAACTGTTCCGTGACGGCTTGTGCGTCAGGGACGAACTCCATTGGGGAAGCGTTCCGTGTCATTCAACGTGGAGATGCGATCGCCATGTTCGCAGGTGGAGCGGAAGCGCCAATCACACCACTCTCGTTCGCAGGTTTTTGTTCAAACAAAGCCCTTTCAACGAATCCAGACCCGAACACGGCGTGCCGTCCGTTCGATGAAAACCGTGACGGATTCGTCATGGGTGAAGGAGCCGGGGTGCTCGTCTTAGAGGAGTATGAACATGCAAAAGCACGTGGTGCGAAAATGTACGCTGAAGTTGTTGGATATGGGATGAGTTCGGATGCTTACCATATCACAGCACCATCCCCTGAAGCTGAGGGCGGATCAAAAGCGATGAGTGAGGCGATTCGAGACGCCGGAATCACGCCAGAAGATGTTCAATACATTAACGCGCACGGAACGAGTACACCACTCAACGATATGCTCGAGACGAAAGCGATTCGTCGTGTGTTCGGGGAACACGCTGATAAGCTCGCCGTCAACTCGTCAAAATCGATGATCGGTCACCTTCTTGGTGGTGCAGGTGGCGTCGAGGCCGTCATCACAGCATTATCGATTCACGAAGGCAAGATTCATCCAACGATTAACTGCGAATCACCAGCAGCAGATTGTGATTTGGATTATGTACGTGAAGGAAATCGGGAACTTGACATTCGTTATGCACTCAGTAAC
This sequence comes from Exiguobacterium sp. s131, assembly GCF_018617345.1. Classification (GTDB taxonomy): domain Bacteria; phylum Bacillota; class Bacilli; order Exiguobacteriales; family Exiguobacteriaceae; genus Exiguobacterium; species Exiguobacterium profundum. The sequence continues at coordinate 1,726,127 of NZ_JACSJX010000001.1, read as the reverse complement.
TCACTCGGCTTCGGGGGCCACAATGCGACACTCGCATTTGCAAAAGTGATGAACTGACGGTAGAAAAAACACATAAAAAAGGTTAGGGTATAAGGGTTGGTCTAACAGAAAGGAGTGCAACGAATGAAAAAGAAATCATTCATCGTGGCCGCCTTGTTAGGTTCAGTCCTTATCCTTTTTTTATTTATTTGGAACGAACAACGAGAGCAGTCACGCAAACTAGTACCAGTAGAAGAACAACAATTGACGATTTACGGGGAGTCACTTCCGACTCAGCCGGATGTCATGCTAGCAATCGATCCGTCATCTCAAACAATCCTGTCCCATCTCTATGAAGGCCTGTATCGATTCGGAGCAGACGGGTCCATCGAACCAGCGCTCGTTGAGAAGTTAGAGCGATCCGAAGATGGAACGGTCTATACATTCACATTAAAAGAGAGTGTGACGACAGAAGGGAATGCGATTGACGCGCAAACATTCGTCGATCACTTCCAAAAACTCGTGGACGTTGATACGAATTCACCGTTCAGCTTCTTACTAGCAGATGTTCAATCCGCAAAAGAAATCGGACTTGGCCAACAAGAACCGGATACGCTAGGGGTCAAGGCAATCGATGACCGGACGCTCGAGTTGACTCTTGTCCGTCCGATGGAAGGGTTCGAACAGATTTTGGCGATGCCCGCATTTTTACCTCAACCAAATGTGGAAGCATGGGAAGAACTAGAGACGAACGGTCCATTTAAAATCAAGGCAATCGGAGATACGACCATCTCGTTACATAAAAATGAAACGTACCGAGAAGCTGAACAGGTCACGCTTGAAACGATTACCATTAATAGTGAAGCGAACTTGACGGAAGCGACAGGGATGCAACCCGTCCCATACGATTTTGACGTTTCCACGATTGATAAGGAAATTTTGAACGTACAGGACGTTCCACGAAGTGGAGTCTTTTATTTAAAGCCGAATGTTAAAAAAGCCCCGTTTAATGATGTAGCGTTCCGACAAGCCATCGCATTGACGCTTGAGCGGTCGGAAATCGAGGATTCACTCGCGCGAGCGGAACAGACGACAGAACGATTACTCGTCATCGACCAAGAGGATGCGATCGCACAATTGGAAGGAAACGCCGACCAATTGTTTGACACCGTGAAGAAACGGCTGAAGAAAGATGAACTCGAAATCGAGCTGCTCAGCTTTGTCGATGACGAAGCGCGTCAAATCTCCGCACAATTAAAGAAGAATTTGGAACAGTTGGATGGTTTGACCGTTAACGTCATCGAGCTCCCCTTAGGAGAAAAAGTTAGGAAAGAAGTCTCAGGGGATTATGCGTTTTCTCTATCAGGCTGGCAACCGGACGATCCGATGTTATCCGCCTATTTGACTCAATTTGAAACAAACGACGTGTTGAATTCAAGTCGATATGCCAGCGAACCATATGATCAATTAATGGATCAGGCTCGCGCGACGGACCGATTGGAAGAGCGAAATGAGATCTTCCGAGAAGCGGAGGCACAGCTGTTAGAAGAGGCTGTTGTTATGCCAATCTATCAAGCTGGACGTTCTTATGTGATCGAGAAAGGTTATGACCATATCGGTTTTCCGGTCATCGGTCCTTCATATGTCCTAACCTTTGCGAAAAAATACGAAAATTGAGCTAAAAGCCCGCCACTGTAGGCGGGCTTTTTGACTATAGATAAAATTTTTTAGAAAAATCAAAATAAACACTTTGCAAAATTATCAGAATATTGTATTATTGCATCAACGGGATTTTGGTAACAAATACTGTCAGAAGAAATGACTGAATTTTCTACCATCATTCACTTCGTTAAAACGAAAAAATCAGGGGGTCATCGCAATGAATAAGAAAAAAGGTTTTGCTTTAGCATCATCGGTTACACTTCTATCTAGTGCATTCCTAGCTGCATGTTCGACAGGGGAAGAAGAAACAGGGTCTTCAAATGGATCAGGTTCGGAAGGTTCTGCAGACGAAGCGCAAGTCCTCAACTTGCTCGACAGTTCAGATATTCCTTCACTTAACCCGACACTCGCAACAGATGCTGTATCGTTCAACGTCTTAAACAACGTTAACGAAGGTCTCTACCGTATGGACAAAGAAGACAACCCGACTCCGGGTATGGCTGAAGACCACAAAGTTTCAGAGGACGGGAAAACGTACACGTTCAAAATCCGTGAAGGCGCGACTTGGTCAAACGGGGAGCCTGTCACAGCGAACGACTTCGAATACGCTTGGAAAGAAGTACTCAACCCAGATAACGCATCACAATATGCATACGTTATGTCAATCATCGAAGGCGCAGAAGCGTACAACACAGGTGAAGGCGAGCGCGATGCTGTAGGCGTTAAAGCAATCGACGATCAAACACTTGAAGTTAAATTGACAGCACCAGCTGACTACTTCCTCGGATTGACTAGCTTCGGCGTATTCATGCCAAAACTCGAGTCATTCGACAAAGAGCAAGGCGAGAACTTCGGTACATCTGCAGAGACGACTCTCTACAACGGACCGTTCAAACTCGACAGCTGGGAGCGCGAGCAAGGCTGGAAGATGGTCAAGAACGAAGACTATTGGGATGCTGAAGCAGTTAAACTTGAAGAAATCAACGTTAAAGTCGTCAAAGAAGTATCAACAGGTGTTAACTTGTATGAGAACGGTGACGTGGACCGCACAGGCTTGACTTCTGAGCTCGTAGCCCAGTATCAAGACAGCGAAGAGTTCTCAACTGTCGTTGAACCAACACTCTTCTACCTCCAGTTCAACACGGCTGTGGAAGAACTTAACAACCAAAAAATCCGTAACGCGATTGACAAAGCGTATGATAAAGCAGCAATCTCAGAAACGCTTCTTGCGAACGGTTCGATTCCTGCGAACTACCTCGTACCAAAAGATTTCGTAACAGGTCCTGACGGTAAAGACTTCCGTGAAGCGAACGGCGATATCGGTGGATACAACGTGGAAGAAGCTCAAAAACTTTGGGAAGAAGGGCTTAAAGAGCTCGGAACAGACAAAGTTGAGCTTGAGCTCCTCAACTATGACTCAGAGTCTGCGAAGCAAATCGGTGAGTTCATCAAAGGTGAACTTGAGAAGAACCTTCCAGGAATTTCGGTTTCAATCAAGCAACAACCGTTCAACAACAAACTTGACCTTGAGAACAAAGGTGAGTTCGAGTTCACATTCGCTGGATGGGGACCTGACTACCAAGACCCAATGACATTCGTTGACCTCTTCGTCACTGACGGACCATACAACCGTGGTAAGTGGTCGAATGAAGAATTCGATAAGTTGATCGAATCTGCGAAATCAAGCACAGATTCTGAACAGCGTTGGGCTGACCTTCAAGCTGCAGAGAAAATCGTTCTTGAAGAGAACGCAATCTCGCCAGTTTACCAACGTGGATCAGCTCGCCTCACGAAACCTTACGTTAAGGGAATCGTTGAGCACGCATTCGGTGCGGACTACTCTTACAAGTGGGCTTCAATCGAAGGCAAAGAATAATCAAATCATCTTACGAAGAGAGACAGGGACGCCTGTCTCTCTTTTTATGTAGATATTTGATACAAAAAAGAACGCTCAGCTGAGCGTTCTTTTTAACATCATTTACTTTTTCACTTTGACACGCTTGCGACTGAGACCCATCGCTTTCTCGATTTTTGCGAGATTCTTGTTCGCGACGGCTTCAGCCTTCACGCGACCGGCATCAAGGATTTCATCGAGTTCTGGTGAATCAATCAACTCGTGATAACGCGTTTGAATTGGTTCAAGCAGGGCAACGACCGCTTCAGCCACATCTTGTTTAAATGTTCCGTAGTTCGAATTCTCATATTGCTTGACGAGGTCATCAATTGAAGTGCCGGTAGAGAGTGAATAAATTTCCAACAAGTTTGAAATCCCTGGTTTGTTCTCCCAATCAAATGAGATGACACCACTCGAATCTGTGACGGCACTCTTGATTTTCTTGCGAATGACATTCGGCTCATCGAGCATCGAGATATATCCTTTGGCATTCGTATCCGATTTAGACATCTTCTTCACGGGATTCGTGAGAGACATGATCCGAGCGCCTTCTTTTTGAATGAGTGGTTCCGGCATCGTGAATGTCTCGTAATAACGTTTGTTAAAGCGTTCCGCCAAGTCACGAGTAAGTTCGATGTGTTGCTTTTGGTCGTCTCCGACTGGAACGAGTTCCGTATTGTATAACAAAATATCAGAAGCCATGAGCGTCGGGTAGACGAACAACCCTGCGCCTACATTCTCGCTGCCTTGCGACTTGTCTTTATACTGCGTCATACGACCGAGCTCGCCCATGCCGGCGATACAAGTTAACATCCAACCAAGTTGAGCGTGTGCTTTTACTTCAGACTGTACGAAAATCGTCGCTTTCTCCGGGTCGAGACCGGACGCGAGATAAAGTGCTGCTAATTTTCGCGTGTTGTTCATGAGCTCGACACGGTCGAGTTGAACAGTAATTGAATGTAAATCGACGATACAATAATAGGCATTGTTGTCGTCTTGTAGGTCGACGAATTGTTTCATCGCGCCAAGGTAGTTCCCAAGCGTCACGACGCCGGTCGGTTTGATTCCTGAAAAAATCGTTGCCATGTGAATACACCTCCGAAAAATATAAAAAACCGCAGTCGTCCTCCCGAATAAATCGGGACGAATAACCGCGGTGCCACCCAAATTTGCATATACTATGCCACTTGAACGCGTTAACGGGCGTGAACCGTCTCGCCATACTTTTTGTTCAGGCGAGCCACTCCGAAGTCCATTCATTCAATAACTTTTCATCTACTCACAGCACCGTAGACTCTCTGAGGAAAAGGGGAATTGAATTACTTGTCTTCATCCAAGTGTTCTTATTCTGCATTTAGTTTAGCACAGGATTCAAGTGACGAAAAGATTAAATCAAAGCGACGAGAAATGAGAGAGCGATACTTCCAACTCCGACATACACCCAGTTCCAAGCCGATTGTTTACGGAGTTGTCGATCTTCCGGTTCTTCTTCCTCATCTTCTTCATAGTCCGCGTCAATTTCTTTCAACTTTGCACGTCGATTACGCTTAAATCCGTACATGATTCCGTCAAATAGACCTGTTGCACTCATATGGGAGAACATCCCGATGGCAAATATCAGAATACCTGAAACGAACAAGCCGCCACTCAAATGAAACGTGAAGGACTCAGTTCGAAAATAGGAAAAAATTGACCACACCGTATAGAAAAGTGTGACAATCCCCCAAACAATCAATATATTTCGAAACTTTTTCAACGATGTAATCTCCTTTCGAGCGTTAGAGGGAATGCGTCAACATTCCGTGTTTCTTCTATGATACTAGGAAGGTAGGGCAAAAAGCGAGTAAGAATGTTAAATCAAATGAGAGCGTTTTATTCAATAGTTGACAGTTATATTAAAAATTTCTTACAATAGCCCTAACGTTCTTTCGTCGAATACTTTATGAAATATTCAGAAAATTAAAGAAAAAGTAAGATGTTTATTCGACGATCGGCTAGTTTTTTAAAACGAAAGGGGAAATCGCAATGAAGAAAAAATCGATTTTGCTCATGATGACAATCATCTTGGCACTCGGTTCAGTTCTCGCAGCTTGTTCGACAGGCGGAGACTCTGATGGCGGCGGTTCTTCTTCAAACGGAGAGAAAGTTCTTCGTTTGACGGATACGTCAGATATCACAACAGCCGATCCGGCTCTTGCTACAGACGCGGTCGCATTCAACTTGATCGCCAACACAATGGAAGGTCTTTACCGTCTTGATAAAGATGGAAATGCCGTCCCGGCACTTGCTGAAGGCGAACCAGAAGTAAACGAAGACGAAACGGTTTACACGTTCAAACTTCGTGATGCTGAATGGTCAAACGGGGAACCGGTCACAGCAAACGACTTTGTTTACGCTTGGCAACGAGCTGTTGATCCTGCAACAGGCTCACAGTACGCATACATCATGAACACAGTTAAAAACGCTGAAGCAATCAACACTGGTGACACACCAAAAGAAGAGCTTGGCGTAAAAGCAATCGATGAGAAGACACTCGAAGTTACACTCGAGCGTCCAGACCCATCATTCCTTTCACTTACTTCGTTCGGTACATTCACTCCGATCAACGAAGCATTCGCTACAGAAAAAGGTGAAGACTTCACGACTGGTCCTGAAAACCTTCTTTATAACGGACCGTTCACATGGACTAAATGGGATCGTGAACAAGGCTATGTCTTAACGAAAAACGAATCATATTGGGATGCAGAAAATGTTGCTCTCGACTCTGTTGATGTGAAAGTTGTTAAAGAAACATCTACAGTCGTCAACTTGTATGAAGCGGGCGATGTCGACTATGCTGGTCTCGCATCAGAGCAAGTCGCAGCATTCCAAGAGGATGAAGATTACAACACAGGTCTTCGTTCTGCAGTTGGTTACTTCAAGTTTAACCATGAAGATGAACTTTTCTCTGATGTAAATGCACGTAAAGCAATCGCACGTGCAGTCGACCCATCAGGAATTATCGATCAGCTCTTGAACAATGGTTCAGTAGCAACGACGTCATTCATCCCGAAAGACTTCATCAAGTATGAAGACGGAACGGATTATACAGAAGGCGTGGAATACTTCAAAACAAACACTGAAGAAGCTGCTTCACTTTGGGAAGAAGTAACCGGTGGAGAAGCAACAACAATCGAACTCCTCTCGTTCGACAGTGAAGTATCGAAACAAATCTCTGAGTACATGAAAGGTCAAATCGAGTCGAACTTGCCGAACGTAACGGTTGAGATCGCTCAACAACCTTTCAACAACAAACTTGAGCGTGAAGCAAAAGGGGACTACCAAATGTCATTCGCACTTTGGGGACCTGACTACCAAGATCCGCTTACGAACCTTGGTATCTTCACTTCAGACAATGGACAAAACGACATCAACTACTCGTCATCTGAGTATGACAAGTTGATTGATGAAGCATCTGCTGAAACAAGCATCGATGCACGTTACGACTTGTTCAAAGAAGCTGAAGCCCTCTTGATTGAACAAGATCAAGCAATCATGCCAATCTACCAAGCTGGTGTGGCATACTTGATCCGTCCAAATGTCGAGAACTTCAACCGTCAATTATTTGGTGCTGATTACCAGTACAAATACGTTGATATTAAGTAATGGAAGAAGGGGGCATGCTAACCGCATGTCCCCAATTTTCTAAAAAATTCTAGCGAAGTATGAGAAAATACTGTTCAAATGTTTTGTTGGTAAAGTATAATGTAGTAACAGTGAAAATTCAGAATAATCTCTGAAAAGAATTTTCTTTATTTTCAGTCGCTGTACTAAGAGCCTTGAGATGACGTATAAGCTATTCTTTCAGAAAATTCCTTTCATTTTGTGAATTTGAAAAATAGGTCATATGTCATAGTGAAGCTGTTGGTGCAAGTAGTAGAAAGAATTAGACAAAACAGGGGGTTTTTATTCATGGGACGTTATATCCTACAACGGCTGACTTACGGCCTCATCACGTTCTTCTTGATTGCCACGTTCACGTTCTTCCTGATGGACCTGCTCCCAGGTTCGCCTTATCAGAACCAGGAAAAACTGACAGAAACACAAATTCAATTGTTGAATGACCGCTACGGACTCAATGATCCGCTTCCGGTCCGCTATGCGACGTACATTGGAAACATGCTACAAGGTGACCTTGGCGTATCGTTCCGTACGGCTAACCGTCCAGTAACTGAGTTGATTATGGAACGAATTGGTCCATCGGCACAATTAGGGGTTCAGGCATTAGTACTTGGAACTCTATTAGGTGTATTGTTGGGTGTTGTTGCGGCGATTCGTCACAATACGGCAATTGACTATGGTTCAATGTTCGTATCGGTAATCGGGATTTCCGTCCCATCATTCGTCTTTGCAGCCCTCCTTCAGTACTATGTTGGGGTAAAATTACAGTTGCTTCCGGTAGCATTCTGGGAATCTCCAGCTCATACGATCTTACCAACCATCTCGTTATCGCTCGGGGTTACGGCAGCAATTGCCCGTTTCGTCCGAACCGAGATGTTAGAAGTAACCGGACAAGACTATGTCACGCTCGCGAAAGCGAAAGGATTGACGGGTAACGCCATCGTATGGAAACACATGGTACGTAACGCGATGATCCCAGCGATCACGATTCTTGGACCGATGACAGCTGGACTTTTAACGGGTACATTCGTTATCGAGAAAATTTTCGCAGTACCTGGTCTTGGAGAATTGTTCGTTACGTCAATCACGTTGAATGATTACTCTGTCATCATGGGCACGACACTCTTCTTCTCGGCCCTATTCATTATTATCATTTTACTTGTCGACTTGCTCTATGGGGTTGTGGACCCACGTATTCGTCTTGGGGGGAATAACTGATGATTGAAAACAAAAAGAATTACGAACAGTTCGACCAAGACATGTTCACACCAGTTGAAATGAATGAACAGCTTGGTGAGCGGATTGCCGGAAAAAGTTTGAACTTTTGGCAAGATGCATGGATGCGCCTAAAGAAAAACAAGGCGGCTATCATCTCGCTCTCGATTATTTTAATTCTCGTCGCACTCGCTTTGTTTGGACCGATGCTCTCAAGCCGAGATGCATACGAACAGAACATCTCGCAAGCAAAACTACCGCCTAAAGTCACTGGACTTGAATGGGCTGGATTTGATGGGTTGGCAACACTTGGAGGTCGTGAAATCGACTTCTACGAACAGAAGAATGTAGAAGAAAACTTCTGGTTTGGTACCGATTATCTCGGTCGTGATCTTTGGTCGCGGATTTGGGAAGGGACACGAATCTCCCTCTTTATCGGTTTAGTCGCAGCCATCATCGATACAATCATTGGAGTTGCATACGGTGGTATTTCAGCTTACTTCGGTGGACGTACAGATAACATCATGCAACGTATTGTTGAAATCTTGACAGGTGTACCTAACTTGATTTTGATCATCTTGTTCATCTTGATCTTTGACCCAGGTGTCTTCACCATCATCCTTGCCATGGCCATCACCGGTTGGATTGGGATGAGTCGACTCGTTCGAGGACAGATTCTCAAACTCAAAAACCAAGAGTTCGTCTTGGCAGCTCGTACACTCGGTGCTTCAAGTGGACGCTTGATTTTCAAACATTTAATTCCGAACACATTGGGTGCCATTATCATCACACTCATGTTCACGATTCCATCTGCCATCTTCTTCGAGGCATTCCTCAGCTTTATCGGAATCGGGCTTCAACCACCACAGGCATCACTTGGTACGTTGATCAACGATGGATACAAAGAACTACGGACTTTCCCGTTCCTTCTTATTATCCCGTCTATCATCATCGTCTTGCTCATGGTCAGCTTCAACTTGCTTGCCGATGGCTTGCGTGATGCGTTCGATCCGAAAATGCGTAAATAAAAAAAGAAAGAGGGGGACTCGTGCATGGAAACGATTTTATCAGTCCGAGACTTAGAGGTCTCGTTCCACACATATGCAGGAACAGTTCAGGCTGTTCGTGGTGTTTCGTTTGATTTGAAAAAAGGCGAGACGCTCGCCATCGTAGGAGAATCGGGTTCGGGTAAATCCGTTACTTCGAAGGCAATTATGCGTCTCATTCCGAACCCTCCAGGTGAAATCACGAACGGAGAAATCATGTTCGAAGGAAAAGACTTGGCGAAACTTTCGGAAAAAGAAATGCTTAAAATTCGGGGTCGCGACATCGCAATGATTTTCCAAGACCCAATGACATCGCTCAACCCGACGATGACAATTTACAAGCAAATCGCAGAAGGGTTGAAACAGCACCAAGGGTTAACGGGCGAGGATGCGAAGAAACGTACGCTCGAATTGTTGACACTTGTAGGGATTCCAAACCCTGAAGCGCGCTTGAAACAGTATCCACACCAACTTTCTGGTGGGATGCGACAACGGATCGTTATTGCGATCGCACTCGCATGTAACCCGAAAGTGTTGATTGCCGATGAACCGACAACAGCACTCGACGTAACGATTCAAGCGCAGATTCTTGAATTGTTAAAAGACATTCAGCAAAAGACCGGCACAGCGATTATCTTCATCACGCACGACCTTGGCGTTGTTGCGAACATGGCTGACCGTGTTGCTGTTATGTATGCGGGACGTCTCGTTGAAAAAGGAACGGTTGATGAGATTTTCTATGAGCCACGTCACCCATACACATGGGGACTTCTCGGTTCGATGCCGCGTCCGACAGATGACCGCAATGAAGCGTTACCGGCAATCCCGGGTACGCCTCCAAACTTGCTCGATCCTCCAAAAGGGGATGCATTCGCACCGCGTAATCCATACGCGATGAAGATTGATTTTGAGAAAGAGCCGCCGATGTTCCAAGTAAGCGATACACACTTCGCTTCGAGTTGGTTATTACATCCGCAAGCGCCAGCGGTGAACCCGCCACGCGCGATTCGTGAACTCGCTCTCAAATATCGTCCAGACAGTGCGTTCGCAAAATCGTTTACGAAAGGTGGTGCTGAATAATGGAACGCGAGAAATTACTCGAGGTAAAAAACCTGAAGCAGCACTTTAAAATTGGTCGTGGTCGCGTTGTCAAAGCGGTCGACGGGATTTCATTTGACATTTACAAAGGTGAAGTGCTTGGACTCGTAGGTGAGTCTGGTTGTGGGAAGTCAACGACAGGACGTACGATTATCGGTCTCTACGACGCGACGGATGGCGATGTCGTGTTCAAAGGCGAAAACGTCCACGAAAAAAAATCGAAGGCAGACAAGTTGAAATTCAACCGTGCGATGCAAATGATTTTCCAAGATCCATACGCTTCGCTCAATCCGCGTATGACAGTCGCCGATATCATCGCAGAAGGAATCGATATTCACGGTCTTGCGAAGACGAAAGAAGACCGCATGAATCGCGTATATGACCTTCTTGAAACAGTTGGTTTGACGAAAGAGCACGCGAGCCGTTATCCACATGAATTCTCAGGTGGTCAGCGTCAGCGTATCGGGATTGCCCGTGCTCTTGCGGTTGAACCGGACTTCATCATCGCCGATGAGCCGATTTCTGCACTTGACGTTTCGATTCAAGCGCAGGTCGTCAACTTGATGAAAGAATTGCAACGCGATCGCGATTTGACGTATTTGTTCATCGCTCACGATTTATCGATGGTTAAATACATCTCTGACCGTATCGGTGTTATGTATCAAGGTCACCTCGTAGAGCTTGCAACAGCAGATCGCCTTTATGAGAACCCAATTCATGCCTATACGAAATCGCTCCTTTCAGCGATTCCGCTTCCAGACCCAGAGCATGAGCGTACACGTAAACGGATCGTATATGAATCGACATCGAAAGGTCCAGTCGGACGTTCAGATGAAGATTCAAGTATCCCGCCACTTCGCGAAGTTGAGCCGGGGCACTATGTCTCGCTCACAGACGAAGAGTACGAAGCGTATAAAGCGCAACTCGTATAACGAAATCAATCCTGACTCATTTATTGAGTCAGGATTTTTTTGCACAAAAAAATCACCTATTAAAGTAGGTGACTGATTATCCGTTCGAGATGCGTGGTAAATTAGAAAGACGTTCCACGATGGCGTCGATTTGACGGACGCGAGCTAACGCATCTTCAATTTCCATTGTCTCGTAATGATGAAGACCGCCTGGCTGCTCCACATACGTGTCCGCGTCATGGACGAGCTGTTGAAGTGGAGTTCGTTGAATACGACTCGGTGGTAGGTAGGAATCCGTGTGCAAGAGAATCATGACAGAAATCTCTTTTGCTCGGGCTGGATCTTCCCCTAAACGAATCAATAATTTGTGGGCACGTTCGGCCCCCTTAATCGCATGGATGTCGTTCTGACGATACAAATCATAATTCCATTTACCTTCTGTATACCATTCATAGTGTCCGATATCATGAAGAAGCGCAGCTTTCGTCGCCAAATCTGTATCAAGGCCACGTTTCGTTGCCATTTCGAGAGCGCGTTCACAGACGTCGACCGCATGTTTTAAGCCAGATCGAGTTAAATATTTTTGGGTAACCGGATGTTTCATAATCGTTTCTAAAGTGATTCTCATCATCGCTCTCCTCCTTTAAAATAAAAAGGTTATTTCTATAAACTATACAGGTTTCTTCAAGTCATTGCAAATGATATCCGTGTAAAATTGAGATGAACGTGTAAGAATGATTCACATTTCACAAACGAGTGTGCTATAATTTAAATGTAGATATAGTGCAACTTCAAGATTTTCAGAATCGGTAATGCTCGGTCGGTTCCTTACGCTGTATGGGGGTGAGAGGCCATGAAAGAACGTGACAAAGTTCTGCGAGAGAAAAAGAGACTTTTGAAAGAAGTATTGAAGAAAAAGTTGAAAGACTTACAAGTCAAGCCAGGGAAAGAGACGGTGTCTCAACCGGTTTCTCGAATCCCTGCGTCTTAAGTTAGGTCGTTCAAGGTCGCATTCAACGAATGCGCCCTCTTTTCATATCTGATTGATAAAGAATATCATTGAAGTTTTGATAAATAAGAATTACTATAATTAAGTGGATGCGAATTTGGGTATACAAATAGAGTCACTTAAAAAGATGGACGCATACTCGATCAGGGAGGAAGAAAAATGGTCACACTTTATACGTCTCCAAGCTGTACATCTTGCCGAAAGGCACGGGCTTGGCTCGAAGAACATGATATCCCGTTTACAGAACGAAACATATTTTCAGAACCGCTCTCATTGAATGAGATTAAACAAATTTTACGTATGACAGAAGACGGGACGGATGAAATCATTTCGACTCGCTCGAAAGTCTTTTCTAAAATCGATGTGTCTGTTGATGCGCTATCTCTTCAACAGCTTTACGATTTGATTCAAGAATATCCAGGTCTTTTACGTCGTCCGATTCTGATTGATGAGAAACGTTTACAGGTCGGATATAACGAAGATGAGATTCGTCGATTCTTGCCACGTAAAGTTCGGACGTTCCAATTACAGGAAGCCCAGCGACTTGTGAATGAATGAGAGCATACTGTTTAAGCAGTGTGCTTTTTATTATCGATTATTTCCTATAAAATAAAGTTATAACCCTTCATCTAGATTGAACGATGTTAAAAAGGGTACAAAGATAACAAGACAATTTCCCCTCTCCTCCTTATGTGAATTGGGAGCGAGGTGAGAAGGGAGTGGACAATCGTGAAAATTGAGCGCATCAATGATAATACCGTCAAATTTTTCATCACATACGTGGATATCGAAAAACGTGGTTTTGCTCGTGATGAAATTTGGTACAACCGAGAACGTGGCGAGCAGCTGTTCTGGCAAATGATGGACGAGGCTCACGAACGTGAAGACATCTCGTTTGATGGTCCACTATGGATTCAAGTACAAGCTTTTGAAAAAGGTCTAGAAGTGACTGTGACAATCGCGAAAAATGTAATGGACACAGAAGACGATTCTGAACTCGGTTCGCTTCTTCGATCAGCAATCGATGAGGCACGAGATCAACAATCGGTACTCGACCAATTGAGTGAGTTGGATGAACTTGAAGCCGAAGCAGATGCTTGGGCACCACTCGCGATGGAAACAAATGATTTCGAGGCAATCATTTCGCTGAGTAAACGCACAGGAGACATGTTCAGTGATCTTGATTTGAAACTATACCACTATCAGGACCGTTACTACTTGTGGATTGATTTCCCGGATGAAATGGAACCGGAAGACGAAGAGAATGCACTCAGTCTTTTAGCAGAATATTTAACATTCAGCACACAGACGCAACCGATGCTTGAAGAGTATGGGAAACTCATTCTCGATGGCGACGTCTTTGCGAAAGTGCGTCACTATTTCTAATGACACATCGCCTGTTCAGTTGGACAGGCGATTTTTTCAAATCGACGGTAAAGAGGTGTTGGTATGGTGAGACGAATTCGATTACTACTTGATGACAGTGCATGGTTTGTCCCATTTTTATACGGAACGGGTGGCATCGTATTAACGGCATTAACCCAAGTGTTTGGGGATTTCTTTCGTGATTTATTACCAGGCTTTATTTATTTAGACCTGGACTCAGCGGCGTCTGTGTTGTCTTCGACATTTACGAGCCTGATGACGATGATGACGTTCAGTTTTTCCACGATTCTGGTCGTATTGACAACGTATTCCTCTCAGTTCTCTCCACGGACAATCAATAACTTTTTGACGAACACGTCGGCCAAGCATACGCTCGGTCTTTTCATCATGACGACGGTTTATGGAATTTCGAACCTATTCCTCGTCCGTACGGCAGATGAAGGCGTCGTGTTGTCGTCCGGGATCAGTGTGCTCTTAGTTATTGGTTCGATTTGGGCATTCGTCAAGTTCATCCAGACGATCAGTGTTTCGATTCAGGCGGAACGTCTATTATCCGCGTTACATAAAGAAGCGCTCTCCGTCATCAGCGAGCAAAAAGATGCGATTGAGTCGGATGAGGTTCATCTCGTCTTGCCTCGACCTGTCCATTCATTGGAAGGTCAAGCGGTACGAGCTCCGCAAACGGGGTACATCCGATTGTTTTTAAGAGAGAAACAAGGAGATCATGAAACGGACTTTGAGTCCGTCGTAGCCGTCGGGGATTTCGTTGCCAAAGGTGATTTACTCGGGTTTTGGAAAGGCGAGGACGCACCGGATATCGAGTTATTTGAGATTGGGGAAGTGCGTTCTTCGATGCAAGACCCGTCATTTGCGATTGAAAAATTGAGTGAGATTGCGCTAAGAGGAATCTCTCCAGGAATCAATGATCCGAACACGGCAATTCATGCGATTCATTACATCGGGGATATTTTAAGAGAACTTTGTGAATTACCAGATGGTGATTTTTTGTATTCGAACGGGAAGTCTGACTGGCATGTGAAACGAAAAACGCTTGAGACGATTCTATTTGAATCGCTATCGCCGATGCAGACTTATGCGAGCCGAGATATCTTTGTGATGGGGTCCGTGTTCGAGGCGATTCGAATGGCGCGCCTCCAAGCACATGAAACACTCGATTCGACATTTGAGGACATGATTCAATATTTTGCGGATGTGATTGATTGGGATCGCCTTCATGCGAAAGAACAGAACTATTTGCGCAATAAAATGAATCGGGCTAAAAAGATGACAACATGAACAGAGACCACCTGTTCTAAAGAAGAGGTGGTCTCTGTTCAAGACAATGTATATCCGCCATCGACTGTGATGGCTTGGCCGTTAATGTAAGTTGAAGCATCAGTCAATAAAAATTCTACGACCGGCGCCACTTCCTCAGGATGTGCGGCATGTCCCCGGAAATGGTGGGTCATCGCCTCTTTGAACTTTGCTTCACCCCCATATAGCTTGTGACTGAGCGGTGTGTCAATCGGTCCAAAACAAACGGCATTGAATCTTACTTTTCCTTTCATTCGGTGTGCGAACGTTTTAGTTAAGGCTATTACGGCCGCCTTTGAAGCGGCATAGTGCGCGAGCATCGGTGGAAACTTGACGTGCCCAACGATGGCAGCATTGTTGACGACACTCGCTCCTTGGTCAAATAGGGGAATGGCACGTTGTGTGACGGTGTTCAGCGCATACAAGTTGACATCGAATACCTCGTTATACGACTCATGTGTCAAACGTTCAGGTGTGCCCGGTCTACCAAAAGTAGCAGCGTTATTGAATAATCCGTTCAAGGTCACATCTTGCTCTTTTAACTGAGCGAAAAGATGGTCGATGTCCTCTATCGAAGCAAGGTCACATCGAATGAATGTGGCTTGTCCATTTGAATCAGACTCGAGAGCGGCGCCTCTTGTTTCATCCCGACCGATCCCGATGACTCGGTGCCCCTTACCAGTCAACTGTAAAGCGACGGCGCGACCAATCCCGCTTGTCGCACCTGTGATCAGAAAAGTCCCCATAATTCATTCGCTCCCCTCAAAAAGATGACGTTACGATGTATAATTAATGATAATACATGACAGAAACGAGGTCAGCTTATAATATGTTGCGACGCATACAAGTACTCTTTTCCCTCATTTTGCTCGCAGGACTCATTGCGATATTATCGTATTACTGGAGCTCACAAGTAATCGGATTGTTCTCGATTCTCGTCTTTTTGACAACGTTCAGTATATTACTCGTCATCTTACTTGAAAATCGAAACCCACAACGTACGCTCATTTGGGCAATCGTCATGATTGGTTTTCCAGTCATCGGATTATTCGCGTACTTTGTATTCGGCCAGAACTATCGCCGTAAACGAATGTTCAAAGAAAAAGCGATGCTTGATGAAGAGACATACTTGGCCTATCGTCAGAAAGCGATGACGTTGTCGCCGTCCCTCATGTTCGCCCACGACGATTACGAGAAGCTGATGCATTTGACTTCTTCGTTGAACCAGTTACCGGTCTCATCGAATACGTATACGCAAATCTTGACGAACGGCCGTGAAAAATTTTCGAAGTTATTGCCGGCTCTGAAAGGAGCGTCCCGACACATCCATCTAGAGTATTATATTTTCCGGGAAGATCGCATTTCTCGGGAAATACAGCGGATCTTGATCGAAAAAGCGAAGGCGGGGGTCGAAGTCCGATTTTTGTATGATGCCGTCGGGTCCATTCATACGAGCGGCACGTTCTTTGAAGAGATGAAGCAAGCCGGTGTCCAAGTCCAGGCGTTCTTTCCAGTTGTATTGCCACTCGTTTCAAGTAAGACGAACTATCGAAACCACCGAAAAATCGTGGTCATCGATGGTACGGAGGCATTCACAGGTGGCTTGAATGTAGGGGATGAGTACTTAGGTGAGCACTCTAAGTTCGGGTTTTGGCGCGACACCCATCTGTATGTCAGAGGAGAAGGGGTATCTGAACTACAATTGATTTTCTTGCAAGATTGGTATTACATGACTGGGGAACGCCTATTCACACCGTTCTATCTAGAGCCGCTTGAGACGGTAAGAAGTGCGAGCGGAGGGGTTCAAATCGTTGCGAGTGGACCGGATGAACCTTATGAGACGATGAAATCCATTTACTTTTCACTCATCAATGCTGCAAAAAAATCTGTCTACATTTCGTCACCTTACTTGATTCCGGATGAAGACATTATGAGTGCCTTAAAGACGGCATCATTATCAGGAATTGATGTCCGCATCGTCTTACCGAGTTATCCCGACCATAAAATCGTGTTCTACGCGAGTCGGTCCTATTATGAAGAACTGTTACTCGCCGGGGTAAAGATCTATCTATATGAGAAGGGATTCATGCATTCAAAAGTCATCGTGGTGGATGATGGATTAGCCACGATTGGGACGGCGAACATGGATTTTCGGAGCTTTCATTTGAACTTTGAGGTCAATGCGCTCCTCTATAACACGAACTCAGTCCATCAATTGAAACAAGACTTATATGATGATTTCGAAGGGTCTCACGAACTCGTATTAGAAGAGTTCGCGAAACGGTCATTCTTTATCAAACTCGTTGAATCATTAGCCAGAATGTTTTCACCATTGCTATGAGGAGGGAGCAAGATGCGGTTTGCAATCGATCGGGAAGGGGATATCATTGATTCCTTTACATTAAATCGGATGCAAGCAGAGCAACTTGCTCCTTTTCGATGTCCGACTTGTCAGGAAGTATTGATTGTGAAGCAAGGTGTAAAGCGACGGCTACATTTTGCGCATATCCACACCTGTGGGAGGGCTGAATCGGTCACGCACCATCAGGATAAATGGGCGGTGTGCCAGTGGCTTCAAGAGAAAGGCTATCCAGTCGAGCAAGAAGTGACGATTAAGAATCGTCGGGCTGACATCCTCACGAACATGGACGGGCAGCACACCGTGTTCGAAATTCAGGCATCTCCCTTGCGACCGGAAGAATACGCCGAGCGAACGATTGATTATCGACGAGCGGGGCTTGATGTCATTTGGATTGCGAGCGGTCTCGATTTGAGAAGCAATCAATCGTTTCAACCATGGATGCGTCTAGAACTGTTTCAGAGACATCGGTTGTTGACGGTGAGAAATGGGAGATTGTTACGCTTCAATGGATTTCCGATTTCGATTAAGTACGGAATCGGAAGCTGGGAAACCTCATCTTCCGTGAACACGTCACCGTACGAAGCTTACTACCGGTTCGATGCTTTTGAATGGACAGAGATGATTCGTCGTAAACGGATGTCGCCTCTTTACCCATCTCCGTTAAATCGACGGCTCATATTGAATCGGCTCTATCCACTTGGTCTGTTACCCGCATTATTACCGACCGCCTGTTACCTTCCGCTATCATCGCTTTGGGGAATTCGTGTGCATCCGATTGATTTTCAAACCGTTCTTTATTTGAATCGCTACGAGTCACCTCACGATTCCGTAGAATGGAGTATTCAAAAAACGTGTCGACAATTTGGGGTGACACCGACAAGCGACTTTTCCCAGTCATTTCATGTACAATGGAAACAACTCTTGAATGCGAGTCGTCTATCCTGTGATGTCAGGTCATGGCCGCATCCGAAGCATTACGAGGAGGCCAGACATCACGATACACGTTTGTTTCAAGGACTTCAGCGATTGATCTTACAATCGACTAAATCATCGAAAAGGAAGTGGACGTATGTCAGAGGTATTGACTAGACAACAAGTTCCAGTGGAAGAAACGTGGAACTTAGAGACCATCTACAGCAATGACGAGGCTTGGGAATCGGATTTTCAAGCGTTAAAAGAGAAAGTACCGGAATTGATTGGATTTAAAGGACGCCTTGGGGAGTCGGCGGAGACGTTATACGAAGTGTTGCAACTTCGGGACGATCTCTCACGTCAGTTACATAAGCTATATACGTATGCGCATATGCGCTATGACGAAGATACGGCGAATAGCCATTATCAAGCATTGAATGATCGTGCCGGCTCACTTGCTTCTCAAGTTTCAGCGCAACTCGCATTTATGACACCTGAGTTGCTTTCGATTGATGAGAATCAGATTGAAGCCTTCATGGAGCAGAATGAGTCACTTCGCGTTTATCGTCATGCATTCCATGAGTTGGCACTTGAGCGTCCGCACGTATTGACAGAGGCAGAAGAAGCCATTTTGGGACAAGCGGGAGATGTGCTCGGTCAATCGAGCTCGACGTTCGGTATGCTCAACAACGCGGACTTGAAATTCCCGAAAGTGAAAAATGAAAAAGGGGAAGAAGTCGAGTTGACGCACGGTCGATATATCACGTTCCTTGAATCGGCTGACCGAAGCGTCCGCGAAGGGGCATTTAAAGCGATGTACGGGACGTACGCGCAATATTTGAATACGTTCGCCTCGACATTGTCAGGAAGTGTGAAGAAAGATAACTTCTATGCGACTGTGCGTAAATTTGAAAGTGCAAGACAGTCCGCACTCCACCATAATGCGATTCCGGAGTCTGTATACGACGGCCTCGTAGAAGCGGTAAACGAACGACTCGACTTGTTACATCGTTATGTCGCGTTACGTAAGCGAGCGCTCGGCTTAGATGAGTTGCATATGTATGACCTCTACACACCGCTCGTCAAAGATGTCGAGATGAAAGTGTCATATGAGGAAGCGAAACAATGGATGGTAGATGGTTTGGCACCACTCGGAGAAGAGTACGTCCAAATTGTCAAAGACGGTCTCGAATCGCGTTGGGTCGATGTGCGAGAGACGCGTGGTAAGCGTAGCGGTGCTTACTCCTCGGGAGCGTACGATACGCAACCGTTCATCCTCATGAACTGGCAAGATAACGTCAATAACTTGTTCACGCTCGCACACGAGTTCGGACACTCGGTGCATAGTCATTACACACGCACATCGCAACCATATCCGTATGGCGATTACTCAATCTTCGTTGCAGAAGTGGCATCGACGACGAACGAAGCTTTGTTAAACGACCATTTGTTGAAAACGAGAACAGCGAAAGAGGAGCGTCTCTACTTGCTGAACAATCAGCTTGAAACGTTCCGTGGAACATTGTTCCGTCAAACGATGTTCGCTGAATTCGAACACATGATTCATCAAGCTGCTCAAGAAGGCGTATCGCTCACTCCGGAGTACTTAAATGAAACGTACCTCGAGTTGAACAAACGCTATTTCGGAGACGAGATTGTCATCGATGAAGAGATTTCATATGAGTGGGCGCGCATCCCACACTTCTATTACAACTACTACGTCTATCAATATGCGACAGGGATTTCGGCATCTGCTGCACTGTCACAACAGATCATGGAAGAAGGGGAGCCAGCCGTACGTCGTTATATCGATAACTTCTTGAAGGCGGGTTCTAGTGACTATCCGATTGAGGTGCTGAAGGCGGCTGGTGTCGATATGACGACGAAGGAGCCGGTATTGAAGGCACTCGATCAGTTCGAGGCAGTTCTTGATGAAATGGAATCATTATTGTTCTCGTGAACAATATGTGACAATATGCACAAAGAGGTTGTCAGGCGATTCTGTACTAGGTATATTATAAGTGTGAAATCAATCACAAACCCCTTTATTGACCGTAAACTTTCTCCCATCTTGTAGGCCTTCCCCGGGCCTCAAGGTTCGATGTCTCTTGTCCCCGCTTGAGACGTCAAAAACCCCATGGCTCCCCGGCCATGGGGTTCATTTTTTATTTCGTTTGAGCCCACGCTTCACCGCTACATCCTGGCACAGGACGGCAACGCTGTTGTAGGGAGAGCTTCTTCAATTCGCGTTCAATCACTGTCTTCTCCATGTCTAGAATGTACGATAGCTCTGTGATGGTCGACGCATCATAGCGTGCCAACACTTTGGCTACATCCCAATCGGTCGTACGGCTCGGTGCATAACCTAACAATTCAGTCATGACCGATTGATAGACATCGTAC
Source organism: Exiguobacterium sp. s131 (assembly GCF_018617345.1). Taxonomy (GTDB): domain Bacteria; phylum Bacillota; class Bacilli; order Exiguobacteriales; family Exiguobacteriaceae; genus Exiguobacterium; species Exiguobacterium profundum. The sequence continues at coordinate 1,705,276 of NZ_JACSJX010000001.1, read as the reverse complement.
GGATATACCCCTTCAATCTTCAATGCTTCATCGCGCGTCACGAATGTGAGTGCGGGCAATGACTCAATCTCCCAATCTTTCAACACTTGATGGTCGACAGCTAATGCATTCAAGAGCTGGTTCGATTGAAGATCGGCTTCAAGTTCACTTAAATCAAGGCCATACTCTTCGAAAGAACGTGCGATTTCCCATAAATCGATTGAACCAAGTTGTTCACCAGAGAATAGATCATTCACATGCAAATGACGCAAAAAGCGCATCGCATGACGTTTCCCTTGCAATTCCAGCGCTTTGATCATGGTGAGAAGGCGAACTTCTTCCTGACATCCGCCAACACAGCTAGGAACGGTAGAGACCATTCGAAAACGAATCACATGTCCGTATTCAATCTCTAACTTTTTGATCAGTGTCATCACGTGAAAGTTCTCAGGACTTGAGATGTCCATGAAATAGAATAACTCCAATGGCTTATACGTTACTTGAATAGGAGTTTCTTCCAGTGAACAGGATGACCCATTACATTGTTCAAGTTCCATTTGTGTCGCCTCCTCTCGTCAAAAAACTCATTTAACTTTGTAAACTCATTGTAGCAACGAAAAAAAAAGGTTGGCAATGTATCTGCTCAACCTTCCAACCGACTCATTTTTAATTCCATGAATCGGACGATTTTATTTTTGGCGGGACGATAGGGGAGACCGTGTTTTGCAAGAAGTCCTTCGAACGCACGTTTTCCCTCTTCTTCATTCGTCACTTCAAATTCTATTTCATAGTCGCTCGTCTCCAAATAATGGCTTTCGTCCAAAACGAGTAGACCGTCTTCTATCTGTAACTCTGCTCGATTCGTCTCAAGTCGACCGAGGTGTTCGAGCGGTGCATTCAGCTGGAACGGGGCCAGTGCCTGTTTCATTTGCTCGTCATGAATGATACCGTACTTAAACAGATCCTCAGCCTCATCTTCTGTAATAGTGGCATGTGTCTCAAGCAATCCGACCTCGTTTGGTTGCTTCAACGTCAGCACTTGACCTTGTTTCTTCTCGCGAATCCGAAGTGCCGCCCCGTTCGCTTTTAGCTGAAAGGAAGGGGTATCGAAATAGTCATTCGCTTGCCAACGAACCTGATCATCAAGCTGATAGGCACGTAGGAGTGTCTCATATTCGTCTTTCGTCAACATTGATTTAAATTCAATTTCCACTTCTTGGGTCATGAATCATCGCTCCATTCTATGAACAATTGTTCGTTTATGATACCATACAAACGGATACATACGGAAAGGACGCGTTTTTTCCGGAAAAGAACGAAAGTGGTGACAGCGTATGCAATCAGTGAACTGGGATCAGTTTTTAGTGCCGTATCAAATTGCGGTAGACGAGTTGAAAGTCAAATTGAAAGCCGTTCGTAAGCAGTTCAAATCCCAAAATGACCATTCTCCGATTGAATTCGTCACAGGTCGAGTGAAGCCGGTCGGGAGCATTCTTGAGAAAGCGAAACGAAAGAATATCGCTGACCATGAATTGGCGACGGATATGCAAGATATAGCAGGATTACGAATCATGTGCCAATTTGTTGATGATATCGTTCACGTCTTGGATTTGCTACATCGTCGAACAGATTTTAAAATAGTGGAAGAACGGAATTACATTACCCATCAGAAAGATTCGGGTTATCGATCGTATCATGTCATCATCGAGTACCCGGTCCAAACGATTCACGGTGAAATCCCGACGCTCGTGGAAGTGCAAATCCGCACGCTTGCGATGAATTTCTGGGCCACGATCGAGCACTCATTGAATTATAAATATGATGGTGACATGCCTCTTGAAGTGCAGGAACGATTGAGACGTGCAGCCGAGGCGGCCTTTTTACTCGATGCCGAGATGAGCCAACTCCGCGTTGAAATTCAGGACGCCCAGCAGGTGTTTCGGGATAAAGAGATGAACGTGAAAACGGACGAAGACTAGGGGGAAACCGATATGCAGTTTGCGATTGTATCGAGGGGAGATACGCGATCAGCGGAGATCGCCGAGGAACTGACTCAAAAACTTCAAGCCGCCGGGCATACATTATCTGAACAGCCCCGAATCGTAGTATCGGTCGGAGGGGACGGGACGATGTTACAGGCGTTTCATAAATACATCGACCGACTCGATGAAACGCTACTTGTTGGGATTCATACCGGGCATCTCGGCTTTTATGCCGATTGGCAACCGGATGAGTTGGATGAATTGACCGAGATGATCACGAGCGAATCGTTCGAGCCGGTCTCCTATCCGCTCGTTGAGGTGCTCATTGACTATGAGGACGGGGAGACTGATCGTCGACTGGCGATGAATGACTGTACGATTAAGAACTACAAGCGAACGCTCGTCTGTGATTTATCGATTCGAGACGACTACTTTGAAACGTTCCGTGGAGATGGATTATGTATTTCGACACCATCGGGTTCGACCGCCTACAATAAGGCACTCGGTGGAGCAATCGTTCACCCATCGATTGAAGCCATTCAAGTGACCGAGATGGCTTCAATCAACAACCTAGTGTATCGAACGATCGGTGCACCGCTTCTCTTACCAAAACACCATCAAGTGAAAATCAAACCGCACACGAAAACCGAATTTGAATTGGCGTTTGACCATCAAGAAGCGTTGTCCTGGTCGGATGTCGTCTCGATTCGATGTGCGGTCGCAAAAGAAAAAGTGACGTTCGCTCGCTTCCGGCCCTTCCCATTCTGGCGCCGAGTTCGCGAATCGTTCATCGAGGAAGGAAAGTAACGAATGCAAGGGTTTACGATTCGTCGCGTTGTGGAGAAAGCCGTCCCACTTCGCGACTTTTTAATGCAAGATATGGGGATTTCTCGAAAGATGCTCACGCTTGTGAAGCATGAAGGGGATATTGAAGTGAATGGCGTGCACCGCACCGTAAGACATGAACTCGAACCAGGAGATGAAGTGATGGTGCGATTCCCGCTTGAAGCTCCTTCACTCGATATGGTCGCCTCAGATCGGCCTATTCGAATTCTGTATGAAGATGATACGCTGTTGGCGGTCGATAAACCGGCAGGGATTGCCACGATTCCATCACGACTACATCCGACCGATACACTTGCGAACGCTGTACTCGGCTATTATCAACGCATCGGTCTGTCATCTGCGATTCACGTGATCAATCGGCTCGATCGCGACACGAGCGGTGTCGTCTTGTTTGCAAAGTATGGATTTATTCATCATCGATTTAGTGAACTTCAGAAAGCGAATGGATTGGTGCGTACGTACAAGGCATTGGTCGAAGAAGAAGTGACACCACAAACGATTGAAGCACCGATCGGGCGTGCCGAGAATTCGATTATGGAGCGAGTCGTGACAACTGAGGGACAACACGCCATCACGCATATCCTCGCCTGTCAGCCATTTGAGAGCGGCTCGTTATTGACGATTCGACTCGAGACGGGACGGACCCATCAAATTCGCGTGCATTTGCGCCATATCGGTCATCCGCTCATTGGGGACTCCATGTATGGTGGGACGACTCGTATGCCCCGTCACGCCCTTCACAGCGCGTCTGCGCGATTCATTCATCCGATGACAGGGGATGAGATTCAGATTGATGCGCCAATTCCGGAAGATTTTCGAACTGTATAAAGAAATCCCTCAAGGTAAAACCTTGAGGGATTTTGTCAATCATCATCAAACATATAGGTTTTTGATTTAGAAGCCACGTTCATGACGAGACCGATGGCAATCATGTTCATGATAATCCCTGTTCCCCCGTAACTGACGAACGGGAGGGTAAGTCCAGTGATCGGCAAGACACCGATTGTCATACCGATGTTTTGGAACACTTGGAATGTGAACATGGCGATGACACCGGTGACGATATAACTTCCGAACGCGCTACTAGACTCTAACGCAATGTGAATCATCCGATAGAGGAATAAGAAGAAGACGATGATCACGAGAGCTGCGCCAATGAACCCATAGTGTTCTGCGATAACGGCAAATATGAAGTCCGTTTGAGATTCCGGTAAATAGACGAGACCCTGGCCGTATCCTGCTCCGAACATCTGTCCAGAACCAATCGCCTGTAGCGATTTGATTAATTGGAATGCCAGATCATCTGAATATTCGTAAGGATAAATCCAGGCCTGGAAGCGGTTGAGGGCGTGTCCAGGTACGAATGCTTGTAAGACTTCGAAATGGGCAAAGAACAGATACATGAATGTGCCGATGGTCAAAGCCGCAGCGCTGAAGAGACCAAGAAGCCACTTCCAACCGATTCCCGAGACGATGATGATGGCGCCGAGCATCGTCATCAGAACGAGCCCGGTCCCTAAGTCCGGTTGTGTCACAATCAGCCCGAGCGGCGGGATGGCGACTAGTACCAGTTTCACGAGGAGCCATGTATCGAGTTGTGACGATCCGTAACGTTTATTGTGCTCATAGACGATGGTCGACATAGAAATCAACAAAAAGAGCTTCATGAATTCGGCCGGCTGGAAACTGAATCCAGGCACGTTATACCAACCATACGCCCCGTTGATGTTCGGTACGAGCGACGTGTCACGTAACGGAATCAGACCGACGAGCAGAAGTAGACCGAATGCGTATAAGTACCAATGGATTTTCCGGAGTTGCTCATATTCAATCGTCATAATCGCGAACATTGCAAAAAAGCCGATGACATAACGAATGCCTTGTTCAAGAGCGAAGTTGATATGTTGAAGTCGCGTTGGCAACATCGGTTGAGCGGTATAGATTGCACCGAGACTGATGATCATCAATAGGAAGACGATGGTCAACAGTGTCGTATCTAAACTTTTAAAATATGATTGTATACGGTTCATAATGGAGTCGAATCACCCTTTCTATACGTATTTTATCTTACCGCAACTTAAAAAAATCGCAATACGTAACGAGTCGGTTGACAAAACAGAAACCTTTCTGTAATCTGAGAACAGATATTATCACCAGGTACTAAAAAGGGGAGTTTATGATGTCAATTTATCCAACATTAACGAATAAAACGTACGTCGTCATGGGGATTGCCAACAAGCGCTCGATTGCATGGGCGATTGCCAAAACGCTTGATGAGGCAGGGGCGAAGCTCGTGTTAACGTATGCGGCAGAACGATTCAAATCGGGTCTCGAGTCACTCGCAAGTGAGTTGAAACAAGAAGCGATTCTACTTGAGTGTGATGTGACGAATGACGAAGCGATTGATTCAACATTCCGTTCGATTCACGAACAAGCTGGCGAGATTCAAGGAATCGCGCATTCGATCGCATTTGCTGACAAAGAAGCATTGCGCGGTGAGTTCTCAGAAATGACACGTGGTCAGTTCGCGCAGGCATTAGACATCTCAGCATATAGTTTGACGGCAGTTGTGAAAGCGGCGAAGCCTTACTTCGCACAAGACGCCTCGGTAATCACACTCACTTACCTCGGCGGCGAGCGTGTCGTTCCGAACTACAACTTGATGGGTGTCGCCAAAGCGGCACTTGATTCGAGCGTCAAGTATTTGGCGAACGAATACGGTCCACATGGTGTGCGTGTCAATGCTATCTCGGCGGGGCCGATTCGTACATTGTCAGCCAAAGGGGTTGGTGATTTCAACAGTATCCTTTCTGAGCTTGAACAGAAGGCGCCATTGCGTCGAAACGTTTCGGCGGAAGAAGTAGCTTCGACAGGTCTCTTCCTCCTCTCGGGGATGGGAAGTGGCGTGACCGGCGAAGTCATTCACGTAGATAGCGGATACCATATTTTATAAGTTTGGGGAATGGCGCAGTGATGCGCCATTTTTGTATTACCTCGTGAATAAATCGGGTAAGGACCTATGAAGGAGGTCAGATCATGGGTCCCTATCAGATTGATTTTACTGTCGTACAATACGTCAACCGACAAGTCCAGCCATCAGGTCGAGCAAGCATCGAACCGGTGACACGAATCAAACGTGTCCAACGAATCCGACCTCGACGTGAAGAATGGCTTGAAGAAGAGCAAGAAAAAAACCCCGGTCGCTATGTCGACCGGAGCATATAAGGTTAGCCTCGGAAACGGAACGTCTCATAGACGTTCCATGTTTCATTTTCGAGTTCATACATGACGGCCATCCGAGTGATCGTCTCTTCGAAATGAACCTGCTCCATACGCAAACGTTCGAGGACGTCGAACAGCTCGGCATCGGTCAAATCTTGACCAATCGTGATGTGCGGCAAGAATTCATATTTCGGTGTTTGGTTGAGCACACCTTCATGCAGTCGTTGCTGAAGAGTCGACAAATCACGTGTCGGTAACACTTTTAAATACAAGACATTGTTCGTCGGTGCGAAAGACCGAACGCCATCGACTTTTAACTGAATCGGTTTAGTCGAATCCGCAACTTGTTGCAAGTACTCGAGTACTTTCGGCAAGTCTTCTTCTGACACCTCTGTCCGCTCTTTAATGGTCACGTGAGGTGAAATCAACGCATATTTTGTGTCATAGCGTTTTCGATAAGAGTTCGCAAAATCTTGCACTTGTTTAGACGGAAATAAGACTACCCCAATCTTCATTCCTCTTCCCCCTTTAATCGTTTAACCTACATGTTAATGATGACCGATTTAATGTGGGAAGTCAAAGCAGGGTTCGTCTTTTTTCAATTTTTCAGTATAATGGTTATATCATATAGAGAGACGATGACTCTCTGAACGAAGGGATGTGAAGCGGGATTTCGATCCTGCGCCTATTATGAAACACGTACCACACTCACGTGACGTCCGAGAAGCGGCTCGTGCTCGTTTGCTCGAACGCGGGGTTACGATTGAATCGATTGCTGAAATCGTATACCAGATGCAGGCACCCTATTCGCCGCATCTTTCATTAAAAGATTGTATGGATTCTGTCGAGGCGGTTCTAGATAAACGTGAGCTACAACATGCGATTCTCGTGGGATCAGAGCTCGATATGCTGGCTGAAAAAGGGCAATTATCTGAACCGCTTCTGTCGATTATCGCCTCAGACGAAGGTTTATTTGGAGTGGACGAGACGATTGCGATCGGTGCCGTCAACACATATGGTTCGATTGCCGTTACGACTTTCGGATACTTAGACAAGGCAAAAATCGGTATCATCAAACAACTCGACACGAAGATGGATGATGGGCAAGTGCATACGTTCATGGACGATCTCGTCGGTGCCATCGCTGCCAACGCTTCAGGACGATTGGCGCACCGGTTAAGAGATATGGTCGATTTCGGAGAAGAAGAGATGCGTGAAAGAAAAGGGTTGTATTGATGAAGTGGACACCGCAGATGGTGGTCATCACCGGGACGGTCGCATATGTGATCGTGTCGGTGTTTGTCGTTTTAGGGGCGGTCGATCCGATGAACACATTCGTATATGAATGGTTACAGCCGCTACCGGATCGAGTGTTTGCCTACGTGACAGAGCTCGGGAGTGCACAGGTCATTGTGGGGCTCTCCATATTAGGGTTGTTGTTTTGGTATTGGCGCGGGGACCGTATCGAAGCGTGGCGACTAGCGCTCGTCGGAATCGGGACACTTCTGTTTACCCAGGTGCTAAAGCTCGTCTACGGAATCGATCGACCGCTCATTGATGCATCCCTCGATGCAACGACATACAGTTTTCCGAGTGGACACGCCTCAGGGTCGCTGGCCCTATATGGATTGACAGCTTATGTACTGTATCGAAAGAAACAGTCGAAAGTCGTCATCTTCATTCTCTTGTGCCTCGTCCTCGCGGTTTCGCTCAGCCGTGTCATCTTGAACGTTCATTACTTCAGTGACGTGCTCGGCGGTTGGCTCGTTGCGTTGACGATGATTGCATTGTCTGAATGGATCATAAGGAGGAAAACGATTTGATCGTCGTGGTAGATGTAGAAAAATGGTTATTCGTTCAAAAAAAAGAAGCGGATGAAGCATCAGTTCCCACAATTTTAGTGGAAAAAGATCGAGATGGGGCGACGTGGTTCACCTCGATGAAAATTTTGTTTCAGTTAAAGAAATGGACGAGCCGACGTCGTTTTGTTCCCCTTTTACTGTGTGATGAGCAGACCTATCGCGCATATGAAGTATTTCATGTCGATGCTGTGCCATCATTGGCTCTCCTCGACGGGGGACGGACGTTACTAGTGGACAATAAACGAGATGAGTCGTTTGATGTTGTGCTACGGGAAAGTGGATTGGATACAGAAAAATCGATTTTATTGTTTGCACTTCAATATATTGAACAGATGACGAATGAACCTGTCGCTTTTGCCGGAGATGAGTCGATTGATGCGACGCGGGTCGTCCCGGCAACATTGTTAGACAAGACGGATCGCTTAGAATCCGGACGACGCCTGTTCGAATGGATGCATGATGAAGACTTACGTAAGGAGAATCAACATGACTGATTGGGAAACGACATTTCAGCAATTGTTGGACGGACAAGTGGATGAAGTGAACGTACCACGCGAAGACTTTTTATCCGTTCGAACCATTTTGATTGAGAAAGGCTGGCTCTTTCAAGTAGTAGGAGAGGCCAAGCATGGTGGCGTGACGATTTATCGCAGAAACCCGGTCACTGCGAATTCATCATTGGAAGAAACGAAGGAATGAAATGACTTCAGTCAAAACAACAAGGTCTGCCTCCCACATGGAGAGCAGACCTTGTTTTGTTTAAGCGTTTGAAGCGAGTTTGATTTTTTGTCGTTTCATCTTGTGTAGTAACCAAGCATAGAGGACTTCACAAGAATTGTGAGGAAGGATCAGCTCCACCAAAGGGTGAGCGTGACCAAATATAGTGAAGCGCGAATGGTCTTCGTCGAGCAGAGAGACTTGAATATCCGTCGCATCCTGTAGTGAAATGCGTTGTTCCCCTGCGTGAGCATCTTTAAGTTTCAGCATTTTTCCATTCGTCGCAAACTTGGTGAACGATGAGACTCCTTGTACTTTCAGTTGTTCCATTTCGTGTATCTATCCATCGCGTGATGAATAGATTTTCACCTCGCTTTCTCTATATTGCCTTCCATTCCTCCAGAAGGTTATTCCTAGTATAACGCCTCGTTCGAAAAAGAAAAGTGTTAATTTAACAAAAAATTAAGACAATTTGTTATCAATTTTTAAGAATAGCGTTCAACCCTGTCCAGTATAGGCATAAGGTTGAAACAATCGGTCTGAAAATAACAAAAAAGAACCTCATTTCCAGAGGTTCACAACTATTCATTACATGTATGACCTTATAATCGTTCAATCTGCCATGTACGACGACGGTACAACAATTGCCCTTTTAAGGCGATGGATTCTTTCTTCGCATCGAAGTCTTCTTCAAGAACAGACATGTCTTCATAACGGCCCGCTACATAGAATGAGATGACGATTTGTCGATTGAACAAACTGCGTTTCGTATGATCGAAATCGATGATCAGACCTTGAGGTGCCAAATCGAGTAATTCATCGATGACGGGAAGTGGAATCGGAACAAAACTGATGTTACGAATGTCACGATCGAGTTTACTTTGCAACATGTTTTGGACGAAATGATTGATTGTCGACCAATCGCGAATATAAAGACTGCTATGTCGATC